>DASXKY010000021.1:0-19971 GCA_036496555.1 Burkholderiales bacterium | reverse complement strand
CCCTACCAGTACGTGATGCGCAGCGCGAGCACCGACGAGCTCTACCACTGGGCCCCGATCATCGAGCAGAAGCTGCGTTCCCTACCCGGCCTGACAGACGTCACCAGCGACCTGCAGATCACGCGTCCGCAGGTCACCGTCGAGATCGATCGGGAGAAGGCCTCGGCGCTCGGTATCTCGGCGGCGAGCGTCGAAATGGCACTGAACAACGCCTACGGCGCGCGCCAGGTGTCGACCATCTATACCGCGACCAATCAGTTCTGGGTGATCCTCGAGCTCGATCCGCGCTACCAGACCGACCCGACGGCGCTGCAGATGCTCTACGTGCGCTCGAACGGCGGCGCGCTGGTGCCGCTCAACGCGGTGGCGAAGCTCGCGCCGGGTGTCGGCCCGCTGCAGGTCACGCACCTCGGCCAGCTCACCTCGGTCACCTACTCGTTCGACATGCGCGATGGCGTGGCGCTGTCGCAGGCGATCGCCGAGGTCAACGTGGCGATGCGCGAACTGCAGGTGCCGGCAACTCTCACCGGCACCTTCTCCGGCACGGCGCAGGCGTTCCAGAGTTCGCTGCAGGGCATGGGCCTCCTGGTCCTGCTGTCGGTGCTGGTGATCTACCTCGTGCTCGGCATCCTGTACGAGAGCTTCATCCATCCGCTCACCATCCTCGCCGGCCTGCCGACCGCGGGCCTGGGCGCGCTGCTGACCATCATGGCGTTCAGCAAGATGGGTTTCCCGGTCGAGCTCAACATGTATGCCTTCGTCGGCATCATCATGCTGGTCGGCATCGTCAAGAAGAACGCGATCATGATGATCGACTTCGCCATCGAGGCGCAGCGCAAGGACAACATGGCGTCCGAGCAGGCGATCGTCCAGGCCGGCGTGATCCGTTTCCGCCCGATCATGATGACCACCATGGCGGCGCTGATGGGCAGCCTGCCGATCGCCATCGGCTTCGGCGCCGGCGGCGGCGCGCGCATGCCGCTTGGCCTCGCTGTGGTCGGTGGTCTGCTACTGTCGCAGGTGCTCACCCTCTTCATCACGCCGGTCATCTACTTGTACTTCGAGCGCCTGCAGGCCTGGTTCAATCGCAAGCCGGGCCAGCTCGAGGAGACCGCCCCCCATGCCGGCCAACCCCGAAGCGCGTAACCTCGCCGTCTTCTGCGACTTCGAGAACGTCGCGCTCGGCGTGCGCGAGGCGAAGTACGCCCAGTTCGACATGGAGAAGGTACTTGAGCGCCTGCTCGCCAAGGGCTCGATCGTGGTGAAGAAGGCATACTGCGACTGGGAGCGCTACAAGGAGTTCAAGGCCACCATGCACGCGGCGGCCTTCGAGCTGATCGAGATCCCGCACGTGCGCATGTCGGGCAAGAACTCGGCCGACATCCGCATGGTGGTCGACGCGCTAGATCTCTGCTACACGAAGGAGCACGTCGACACTTTCGTCATCGTCAGCGGCGACTCGGACTTCTCGCCGCTCGTGTCCAAGCTGCGCGAGAACGCGAAGACCGTGATCGGCGTCGGCGTAAAGAATTCGAGCTCCGACCTGCTGATCAACAACTGCGACGAATTCATCTACTACGACGACCTGGTGCGCGCCGACGAGCAGAAGCGCCGCACCGCGAAGAAGCGCAAGGACGCCGCGCCGGCCGGCGCGGGCGCCGACAAGGGCAACGGCAGCGACAAGAAGCAGGAGGCATTCGACCTCATGCTCGGTACCCTGGAGGCGCTGATCGCCGAGCGCGGCGCCGACGAGAAGATCTGGGGCTCGATGGTGAAGCAGGCGCTCAAGCGAAGGAACCCCGGCTTCAACGAGACGTACTACGGCTTCCGCGCCTTCGCCGATCTCCTCAAGGAAGCGCAGCAGAAGGGCCTGGTCAAGCTTGAAGCGGACGAAAAATCGGGCGGCTACATCGTCAGGCCGACCTAGCGCCGCGGATCTGTTGGCGGCGCGCGGTAAATCGATCCCCGATGTGATCGCGCCGCGCCTGCAGGTTCTCTTCTGCGGCATCAATCCCGGCCTCTACTCGGGCGCGACCGGACACCACTTCGCGCGGCCGGGCAATCGCTTCTGGCCGGCTCTGCACCAGGCCGGTTTCACGAAGCGCCAGCTTCATCCCTCGGAGCAGCGGCAGCTCCTCGAGGCGGGCTACGGCGTGGTGAACCTCGTAAACCGGGCTACCGCAACGGCCGATGAGCTGGCCCCCGCGGAGTTCGTCGGGGGGCGCAGGCGCCTGGCGGCAAAGCTCCGGCGCCATCGCCCCAGGGCCATCGCTTTCCTCGGCGTCGGAGCGTACTGCCACGCCTTCGCCTTGCGCGGCGCGGCGGTCGGCCTGCAGCCCGGCACGTTCGAAGGCGCGAAGGTCTGGGTACTGCCCAATCCGAGCGGTCTCAATGCAAACTATCAGCTGCCTGAGCTGGTCAAACTCTTCCGCGCGGTGCGTAGATGATCTCGAAGACCGACCTCGCCACCGCCATCGCCCACGCGCAATCGGGGAGATGGCGCGAAGCCCACGAAATCGTCCAGCAGGACGAAAAAGGCGAGCTCGCCTGCTGGATCCACGCGGTCCTGCACCGCCAGGAGGGCGACCTGCCGAACGCCCAGTACTGGTACACGCGCTGCGGCCGGCGGCTCAGGAAAAGCGTCACGCCCGAAGACGAGCTGCGCGAGATAGACGCCGAGCTCGGTGGACGGTAGAACTCGCCGCTTTCGCGCGCCGTCAAACCTCCATGCCGGCCATCGGGACGCTGCACCAGCTGCTCTGCACCGCGATAGGCGAGCGCAGGCTGGTTGAGTTTTCCTCCAAGCGCTGCCAGCGAGTCGGCGAGCCCCACGACTACGGCGTCAAAGACGGCGTGCGCAAGCTGCTCTACTATCAGGTCGCCGGCCAGAGCAACTCCGCCCCGCCCACCGGCTGGCGCTGGGCGGAGACCGACGAGATCAGCGGCGCGAAGCTCCTCGACCAGCGATTCGCGGGCGCGCGCCCCGCGCCCACCGGCCGGCACGTCAAGTGGGACAAGCTCTTCGCTTCCGTCTACCAGAAAGGATGAACATGGCGACCAAGCTCGAGAAGGCTCTGAAGCGCGAAGTGCAGATCGGCGAACAGCCGTACATGCTGACCATCGACCCGCAGGGCCTCAAGCTCGTGCCGAAAGGCAAGCGCAACGGGCTGGAGCTCGCGTGGAGCGCGCTCGTCAGCGGCGAGGCTGCCCTGGCCAGCGCGCTCAACGCCTCGGTCGCGCCGAAAAAGGACTAGTAGGTCTTGTAAGGCAGGAACTTGCCCGACATCTCGACGTGCACGCGGTCGCCCTTCTCGTGCGGTTCGCGCGCGATGTCAATCGAGAAGTCGATGGCGCTCATGATGCCGTCGCCGAACTCTTCGTGGATCAGCTCCTTGATGGTGGTGCCGTAGACGTTGACGATCTCGTACCAGCGGTAGATCACCGGATCGGTCGGCACCGCGCTCGGCAGCGAGCCCTTGTACGGCACCGCCTGCAGCAGCAGCACCGCTTCCTCGGGCAGGTCGAAGATCTTGCCCACGGTCTCGGCCTGTTTCCTGGTCATCTGCATCTGACCGAGGCAGGCGGCGGTCGTCCACTCCTTCGACTGGCCGACCTTTTTCGCCACCTCCACCCACTTGACCCCTTTCTTCATCTTGCGGAAGGCGATCAGGTCGGTCACGTCCTCGCGTTTCATCGGCTTCATCAGCGCGCTGATCGCGCTCTCGGCATCGCGGCGCATCGTGTTGCCTCCTTAAGCAAATGGACGGCCCTCACGGTGCACCAACCGTGCCAGCGGCTAAGCGTCGGTTTTTACTGGTCTCGGATTGAGGCCCGGTCACGACGTTCGCAAGCCCGGTGCACGTCCCGGCTTGCCCGCACCAGCGAGGTGCGGCGGTGGCCTAGGGAGGATTCAGCTGCTGATAGGCGGCGTTGGCGACCGCGAACAGCGCATCCTTCGTGAGGTCGCCCGAAGAGATGGCATAGCCGGTCTTGTTGTCGATCCAATAGAACACGCCGACGTTGCCCTCGCGCGCGTAACGGAACGCGGTCTCGCGGTTGCCGGTCATGTCGGAGCGGACGTACAGCGTGATGCGCGAGCCCTTGTCGCTCTGGTACATGAAGTGCGCGACCGGGCCGCTGTCGCCGGGCAGCAAACGGCCGCCGACGAGGCTGTAGCCGATCGAGTCGAGCTTGGGCGCGCGCAACTGCGTGCCGAGCCGCTTGGAGAGCCACGCCACGAGATGCGCTTCCTGGTCGGCGCCGACCTCGACCGGATGGCGCACCTCGGGCGAATAGACCGCGTGCGCGATCGCCGCCCGGTAGGCCATCACCGTAGCCGCGTCGCCGCGCGAAGCCGACACCAAGCGCGAATCGCGCACGTACCAGCCGCCGACCGCGCCGAGCGCCGCGCCGAGGAAAAACCAGCTCGCGACGCGCGCGACCAGATTCCAGCGCCGCCGCGACGTGCGCGCTCCGCCGAGCCAAGCCGGCAGCGGCTCGTCGAGCACCGGGTCGTAGGCGCGGCGCAGCTCCTCGCCGAGACGGCGGTAGCTCTGAATCCGCTCGGCGTCGTCGGGCCGAGCGACGAGCCACGCCTCGACTGCGCGCGCGCGCTCGCCCGACAGGCGCCCGTCGGCGTAGGCCTGCAGCTCGGAATCGGTAGTGTTGTCGTCGCTCATCGTCTACTTCACGACCTTCAGCTTCGCCGGCGCGGGCGCGCCGAGCATCATGGCACGCAGCTTCTCCCTCGCGCGCGAAAGGCGCGACATCACCGTGCCGATCGGAATGCCGAGCGTCCGCGCCACCTCGTCGTAGCTCATGTCCTCGAGCGTGACGAGCAGCAGCACCGAGCGCTGCTCCGCCGGCAGCCTCGAGATCGAGCGGTCGAGATCGCGCACCACCAGTGCGTCGCCCTGCGGCGCGCGCAGCGCGAGCTCGGGCATCCCCTCGTCTAGGGGGTCGGTGGCGCGGGCTGCTCGCACTTTGTTGACGTGTACGTTGTGCATGACTGTGAAGAGCCAAGCGCGCAGGTCGGTGCCGCGGCGGTACAGATGCAGCTTCGCCCAGGCACGCTCGAGCGTGTCCTGCACGAGGTCGTCTGCCGCTGCACGGTCCCCCACGAGCGCACGCGCATAGCGCCGCAACCGCGGGATCAACTCCACCATACGCTCGGCTTCGTTCATCCGGATAACAAGTCTACCGCGAGCGCTATTCCGTCAGAGAACGTCAGCGTTTCTTTTCGTCGGGCTTCTTTTCGTCCTCGACCGCCGGGACGGTACGCAGGTAGGCAATCAGGGCGGCCAGGTCCTCGGGGGTCAGCTGGCTGGTGGTGTTGCGGACCACCTCGCCCATGGTCTCGGAGGTCACGTCGCCGTCCGAGGTCATGCCGGTCTGCAGGAAGTCGCGGATCTCCGCATCGCTCCATTTCTTCAGCCGGGTCGGCGTAATGTTGGCTACCGCCTTGCCCTCGGGACCCTTGGCGGTCCCGGCGAGGAAGCGTGATTGCTTCATCCCCCCGAGGGCGGTGCGCGGGGTATGGCACTCGCCGCAGTGCCCGAGCGCGGTGACGAGGTAGGCGCCGCGGTTCACCTGCGCCGATTGCTTGGGGTCGGCCGGAATCGGCCCCGGCTCGAAATAGAGCCACTTCCAAAAACTGACGCCGATGCGCCAGCGATAGAGGAATCCGAGCTCGTGCTCCTGGCTGGCGCGTCCGCTCGGCGGCAGCGTGCGCAGGTAGGCCCACAGGTCGCGCAAGTCGCTGTCGGTGATATGCGTGAACGAGGCGTACGGAAACGCCGGAAAATAGTTCGACCCGTCGGGACGCCGGCCCTCGCGCACGGCGCGCATGAAGCCTGCCTCGGTCCACTTGCCGATGCCTGCCGTGGGATGCGGAGTGATGTTGGGACCGTAGAACGTGCCGAACGGCGTCTTGAGCGCGCGGCCGCCGGCGAACGGGACCGCGTCTTTCGGGTCCTTCGTCTCCTGCGTATGGCAGCCGATGCAGCCGCCGGCCTTGGCGAGATACTCCCCGCGCTTGGCGTCGCCCTGTGCGAGCGCCCCGCCGGCGAGGAGAAGTCCCAGAAACAAAAGCCCCGCCGCAGCGGGGCTTTTTCGAAGCGACAACGACGCTCCGCTATTGCTTCTGGCGGAAGTTGTCGTGGCAAGCTCCGCAGGCCTTGCCGACGGCGCCGAACTGCGCCTTCACGCCAGCTTCGTCCTTCGCGCGCGCCGCGGTGGCGAGCTTCACCGTCTCGGCCTGCAGCCGGTCCGCCGCTTCCTGGAACTTCGACGGCTCCGACCAGACTGCGGGCAGGGCGTTCGACTTCACATCCTTCGTGCTCTCGTTGAAACCGTCCCACGGCATCTGGGAGAGGTTCTCGAGGTAGGTCGCGTTGCGCGCCACCACGTCGGCGTTGTAAGGGATCTTGCCTTGGGCCATGCCGGCAATCGGACCGAAATACTTGCCCTGCAGAGTCATGGCGGCCTGGCGCTGCTTGACGAGCTGCTCAGGCTTCGCTTGGGCAAACACGCTCAGTGGGGCGGCGAGCGCGAGTACTGCGCCTGTCGCGATGAGAGCTTTTCTCATTGAACCAATCTCCTCGGTTGGAAAACCTATCGGCTAACAAGCCCAGTGGCGAATTATTTCAATCGACTAGCGCAAGCCGGCCGCGTACTCGGCAACCGCGCGGATCTCACGCTCGCTCATCCGGCCTGCGACCCCGCGCATCATGCCGTTCGGGTCGTTGCCGCGCGCGCCGTCCTTGAATGCGTGCAGCTGCACGGCCAGGTATTCGGCGAACTGCCCGGCGACGCGCGGATACTGCGCCGGAATGCCGGCGCCCGTGGGACCGTGGCAGCCGCCGCAGGCCGGCACGCCGGTCTGCAGATTCCCGCCGCGCCAGATCTTCCGGCCGGCCGCGGCGAGGTCCTTGTCCGTAGCGGCCGCCGGCTTCAGCTTCTGCGTCGAGAAATAGGCCGCGAGGCCCTTCATGTCGTCGGCGGAGAGGTTCGCCACCATGCCACTCATGATCGGATTCTCGCGCGCCGCCTTCTTGCCGCCCTGCGCTTTGAAATCGGCAAGCTGCTTGTTGAGATACTCGGGGTGCTGGCCCGCGATCTTCGGATTGGCCGGGCCAATGCTGTTGCCGTCCGCCGCGTGGCAGGCCGCGCAGACCTGATTTGCGATGCCCTGCGCCTTGGCGGCGTTCTGGGCAAGAGCCGGGGCCGATGCCATGATCAGACCAACGGCTAATGCGCATCCCTGGATCATTCCCCCGCCCCCCTGCGTTCTCGAAAGGCGCGATTTTATTAGAATTTTCGCCCCACGGATGAAGCCCTTCGCCCAAGCACGGTTTTTATTCGCCGCCGGCAACCCGGCCGATCTCCCGCCGGCAGGCCCGGCGGAGCTGGTATTCGCCGGTCGCTCCAACGTCGGCAAGTCGAGCGCGATCAACGCCCTTCTGGGGCGGAAAGGGCTGGCGCGCACGAGCAAGACGCCCGGCCGCACGCAAACGATCAACTTCTACGAGCTCGCGGACGGAGCGCGCCTGGTCGATCTGCCCGGCTACGGCTATGCGCGAGTCCCGCTGCCGATGCGCGAGCACTGGAAGAAGCTGGTCGGCGCCTACCTCGAATCGCGCGAGCCCGCTGCGGTGGTAGTGCTCATGGATGCGCGGCACCCGGGGACCGACCTTGACGCGCAGCTCCTCGACTGGCTCGGGCCGCGCCGCGTGCTGGTCCTCCTCTCGAAGGCCGACAAGTTGTCGCGCGCGGAGCAGCGGGCGGCGGAGAAAAAAGCGGCCCCGCTATGGACGCATGTGCAGCTGTTTTCGAGCGTTACGCGACAGGGAGTGGACGAAGCGCGGGACCTGCTGACAAGCTGGTTGCAAGCAGGTCCCGCAGAATAAAAGGCCCCCGGTAAAGGGGATATAAACCGGGGGCGGAAGCGCCTTAACTTTTTGGGATTAAGGCAACCCGCTCAGGGAGGAGAAGCGGGAGACGATCAACTCGTCTGCAGGTAAGATTCGCCTCCCCCGGCGAAAGTTCCCGCCCGCCCGGATTGGGAATCACCATTCGAAACGTAATACCCTTGGCGCCATGAAGGTCTACGGGCAGTTCCCTGCGGTACGCATGCGCCGCATGCGGCGCGACGAGTTCTCGCGACGGCTGATGCGCGAGCACGTCCTCACGACCGACGATCTGATCTATCCGGTGTTCGTGCTCGACGGCAAATCCCGCACCGAGAAAGTGGCCTCGATGCCCGGCGTCGAGCGCATGACCTTAGACAAGCTGCTGCCCGTCGCCGAGCAGTGCGTGAAGCTGCGCGTTCCCGTGCTCGCGCTGTTTCCGGTGATCGAGCCGCGCCTGAAGACCGTCGACGGAAAAGAGGCCTTCAACCCGCGCGGCCTGGTGCCGCGCGCGGCCGCCGCGCTGAAGAAGCGCTTTCCGGAGCTCGGCATCATGGCCGACGTCGCGCTCGATCCCTACACGAGCCACGGCCAGGACGGCGTGATCGATCGCGACGGCTACATCCTGAACGACGTCACGCTCGACGTGCTCGTGCGCCAGGCGCTCACGCAGGCCGAGGCGGGCGTCGACATCGTCGCGCCCTCCGACATGATGGACGGCCGCATCGGCCGCATCCGCGCGGCGCTCGAGAAGGCGGGCCACATCCACACCAAGATCATGGCGTACTCCGCGAAGTACGCGTCGGGGTTCTACGGACCGTTCCGCGACGCGGTCGGCTCGGCGAAGAATCTCGGCAAGGGCGACAAGAAGACCTACCAGATGGATCCGGCCAATGCCGACGAGGCGCTCTGGGAAGTGGGCCTCGATCTCGCCGAGGGCGCCGACATGGTGATGGTGAAGCCTGGATTGCCGTACCTCGACGTCCTGCGCCGCGTGAAGGACGAGTTCAAGGCGCCTACCTACGTCTACCAGGTCTCGGGCGAATACTCGATGCTGCGCGGCGCGATAGCCAACGGCTGGCTGCCGGAATCGTGCGTGATGGAATCGCTGGTCGCCTTCAAGCGCGCCGGCGCAGACGGCATCCTGACCTACTTCGCGCTCGAGGCGGCGAAGGCGCTCAGTTCCCCTGGGCGCGCGAAAGGCTCCTGAGGAAGCGCTCGGCGTTCTGGTAGCCGATCACCCGCAGGCCCGGAATCTCGCGGCCCTGCGCGTCGAAGAAGATGATCCCCGGCGGCCCGAAGAGCGAGAAGCGCTTGAGCAGCGCCTTGTGCTCGTCGGTATTCGCGGTGACGTCCACCTGCAGCAGCAGCATCTTGTCGAGCTCCGCCTTCACGCGCGGTTCGCTGAAGGTGAAAGCCTCCATCTCCCGGCACGAGACGCACCAGTCGGCGTAGAAGTCGAGCATGGCCGGCTTGCCGGCGCGGGCGAGCTTCGCGTCGAGCTCGGCGACGCTGCCGATGCGTTCGAACTTGGTGTCGCCCCTGGCGCTCAGGAAAAGCGGCGACACGATCCACGCCGCGACCGCGAGAAGCAGCACGCCAAAGACCTGCTTCACCCGGTTCAACCACGGGCCGGACTTCGGCAGGAGCGCGCCCTCGGAAACGCCCACTACGAGCAGCGGCATGCCCATGCCGAGCGCCATGGTGAAGAGCGCGGCACCGCCGAGGGCGACGTTGCGCGTCTGCGCGATGTAGAGCAGCGCGCCGGCGAGCGGTGCGGCGACGCAGGGGCTGACGATCACAGCCGAGAGCGCGCCCATGCCGGCGACCGAAGCGACGCGTCCGCCGGGCAGCCGGCGCTGCACTTCGTCGAGCCGCTGGTGGAGAAAGCCCGGCAGCTGCAGGTCGTAGAGCCCGAACATCGACAGCGCCAAGGCGACGAAGACGAGTGCGAAGCCGCCGAGCACCCAGGCGTTCTGCAGCGCCGCGGCGAGCAGCGAGCCGGAGTACGCGGCGGCCACGCCGGCCGCTGCGTAGGCGACGGCCATGCCGAGCACGTACGCCGCCGACAGCGAGAGCGCGCGCGACTTGCTCAGTGCGCGTCCCTCGCCCGCGATGATGCCCGACAGGATCGGAATCATCGGCAGCACGCACGGCGTGAAGGCGAGCAGCAGCCCGAAGACCAGGAAACCGCCCAGCACGAACAGCAGATTCCCCTGGAAGAGCTGCGCGATGCTCACGTCGCTGGCGTAGATTGAAAGATTCGACAGTCCGACGCCGCCGCCGGCCGAGGCGAGCTGCAGCGTCGCCTTCGAGTCCATCGGGATATAGCAGACGCCGGCGTCGGCGCAGCCCTGGGAGGTCACTTTGAGATCGAACGCACCGCTCGCTTCCACCGGGATCCGCACGCTCACTTCCTTGCGGTAGACCTGCGACTCGCCGAAGAACTCGTCCTTGTGCGGAATGCCGGCGGGAAATTCGGGCTTGCCGAGGCGCGCGCCCTGCGCCTCGAAGCGGAACCGCTCGCGGTACATGTAGTAGCCCGGCGCGATGGCGAAGCGCACTTCCACCGCGCCGTCGTCGAGCGCGCGGGCGGAGAAATGGAAGGCCTTCTCGGGCGGCAGCAGGTCGTCGACCGAGCCGCCGAGCTTGAGCTGGGCCAGCGCCGGCGCGCACACCAGCAATAACAGCGAAAGCAGGAGTCTTTTCACTTGGTCTCCGCGGCCACCCAGTCGAGGTACGCAGGCAGCCCGCGCTCGACTGGGACCGCAATAATCTCCGGGAGTTCGTACGGGTGGCCGGCGCGCAGGGCTTTTTCGAGCTCCGGGTAGCGCTCGGTGGTGGTCTTGACGAGCACAGGGTGCTCCTCGTCGTGCTGCACCGCGCCTTTCCAGCGGTAGACCGAGCGGCAGGGCGCGAGGATGTTGACGCAGGCGGCGAGCTTCTTCTCGATCACCAGGTCGGCAAGCCGCTCGGCGGCGGCGCGGTCGGGCAGGTTAGTCAACACCAAGAGCATGCTCATGCTTCAGTCCTTCATAGACCGTGGGATGGCGCAGGCGCACGCCGAGCACGCGCTTGAGGCGGGTATTGTCGAGGCGGCGCGACTCGCTCATGAACGAATACAGCTCGGGCGGGACGCGAGCCTTCACCTCGTCGCGCGGCAGGCGCGGGGGCCGCGGCAGCCCGGCCGCATCCGCGATCAGATCGAGCCAATCGCCCATACGGATCTCGCTGTCGTCGGCAGCGTTGTAGGTGCCCGGCGGCGCATCCTCCTCGAGCGCGCGCGCGGCAACCGCGGCGAGGTCGTCGGCGTGGAGGTGGTTGGTGAAGACGTCGTCTTCCCGCCGCAGCGCGGGCGTGCCGGCGCGCAGCCGCTCGAGCGGCAGCCGGTCGGCGGCGTAGAGGCCGGGCACGCGGAGCATGACGAGCGGAATCGAGCGCGGGCTGCACCATAGTGCAAGGCGCCGCTCGGCGTCGACGCGGCGGCGCGCCCGCGCGGTCTGCGGCGACACGGGTCGCGCTTCATCGATGAGCGCGCCGCCGCAGTCGCCGTACACGCCGCTCGTGCTGACGTAGACCACCCGCGCCGGTAGAATGCGCTGCCTTTCGAGCGCGGCGAGCAGGTTGGCCGTCCTCGGATCCTCGTCGCCGATGGCCGGCGGCGGCGCGAGATGCAGCACGGCGTCGACCCCGCCAAAGACGAGGGTTTCCGCGCGGTCGAGATCGAACCCGTCGCGCCGGGCGCCGCGCACGATTTCGAAGCGCGCGCCGAGCAGAGGCGCCGCGCGCCGTGCGATGTCGCCGAAGCCGGCAATGAGCAGCCGTTTCATCTGATCTATTGTAGACATGCGCAAAGTCACCCTGCAGCCGAGCGGGCACGAGTTCCAGGTCGAGGAAGGCGAGTCGATCCTTACGGCGGCGCTGCGCCAGCACTTCGTGCTGCCCTACGGCTGCCGCAACGGCGCCTGCGGCACCTGCAAGGGGAAGGTCCTCGCCGGCGAGGTGGACTATGGCGTCTACCAGAAGAAGGCGCTGACCGACGACGAGCGGGCGCAGGGCAAGGCGCTGTTCTGCCAGGCGAGGCCGCTCGGCGACGTCGTCATCGAAGCGCGCACCGTCGGCGCGGCGAAGGACATCCAGATCAAGACGCTGCCCTGTCGCGTGCAGACACTGCGGCGGCTCGCCGATGACGTGATGGTGCTCGGGCTCAAGCTGCCGGCGAACGAGCGGCTGCAGTTCCTCGCCGGGCAATACCTCGAGTTCCTGCTGAAGGACGGCTCGCGGCGCAGCTTCTCGATGGGCAACGCGCCGCATACCGACGGCCTGGTCGAGCTGCACGTGCGCCACGTCGCCGGCGGCCAGTTCACCGACCACGTCTTCGGCAAGATGAAGGAGCGCGACATCCTGCGCTTCGAGGGCCCGCTCGGCACCTTTTTCCTCCGCGAGGACAGCCAGAAGCCGGCAGTCTTCGTCGCCTCTGGCACCGGCTTCGCGCCGATCAAATCGATCGTCGAGAGCGCCCTGCACAAGGGCGTGGCGCGGCCGATGACGCTCTACTGGGGCGGGCGCCGTCCGAGAGATCTCTACATGGACGAGATGGCGAAGAGCTGGCCGATCAAGTACGTGCCGGTCGTCTCCGACGCGCTGCCGGAGGACAACTGGAGCGGTCGCACCGGCTTCGTCCACCGCGCGGTGATGCAGGACTTTCCCGACCTCTCGGGCCATCAGGTCTACGCCTGCGGCGTGCCGATCATGGTCGACAGCGCCCGGCGCGACTTCGTCTCGCAGTGCCGTTTACCGGAAGACGAGTTCTACGCCGACAGCTTCACCACGCAGGCGGATTTAGCTCAGCCCGCGCCTTCGCCCAAGTAGGCTTCCCTCACCTTCGCGTTCTCGAGCAGGTCCCGCGCCGCGCCGGCGAGCGCGATCGCGCCGGACTCCATCACGTAGCCGCGGCTCGCCGCCTCGAGCGCGAGGCGCGCATTCTGCTCGACCAGCAGGATGGTGACGCCGCTGCGAGCGATCTCGCGCACGATGTCGAAGATCTTCGCCACCATCAGCGGCGCGAGCCCCATCGACGGCTCGTCGAGCAGCAGCAGCTTGGGCCGGCCCATCAGCGCGCGCGCGATGGCGAGCATCTGCTGCTCGCCGCCGGAGAGCGTGCCGGCGACCTGGCGGCGCCGCTCGCGCAGGCGCGGGAAGCTCGCGTATTGCGGCTCCAGCAGCTGTCCAATGCGGCTGCCGCCCTGCGCGTAGGCGCCCATCCGCAGGTTCTCCTCGACGGTGAGCTGCGGGAAGACGCCGCGGCCTTCGGGGACCATCACCAGCCCGCGCCGCGGCAGCTCGTGCACGCGCGCGCGCGTCGTGTCGGCGCCGTCGTAGCGCACGCTGCCTGCGTGCACCGGCGCGAGCCCGCAAATCGCCTTGAGCGTCGAGGATTTCCCGGCGCCGTTGGCGCCGATCAGGCAAACCAGCTCGCCCGCGTCGACGTGCATGCCGATTCCCTTGACGGCGCGGATGCCGCCGTAGCGGACCTCGAGGTCGCGCAGCTCAAGCAGCACGCGGCGCCCCAAGGTATGCCTCGATGACGCGCGGGTCGCGCTGCACCTCGGCCGGCGCGCCTTCGGCGATGCGCTCGCCATAGTCGAGCACCAGCACGCGGTCGCACACGTTCATCACCAGGCGCACGTCGTGCTCGATGAGGAGGATCGTCACGCCGTCGGCACGCACCCGCTTCACCAGCGCGCCGAGCGCCTGGCGCTCGGTCGGATTCATGCCGGCCGCGGGCTCGTCCAGCGCGAGAAGCTTGGGTTCGGTGGCGAGCGCGCGCGCCACCTCGAGGCGCCGCTGGTCACCATAGGGCAGGTTGCCCGCGGCGTCATTCGCACGCCCCCGGATGCCGACGTAGTCGAGCAGCTCGAAAGCGCGCCGCTCGATCTCCTTCTCTTCCTGCAGCGTGCGGCTGGTGCGCAGCACCGCGCTGAGCACGCCCGCGCGCGTGCGTACATGGCGGCCGATCATCACGTTCTCGAGCGCCGACAGATTGGCGAACAGGCGGATGTTCTGGAAGGTGCGCGCGATACCGGCGGCGGCGATGCGATCCGGCGCGAGGCCCGAGATGTCGCGGCCGTCGAACTCGAAGGTGCCGGCGTCGGGCCCATAGATGCCGGTGAGCAGATTGAAGAGCGTCGTCTTGCCGGCGCCGTTCGGGCCGATCAGGCCGTAGATCTGGCCCCGCTCGATGGCGAACGACACGTCGGCGAGCGCCTGCACGCCGCCGAAGCGCTTGCCGACCCGCTTCGCCTCGAGCAGGGCGCTCACAGGCGGGCGTCGACGAGCGGTGCGTCGCCGCTCGCGGCGAGCTCGCGCTTGCGTACGGCCGAAGGCAGCAATCCCGCGGGGCGGAAGAGCATGATCAGCACCAGCGCGAGGCCGAAGATCAGCATCCGGATCACCTCGGGCTCGATCAGCTGGCGGCCGAAAAGCGCTTCCTGCAGCGGCGACACGGTCCAGCGCAGGACCTCCGGCACGAAGGAAAGCAGCAGCGCGCCGACGATCACGCCCCAGATGTGCCCCATGCCGCCGAGCACCACCATCGACACCACCATGATCGACTCGACGAGGACGAAGCTTTCGGGCGAGATGAAAGCCTGCATCGCCGAGAACATGCCGCCGGCAAGGCCGCCGAAGCTGGCGCCCATGGCGAAAGCAAGGAGCTTCAGGTTGCGCGTGTTGATGCCCATCGCGCGCGCCGCGGTCTCGTCCTCGCGGATCGCCTCCCAGGCGCGGCCGATGCGCGAGTTCTGCAGCCGGAGGTTGACCACGATCACCGCGATCACCGCGGCGAGGAGCAGGTAGTAGTACTTGATCGGCCCGCTGAAGTCGATGCCGAGGAAAGTCTGCGGGCGCGCGAAGCTGAAGGAGCCGATCGAGAACGGATCGATACCGGCGATTCCCTGCGGGCCGTTGGTGATGTTCAGCGGACGCGACAGGTTATTAAGGATGATGCGGATGATCTCGCCGAACCCGAGCGTGACGATGGCGAGGTAGTCGCCGCGCAGCTTGAGCGTCGGCGTGCCGAGGATCACGCCGAACAGCGCCGCCACCGCCGCGCCGGCCGGCAGGACGATCCAGAACGGCAGGTGCAGGTTGAACTGGGGGCTGGCGAGCAGCGCGTAGACGTACGCGCCCACGGCGTAGAACGCGATGTAGCCGAGGTCGAGCAGGCCGGCGAAGCCGACAACGATGTTCAGCCCGAGCGCCAGCATGACGTAGAGGATGGCGAAGTTTGCGATGCGCACCCACGCCGTACCGGCATAGGCGAGCGCGAAGGGCAGCGTGAGGAGCGCCGCCGCCACCAGTACGGCGCCGAGCCAGACTCGTGCGGGCGCCTTCACGCGCGGTCTCCTACGCGTTCGCCGAGCAGTCCTTGCGGCCTCAGCACGAGGACCAGGATCAGCACGATGAAGGCGAACACGTCCTGGTAGTTGGAGCCGAACAGGATGAAGTGGCCGCCGCCAGCGCAACGCTCGCTCATCAGGCCCGCGATCCAGCCGTAGCTGCACAGATCGGTGAAGTCACCGATGTAGCCCGCGCCGAGCGCCTCGACCATGCCGAGCAGCACGCCACCCAGCATCGCGCCGGGAATGTTGCCGATGCCGCCGAGGACCGCCGCGGAGAACGCCTTGAGGCCGAGGATCGAGCCCATGGTGTACTGCGCGATGCCGTAGTAGGTGCCGAAGAGCACGCCCGCCACCGCGCCAAGCGCCGCACCAATGACGAAAGTGGCGGCGATGACACGGTTGACGTCCACGCCCATCAGCCCGGCGACCTGCGGGTTCTGCGCCGTGGCGCGCATCGCCGTGCCGAGCGGCGTGCGGTACACGAGGAGCGCGAGGCCGGCCATCATGGCGAAGCAGATGCCGATGATCGCGATCTGCACCGCGCTCACCGTCGCGCCGAAGACGTCGAAGGTGCGGTTGTGGATGATCTGCGGGAAGGCGAGCACGTTGCGGCTCCACACCAGCATGGCGAGGTGCTGCAGGATGATCGACACGCCGATCGCGGTGATGAGCGGCGCGAGGCGCGGCGCGCGGCGCAGCGGCCGGTAGGCGAGGCGCTCCATCAGGTAGCCGACCAGCATGCAGACCGGGATCGCGCTCAGCGCGCCGAGCAGGACCACTGCGAGCGGCGGCAGGCCGCCGCCGGCGAGCGCGTTGATCACCGTGAAAGCGACCATCGCGCCGATCATCACCAGCTCGCCGTGCGCGAAATTGATCAGCTGGATGATGCCGTAGACCATGGTGTAGCCGAGCGCCACCACGGCGTAGACGCTTCCCGCGGTGAGCCCGTTGACGAGCTGCTGCAGGAAAGTGTCCATGCGTCTTTAGCCTAGCAGAAGCGAAAACGGCACCCGAAGGTGCCGTTCTCGAGAGCGCAAGCGGGCGTGCCTACTTTCCGCCCTTGATGAACTCGGCGTACGGAATCGTCTTGCCGCTCTTGATGACCGCGATCGGCTCGATCTTGCCGCTCTTCATCGTGAAAATGGTCATCTCGGCGTCCTTGCGATCGCCCTTCTCGTCGAAGGCGATCGGGCCGGTGGCGCCGGTGAAGGTGATCTTCTGCAGCTCGGGCAGGTACTTCGCCGGATCGGCCGAGTTCGCCTTCTGCATCGCCGCGATCAGCAGGTTGGCGGCGTCGTAGGTGAACGGCGAGTAGAGGATCGGGTCGGCGTTGAACTTCGTCTTGTAGGCGTCGAGGAACTTCTTGTCGGCCGCCTGCGCCGGGATGCCGGCCTGCGAGCAGAGCAGGCCGTCGGCCGCTTGGCCGGCGAGCTTGCCCATCTCGTCGGTGCACGCGCCGTCACCGAAGGCGAACACCGCATTCATGCCGAGCTCGCGGCCCTGCTTGAGGAGCGGCCCGCCGGTCGCGTCCATGCCGCCGTAGAACACCGCGTCGGGCTTGCGGCCGCGCAGCTTGGTCAGGATCGCTTTCCAGTCGGTGGTCTTGTCGGTGCCCTTCTCGCGCGGCAGCACGTTGATCTTCGCCGCCTTGAGCGTCTTTTCGACCTCGTTGGCGATGCCTTCGCCGTACGCCGTGGCGTCATCGATCACTGCCACGACTTTTGGCTTGTTGTTGCTAGCGAGGTAGCTCGCGATCGCCGGTCCCTGCTGGTCGTCGCGGCCGACGACGCGGAACTGCGTCTTGAAGCCCTGCTCGGTGAGCTTGGGATTCGTCGCCGAGCCCGAGATCACCGGGATGCCGGCTTGGCTGTAGATCGGCGAAGCGGGAATCGAGGTGCCGGAGTTGAGGTGCCCGACCACGCCGGCCACCTTGCTGTCGACCAGCTTCTGCGCCACCGTGGTGCCGACCTTCGGATCGGCCTGGTCGTCCTCGGCGACGAGGGTGAACTTGACGCTCTTGCCGTCGATCTTGATGCCGGCCGCGTTGGCCTCGTCGACCGCAAGGCGCGCGCCGTTCTCGTTGTCCTTGCCGAGGTGCGCGATGCCGCCGGTGAGCGGCGCTACGTGGCCGATCTTGACCTCGAGCTGAGCGGCAGGCGCTGCTTTGCCCTCGGCGTTCGGCGCCGGCTGCTCCTGCTTGCCGCAAGCGGCCAGCGTGAACGCGGCAGCGACCAGAATGATGCTGGCGATCCTGTTCATGGCGTCTCCAGGAAAATGCGCGGGAAAAAGCGCTCGGTTATTTCTGTGACAGTACCCACTTCACCAGCGCCTTGATGTCGGCGTCGGCAACGTGCGAGTTCGGCGGCATCGGCACGGTGCCCCAGACGCCGGTGCCGCCTTCCTTGACCTTCTTGAAGAGCTTCACCTCCGCGTCCTTCTGCCCGCGGTATTTCGCGGCGACGTCCTTATAGGCAGGCCCGACCAGCTTCTTGTCCACCGTGTGGCAGGCGAAGCAGCCGCTCTTCTTCGCGAGCTCCTCCTGCGCGAGGGCGGGCGTCGCGGCGATCGCGCCGGCGAGGCCGAGCAGTACAGCGTATCTCATCGCGTCTCCTTGCAAAGTGGAGCGTAGTTTACTCAATTGCGCGCCGGCCGCGTGAAGGGAAAGATCTTCGTATAGCCGAGGATATCGGTGAGCAAGAGCACGAGAAATACGACTAGCGCGGCGCCCAGCACGCCGATGCCGCCCGCCGGCAGCTCGTCGATGCGTGCGGCGAGCTCGGCCGCTTCCGCGTCGCTGAGCGCGGCCACCCGGGCACGCGCCTGCTCGGGGCTCACCCCCCGGGCGGCAAGCTGGGCGCGCACATCCTCGCGCTCCAGCACCGCAGAGATGCGGTCGCGGTCGGCGGCGGGGGTGCCGGCGACGGCGGCCAGCATGGCGGCTTGGACCGGCGCGGCGGTGAGGCCCGTGGCGGCGATGAGCAGGATGGCGACGAGTCGCCTGAACAGGGTATTCAGGGTATGCAACACAGCGGGATCTCCAGAAAAAGTCGCGGCGAGCTTAGCATTGGCCCCGCATGGCAGACCACCGCGCCGAGGAAGTCCTGCGCTTCTGGTTCGACCCCGCCCTCGATGCGAAGGAGCGCTCCAAACGCTGGTTCACCAAGGACGCGGCCTTCGACGCCGAGATCCGCCGCCGCTTCCTGCCGCTCCACGAGGCGGCGGCCGCCGGAAGGCTGCCCGGCTGGCAGGCCGATCCGCGCGAGTGCCTGGCGCTCGTCGTGGTGCTCGACCAGTTCCCGCGCAACATGTTCCGCGGCGGGCCGCGGGCCTTCGCGACCGATGAGCTCGCGCGCGAGGCGGCGCGGGCGCTGCTGCCGCGCGCGGGCGAGCTGTCCGCCGACGAGCGGCTCTTCGCCTACTTGCCCTTCGAGCACAGCGAGTCGCTCGCCGACCAGGACTTGACATGCGAGCTAATGCGGGACTTCGACGCGGACCTGCTGCGCTACGCGCTGCGCCACCGCGAGATCATCGCGCGCTTCGGGCGCTTTCCGCACCGGAACGCGATCCTCGGGAGGGAAAGCACGCCCGAGGAGATGGAATTCCTCAAGCAGCCCGGATCGGGATTCTGACTAGCGGCCGGCGCCCGCGAACTGATTCGACGGCCGCACCTCCGTGACGCGGTTGACCGTGAGCACCGAGGCGAGCGCGGTGCTCTTCGGCTCCGCGAGCTGCACGTCGACGATGTCGCCTACCCCGGCATGCATCTGCTGCGGCACCTGGACCAGCACGCGGCGCTTGTCGCCGAGCTCGACGTCCACCCAGCGCACTGCATTGCGCGGACGCAGCATGCTGCCATCGACGAGGACGCCGCGACCGGTCTCGAAGTAGACCGCGCGTACGAATCCGGTTGCGTCTTCGGCGTAAGCGGCGGGGAGGACGAAGAGGGCGAGCAGGCAGGCGGCAAGGGTTCTCATGCCGCGCACTTTGCACCCACATTGTGATGAGCGAGCCGTCGAGCCTTCGGCCGGACGGGGTCCTTCCGGAGCGTCGTCAGCCGGCGTCGGTAATCGCACCCTGCGAGGCGGTCGACACCAGCTTCCTGTATTTCGCCAGCAGGCCGTGCGTGTAGCGCGGTTTCGGCGCCTTCCACTTCTTGCGCCGCGCGGCGAGTTCCTTCGCCGGCACGTTGAGCTGCAGGAGGCGCTTCTTCGCGTCGATGGTGATCGAGTCGCCTTCCTTGACGAGCGCGATGGTGCCGCCGACATAGGCCTCCGGAGCTACGTGGCCGACCACCATGCCCCACGTCCCGCCGGAAAAGCGTCCGTCGGTCAGGAGTCCGACCGACTCCCCCAGGCCCTGTCCGATCAGCGCCGAGGTCGGCGCCAGCATCTCCTGCATGCCCGGGCCGCCCTTCGGCCCTTCGTAGCGGATGACGATCACGTCGCCCGGCTTGATCCGCTTCGCCATGATCGCCTTCATGCAGGCATTTTCCGAGTCGAAGACGCGCGCCGGTCCCGTGATCACCGGATTCTTCAAGCCCGTGATCTTGGCGACGCAGCCCTCGGTGGCGAGGTTGCCGCGCAGGATCGCGAGGTGGCCGTCCTTGTAGAGCGGCTTGGACCACGGCCGGATGACGTCCTGATCCTTGCGCGGCTCGGCGG
>DASXKY010000020.1:0-13165 GCA_036496555.1 Burkholderiales bacterium | reverse complement strand
AAGGTTCCGTTCTTCTCCATTTCGGGCTCCGACTTCGTCGAGATGTTTGTCGGCGTCGGCGCGGCTCGAGTGCGCGACATGTTCGAGCAGGCGAAGAAGCACTCGCCGTGCATCGTGTTCATCGACGAGATCGACGCGGTCGGCCGCCAGCGCGGCGCGGGCCTCGGCGGCGGCAACGACGAGCGCGAGCAGACGCTGAACCAGCTGCTGGTCGAGATGGACGGCTTCGAGGCGACGATGGGCGTGATCGTCATCGCCGCCACCAACCGCCCCGACGTGCTCGACCCGGCGCTGATGCGCCCGGGCCGCTTCGACCGCCAGGTGGTGGTGCCGCTGCCGGACATCCGCGGCCGCACCGAGATTCTCAAGGTGCACATGCGCAAGGTGCCGCTCGCGCCCGACGTGGTGCCCGACATCATCGCGCGCGGCACCCCCGGTTTTTCGGGGGCCGACCTCGCGAACATCGTCAACGAAGCGGCACTGTTCGCCGCGCGCGGCAACAAGCGCCTGGTCGACATGGAAGACTTCGAGCGCGCCAAGGACAAGATCCTGATGGGCGCCGAGCGGCGCTCGATGGTGATGTCCGAGGAGGAGCGCAAGACCACCGCGTACCACGAGTCCGGCCACGCGGTCGTCGGCCGCCTGCTGCCCAAGGCCGATCCGATCCACAAGGTGACCATCATCCCGCGCGGCCGCGCCCTCGGCGTGACGTTCTTCCTGCCCGAGAAAGACCGCTACGGCCTCGATCGCGACCAGATGCTGGCGCAGATCGCCGTGTCGTTCGGCGGCCGCGTCGCCGAGGAGCTGTTCCTCAACCAGAAGACCACCGGCGCACGCCAGGACTTCGAGAGCGCGACCAGCATCGCGCGCGACATGGTCACGCGCTACGGCATGTCCGACGAGCTCGGGCCGATGGTGTACGGCGAGAACGATGGCGAGGTGTTCCTCGGCCGCTCGGTGACCACGCACAAGAGCGTGTCGGAGGCGACGATGCAGAAGGTCGACGCCGAGATCCGCCGCATCATCGACGAGCAGTACTTGAACGCGCGCAAGCTGATCGAGGCCAACCGCGAGAAGGTCGAGATCATGGCCAAGGCGCTGCTCGAGTGGGAGACGCTCGACGCCGAGCAGGTGAACGACATCATGCAGGGCCGCCCGCCGCGCCCGCCGAAGCCCAGCGCCGGCACCTCGACGCCGTCGACGCCCCCGGGCGGAGAGCAAGGAGTAGTGGCACCGCATCCTGCGGCGTAGCGTGGACGCCGCATCGCGCGGCGCAGCGGGTTTCCTGGTCGCAGGCCGGTTCCGGCTCGACCTGGCGAAGCCTCTGCTGATGGGCGTGGTGAACGTCACGCCCGACTCCTTTTCCGACGGCGGCAAGTTTCTCGACCCGAAGGTCGCGCTCGCGCACGCGCTTCGGCTCGCCGAGGAGGGCGCCGATATTCTGGATATCGGCGGCGAATCCTCACGGCCGGGTGCCCTCCCTGTTTCGGTGTCGCAGGAGATGGACCGGATCCTTCCGGTCCTCGAAGGCTTGAAAGGCATCGAAAAAGCCCTGTCCGTGGACACTAGGCGTCCGGAGGTAATGCAGGCGGCCCTCAGGGCCGGCGCATCGATGATCAACGACATCGAGGCTCTGCAGGCACCGGGCGCCATCGAAGCCGTGGCGAAAAGCCAATGCGCCGTCTGCCTCATGCACATGAAGGGGGAGCCGGCGACGATGCAAAAGGACCCGCACTACGATGACGTGGTCGCCGAAGTGGCTTCGTTTCTAAGAAATAGAATTGAAAAGGCCGTGCAGGCGGGCATCGCGCGGGAGCGCATCGTGATCGACCCCGGCTTCGGCTTCGGCAAGACCGCGGCGCACAACTTCGAGCTGCTGCGCCGCCTGGAAGAATTCGCGGGCCTGGGTGTTCCCATCCTCGCCGGCTGGTCCCGCAAGTCGACCCTCGGCAAGCTGACCGGCCGGCCGGCGGACGAGCGCCTGGCGGCGAGCCTAGCCGCCGCTTTGCTCGCTTTGCAGGGCGGCGCGACAATACTGCGGGTACACGACGTCAGGGAAACGCGGGACATGATAGCGGTCTGGAGCGCATTCAAGAATGAGTCGTAAGCATTTCGGCACGGACGGCGTAAGAGGGACCGTCGGACAGACTCCGATGACGCCCGACTTCGTCCTGCGCCTGGGCTACGCGGCCGGCAAGGTGCTGGCCGGCGGCATGCGCGACGCGAGCAAGCATCCGTCGGTCCTCATCGGCAAGGACACGCGCATCTCCGGCTACATGGTGGAGGCGGCGCTCGAGGCGGGCTTCTCGGCCGCCGGCGTCGACGTGTACCTGTGCGGTCCGCTACCGACGCCCGGCGTTGCCTACCTCACGCGCGCGCTGCGCCTCTCCGCGGGGGTGGTGATCAGCGCCTCGCACAACCCTTACGCCGACAACGGCATCAAGTTCTTCTCCGGCGACGGCTTCAAGCTGCCCGACGCCACCGAGTCGGCGATCGAGCTGCAGATGGAGCAGCCGATGGGCTGCAACGAATCTTCGAAGCTCGGCCGCGCGCGGCGCATCGACGACGCCGGCGGCCGCTACATCGAGTTCTGCAAGTCGACGTTCCCGAACGAGCTCGACCTGAAGGGCATGCGCATCGTCGTCGACTGCGTGCACGGCGCCGCCTACAACATCGCCCCGCACGTATTCCACGAGCTCGGCGCCGAGGTTGTCTCGCTCGGCGTCAAGCCCGACGGCTTCAACATCAATGAGAAGAACGATCTTGCTTCGCAGGTAAGAAATCAAAAAGCGGATCTGGGCATCTCCTTCGACGGCGACGCCGACCGCGTGCTGATGGTCGACGGCGCCGGGCGCAGCTACGACGGCGACCAGCTGCTGTACGCCGTCGCGCGGCACCGCGCGGCCCGGCAGAAAGTGGCTGGCGTGGCCGGCACGCTGATGACCAACTTCGCTTTCGAGAAAGCCATGGCGCGGCTCGGCATTCCCTTTGCGCGCGCCAAGGTCGGCGATCGCTACGTCCTCGAGCTGCTGCGCGAGAAGGGCTGGCTGCTCGGCGGCGAGAACTCCGGCCACCTGATCTGCCTCGACAAGCACACCACCGGCGACGGCATCGTCTCGGCGCTGCAGGCGCTCGACGCCATGCGCTCCTCCGGCCGCTCGCTCGCCGAGCTCACCGCCGACCTCGTCATGTACCCGCAGGTCCTGCTGAACGTGGAAGTGCCGCGCGGGTTTGCCTGGGAAAAACATAAATTAATAAATGAAGCAAAAACCCACGCCGAACAATCGCTGAACGGCAAGGGCAGGGTGCTGCTGCGTCCGTCCGGCACCGAGCCGGTGCTGCGCGTGATGGTCGAGGGCGAGCCGCGCGAGGTGATCGAGTCGGCGGCGAACTCCATCGCCAGCGCCGTGCGCAAGGCGGCCGGGTAACACGGCAAGGCACGGTCCGTGAGGATACGTCGCGGCCCACAGTTCTTTTGCTTGGCGATGGCGGCCATCGCGCAAGCGGCCGGCGCCGCCCCGCTGCTCGACGAGCAGCTGATCGGTCGCTGGTGTTCGAAGCAGGTGACGATGCATCGGGTCGACGGTACGGCGACCTCCACGAAATCCAACGCCTCGCAATACATGATCCAGACCTTCACGAAGGATCGTGTGGTGGTGGAATGGGCTCGTCCGCCCCAATCCGCGCGCTGGACGCAGAGCTACGCAATCGTTGCGGCGGGACAACTATCGATGAAGATGCTCGAGCACTCGTCACTGCCGTCCCTGGTGGGGAGCAAGTCGGCCTACCGCTATCAAGTTCAGGGGAATGCCTTGAAGCTGACGAATCAGCCGCAGGAGAAGCAGGAGCCCAGCGTCGAGTCGAACTGGATCCGATGTGAGGAAGCTCGCCCGACCGGAACGCCGAACCCGGTGCCCTATCAATAGGCACTCGGCGATCGGACATTCCGCCGGAACGAATGCCATAGAGTAGAGCAACTGTGTGACGGTTCCGGGCGCCGGCCCTGCGCCACGCAGGCTGTCACAAAACCGCAATCCGCTTCTCATACAGTGGCGGCCAAGTTGCGAGTTCCATTCATTTCCGGGGGAAGACCAGTGAAATATTTCAAACAGTTGGCTATTCTGGCCGGCGGCGTACTGCTGTCCGGCTCCGTCTTCGCCGCTGACATCACCGGCGCGGGCGCTACCTTTCCGTATCCGATCTACGCCAAATGGGCGGACGCGTACAAGAAGCAGACCGGCGTCGGGCTGAACTACCAGTCGATCGGCTCGGGCGGCGGCATCAAGCAGATCACGGCGAAGACGGTCGATTTCGGCGCCTCCGACATGCCGATGCCGCCGGAGGACCTGCAGAAGAACGGGCTGATGCAGTTTCCGGCGGTGATGGGCGGAGTGGTGCCGGTCTACAACATCACCGGCATTTCGAGCGGCCAGATCACGCTGACCGGCAGCCAGCTCGCCGACATCTACCTCGGCAAGATCAAGAAGTGGAACGACCCGGCGCTGCAGGCCAACAACAAGGGCGTGAACCTGCCGGACCAGGCGATCTCGGTGGTGCACCGCTCAGACGGCTCGGGCACCACCTTCATCTTCGCGAACTACCTGTCCAAGGCGAGCGCCGAATGGAAGGACAAAGTCGGGCAGGGCACCTCGGTCGAGTGGCCGAGCGGCGTCGGCGGCAAGGGCAACGAGGGCGTGGCGGCCTATGTCGGCCGCATCAACGGCTCCATCGGCTACGTCGAGTACGCCTACGCCAAGCAGAACAAGCTGGCGGCGGCGAAGATGGTCAACCGCGACGGCGCCACGGTGACGCCCGAGGACGATTCGTTCAAGGCGGCCGCGGCGAGCGCCGACTGGAAGAACGCGCCCGGGATGGCGCTGCTGCTCACGGACCAGGCGGGCAAGGGCGCGTGGCCGATGACCGGCGCGACCTTCATCCTCATGCACACCACGCAGGCCAAGCCGGAAACCGCGCGCGAAGTGCTCAAGTTCTTCGACTGGGCGTATGCGAACGGCGGTCAGATGGCGGCCGAGCTCGACTATGTGCCGATGCCGGCGTCGGTGGTGACCCTGATCAAGTCCGCGTGGAAGGCGCAGATCAAGGACGCCTCCGGCAAGGCGCTGTACTGAAGAGGCGATGGCGGCGGGTTTCCACTAAAATCGACGAGTTCTCATGAGCGCCATGCCCGACTTGGGCGTAGGACAGGAACTCGCAATGGCCGCGACGCAGGATGCCGGGCCGCGCCGCGCGCACACCGAGCGCTGGAAGGACGTCGCCTTCGAGTGGTTGACGAGGGTCTTCGCGTTCTTCGTCTTCAGCCTGCTGGCCGCGATCATGGTCTCCCTCGTCCTGGGCAGCACGTTTTCCCTCGCCAAGTACGGCCTGAGCTTCGTCTGGACCAGCGACTGGAATCCGGTGAAGGAGAGATTCGGCGCCCTGGTGCCGATCTACGGCACGCTGATGACCTCGCTCATCGCCATGCTGATCGGCGTGCCGGTGAGCTTCGGCATCGCGTTGTTCCTGACCGAGCTTTCGCCGGCCTGGCTGAAGCGCCCGCTCGGCACCGCCATCGAGCTGCTGGCCGCGATTCCTTCGATCATCTACGGCATGTGGGGCCTGTTCGTGTTCGCGCCGATCTTCCAGATGTACGTGCAGCCGGCGCTCCTCAACAGCCTGGGCCGCGTGCCGGGCCTGTCCGCGCTGTTCGAGGGCCCGCCGCTCGGCATCGGCATGCTCACCGCCGGCCTGATCCTCTCCATCATGGTGATCCCGTTCATCGCCGCGGTGATGCGCGACGTATTCGAGCTGGTGCCGTCGATGCTCAAGGAGTCGGCCTATGGCCTCGGCGCCACGACCTGGGAAGTGGTCTGGCGCGTGGTGCTGCCCTACACCAAGGTCGGCGTGGTGGGCGGCGTGATGCTTGGGCTGGGCCGGGCGCTCGGCGAGACGATGGCGGTGACCTTCGTGATCGGCAACGCGCACCGCCTGTCGGCTTCGCTGATGGCGCCGGGCAACAGCATCGCTTCGGCGCTCGCCAACGAGTTCACCGAGGCGGTAGGCGACCTGTACTTCTCGTCGCTGATCGAGCTCGGCCTGATCCTGTTCGTGATCACGACCATCGTGCTGGCAATCTCGAAATTCATGCTGTCGCGGCTCGCCCGCCTGGAGGGGGAGCGGACGTGAGCGCCGTGAATGCGGCCAACCAGGTCTACGCTTCGCGCAAGCGCAAGAACTACGTCATGCTGACGATTTCGTCGCTCGCGCTGGCGTTCGGCCTGTTCTGGCTGATCTGGATCCTGGCGACGCTCCTTTACGAGGGCGGCAACGCGCTGGTCCGCGCCACCCTCTACTACCAGATGACGCCGCCGCCAGGCGCCGACGGCGGTCTCGCCAACGCGATCGTCGGCAGCCTGGTGATGGTCACCGCCGGCACCGTCATCGGCACGCCGATCGGCATCCTGGCGGGCACCTACACGGCGGAATACGGCCGCGACAGCTGGCTCGCGAACGCCACGCGCTTCCTCAACGACGTGCTGCTGTCCGCGCCCTCCATCATCATCGGCCTGTTCGTCTACTCGGTGTACGTCGCCCAAGTCGGTCATTTCTCGGCCTGGGCCGGGTCGTTCGCTCTGGGCTTGCTGGTGGTACCGGTCGTGGTGCGCACCACCGACGACATGCTCAAGCTGGTGCCCGGCAGCCTGCGCGAGGCCGCCGCCGCGCTCGGTTGCCCGACCTGGAAAATGATCACCACCATCACCTACCGGTCGGCGCGCGTCGGCATCGTGACCGGCGTCCTGCTGGCGATCGCGCGGATCAGCGGCGAAACGGCGCCGCTGCTGTTCACCGCGCTGAACAACCAGTTCTGGTCGACGAACATGAACGCGCCGATGTCCAACCTGCCGGTGGTGATCTTCCAGTTCGCCATGAGCCCCTACGAAGACTGGCACCGCCTCGCCTGGGGCGGCGCGGCGCTGATCACGATCGCGGTACTGACGCTCAACATCTTCGCGCGGATACTGTTCCGGCGAGCCGACTGACGGGAGAGCTGGAACCATGGAACAACACAACCAGACGCACCTTGCCCAGCGCGCGATGCCGAAGATCGATGTGCAGCGGCAGGAACGAACCGCGGCGGACGACTTCCACGCCAAGATCAGCGTGCGCAAGCTCGATTTCTACTACGGCGGCTACCACGCGCTGAAGAACATCAACCTGGAGATTCCCGCGCGCAAGGTGACCGCGTTCATCGGCCCCTCGGGTTGCGGCAAATCCACCCTGCTGAGGGTCCTCAACAAGATGTACGCGCTATACCCCGAGCAGCGCGCCGAAGGCGAGGTGGTGATGGACGGGGAGAACCTGATCACCACGCGCCAGGACGTGTCCCTGATCCGCGCCAAGATCGGCATGGTGTTCCAGAAGCCGACGCCGTTCCCGATGTCGATCTACGACAACATCGCGTTCGGCGTGCGCCTCTTCGAGACCCTGCCCAAGCGCGAGATGGACGAACGCGTGGAATGGGCGCTGCAGCGCGCCGCGCTGTGGGAAGAGGTGAAAGGCAAGCTCAATCAGAGCGGCCACAGCCTTTCCGGCGGCCAGCAGCAGCGCCTGTGCATCGCGCGCGGCATCGCCATCCGGCCCGAAGTGCTGCTGCTCGACGAGCCTTGCTCGGCGCTCGATCCGATCTCGACCGCCAAGATCGAGGAGCTGATCCACGAGCTGAAGTCGGACTACACGGTCGTCATCGTTACGCACAACATGCAGCAGGCGGCGCGCGTCTCCGACTACACCGCCTACATGTACCTCGGCGAGCTGATCGAGTACGGCGTGACCGACGAGATCTTCATCAAGCCGAAGAAGCAGCAGACCGAGGACTACATCACCGGCCGCTTCGGCTGAAAGTTGTTTGGAGGCGAAGGTTGGAATCGAACCAACGTAGACGGCGTTGCAAGCCGTAGCATCTCCCCACTCTGCCACTTCGCCTTTGCTGCTTGTTGCTCTAAACGGGTGCAATAGTGCAGGCACACTGTTAAGCGCACCTTCATCCCGCTCTCCGCCGCTAAGGCCAGTGCCGGATGGACCGACACCCGGCCGATTCGGCGTCACATTGCTGTAAAATTCAGCGGCTTAGTGGAATCCCCAGCGGCTTAGTGAGACCCTCGGATGGCGCGGACCCGGCTGGTTGCCGGTAATTGGAAGATGCACGGCAGCCTGGCGGCTAACCGAGCCCTGCTCGAGGCGCTGCTCGCGGGCCTGTCGGGCCTCGGCGGCGTGGAATGCGCGGTCTGCGTGCCGTATCCGTATCTCGGCCAGGCGCAGGAACGGCTGCGGGGGACGCCGCTGGCGTGGGGCGCGCAGAACCTGAGCGAGCACCTGGAGGGCGCCTATACGGGCGAGGTGGCGGTGGCCATGCTGAAGGAGTTCGGCTGCCGCTACGTGATTGTGGGGCACTCCGAGCGGCGCCAGCTCTACGGTGAGAGCGACGCGCAGGTGGCGGCGAAGTTCGTTGCCGCCGTGACGCACGGGCTGACGCCGATTCTGTGCGTCGGCGAGACGCTCGAGGAGCGCGAGGCGGGGCGCACCGAGGAAGTAGTGGCGCGGCAGCTCGACGCGGTGGTGAACAAGGACGAGTTCTCGCGCGCGGTGCTCGCCTACGAGCCGGTATGGGCGATCGGCACAGGCCGCACCGCCACGCCCGAGCAGGCGCAGGCGGTGCACGCGTTCCTGCGCAGGAAGCTGCCCGCCGGGACGCCGATTCTGTACGGCGGCAGCGTCAAGCCGCAGAGCGCGGCGGCGATTTTCGCCATGCCCGACGTCGACGGCGGGCTGATCGGCGGAGCATCGCTGGCGGCGGGGGATTTCCTCGCCATCGCGCGCGCCGCCGCAAGGAAAGGATGAAGAATGGATTGGACCGGCACCATCGTAGTCATCCACGTGCTGATCGCCCTGGCGATCATCGGACTCGTGCTCCTGCAGCACGGCAAGGGCGCCGACATGGGCTCGGGCTTCGGCGGCGGCGCCTCCGGCAGCCTGTTCGGCGCCACCGGCTCGGCGAACTTCCTCTCGCGCATCACGGCGGTTCTCGCCACGCTTTTTTTCATCTCGAGCCTGGGGCTCGCTTACCTCGCCACGAACAAGCCGAAGGAGGGCGGCGGCACCGTGATGGATCGCCCGGCGCGCAGCGAGCCGGCGAAGCCCGCCGCCGAGGCGCCGAAGCCCGCACCCGCGCAGCAGGCGCCCGGCAAGGAAGTTCCGCAGTGACGCGCGCCGCGTCAGGGGGACGAAGGACTTTTTGAGCGATAATCGCGTGCTAGCCCACGTGGTGAAATTGGTAGACACGCCAGCTTGAGGGGCTGGTGGCCTAAAAAGCCGTAGCAGTTCGAGTCTGCTCGTGGGCACCACACTATGCTCGCAGAATATTTTCCGATCCTCCTGTTCATCGCAGTCGGCGTGCTCGTCGGCGTGGCGCCGATGGCTCTCGGCAAGCTGCTCGGGCCGAACCGGCCCGACCCGGAGAAGCTCTCGCCCTACGAGTGCGGCTTCGAGGCCTTCGAGGACGCGCGCATGAAGTTCGACGTGCGCTACTACCTGGTGGCGATCCTGTTCATCCTGTTCGACCTCGAGATCGCTTTCCTCTTCCCGTGGGCGACGGTGATCAACGACATCGGCCTCCCCGGCTTCCTGTCGATGATGGTGTTCCTCGGCATCCTGGTGGTGGGCTTCGTGTACGAATGGATGAAGGGCGCGCTGGAATGGGAATAGAAGGCGCCCTGTCGCAGGGCTTCGTGACGACGACCGTCGACAAGGTCGTCAACTGGACGCGCACCGGGTCGCTCTGGCCGATGACCTTCGGCCTCGCCTGCTGCGCGGTGGAAATGATGCACGCCGGCGCCGCGCGCTACGACCTCGACCGCTTCGGCATCGTCTTCCGGCCGAGCCCGCGCCAGTCCGACGTGATGATCGTCGCCGGCACGCTGTGCAACAAGATGGCGCCGGCGCTGCGCAAGGTCTACGACCAGATGGCCGAGCCGCGCTGGGTGATCTCGATGGGCTCGTGCGCGAACGGCGGCGGCTATTACCACTATTCCTACTCGGTGGTGCGCGGTTGCGACCGCATCGTGCCGGTCGACATTTACGTGCCGGGCTGCCCGCCCACCGCGGAGGCGCTGCTCTACGGCATCGTGCAGCTGCAGAACAAGATCAAGAGAACCAACACGATCGCGCGCTAACGCATCATGCGCTCCAAAAAATGACGCCACGGCTGCAGAGGCTTTTCGATTCGATCAAGGATCTCGACCCGACCGAAAGGCTCGGCGAGCTCACGGTCGAGGTTGCCGCCTCGCAATTCAAAGCCGTTGCCGAAAAACTGAAAGGCGAAGGTTTCGAGCAGCTGATCGACCTGTGCGGCGTGGACTATGCCGCCTACGGCGACAAGCCGCGCGAAGGGAATCGGTTTGCGGTCGTATTGCATTTGTTGTCCGTAAAAAACAATTGGCGCCTGCGCGTACGCAGCTTCTGCCCTGACGACGCCTTCCCGGTGGTCGCCTCGCTGGTGGAGGTGTGGCCGGGGGCCAACTGGTTCGAGCGCGAGGCCTTCGACCTGTTCGGCATCGTCTTCGAGGGCCATCCCGACCTGCGCCGCATCCTCACCGACTACGGCTTCATCGGCCACCCCTTCCGCAAGGATTTCCCCCTCTCCGGCCATGTCGAGATGCGCTACGACCCGGAGCAGCGGCGCGTGATCTATCAGCCTGTCACGATCGATCCGAGGGAAGTTACCCCGCGCATCGTGCGCGAAAAGCACTATGCCGAGGGCGAAAAATAGTGGCGGAGATCAAGAACTACACGCTCAACTTCGGCCCGCAGCACCCGGCGGCGCACGGCGTGCTGCGCCTGGTGCTCGAGCTCGACGGCGAAGTGATCGAGCGCGCCGACCCGCACATCGGCCTGCTGCACCGCGCGACGGAGAAGCTGGCGGAGCACAAGACCTTCATCCAGTCGGTGCCGTACATGGACCGGCTCGACTACGTCTCGATGATGTGCAACGAGCACGCCTACGTCATGGCGATCGAGAAGCTGCTCGGCATCGAGCCGCCGCTGCGCGCCAAGTACATCCGCACCATGTTCGACGAGGTGACGCGGATCCTGAACCACCTGCTGTGGCTCGGCGCGCACGGCCTCGACATCGGCGCGATGACCATTTTCCTCTACTGCTTCCGCGAGCGCGAGGACCTGATGGACGCCTACGAGGCGGTGTCGGGCGCGCGCTTGCACGCAGCCTACTATCGCCCGGGCGGCGTCTACCGCGACCTGCCGGACTCGATGCCGCAGTACGCCGCCTCCAAAATTCACAACGAGCGCGCGGTGCGGGAGATGAACCTCAACCGCCAGGGATCGCTGCTCGACTTCCTCGAGGACTTCACCGAGCGCTTTCCCGGCTACGTCGACGAGTACGAAACGCTTCTCACCGACAACCGCATCTGGAAGCAGCGCACCGTCGGCATCGGCGTGGTGTCGCCCGAGCGGGCCCTGGCGCTGGGGTTCACCGGGCCGATGCTGCGCGGCTCGGGCATCGCCTGGGACCTGCGCAAGAAGCAGCCCTACGAGGTCTACGACCGGGTCGAGTTCGATATCCCGATCGGCAAGAACGGCGACTGCTACGACCGCTACCTGGTGCGGATCGAGGAAATGCGGCAGTCCAACCGTATCGTCCGGCAGTGCATCGACTGGCTGCGCGAGAACCCCGGCCCGGTGATGATCGACAACCACAAGGTGGCGCCGCCTTCGCGCGGCGAGATGAAGCTGAACATGGAAGAGCTGATCCACCACTTCAAGCTGTTCACTGAGGGCATGCACGTGCCCGAGGGCGAGTGCTACGCGGCGGTCGAGGCGCCGAAGGGCGAGTTCGGCATCTACCTGATCTCCGACGGCGCCAACAAGCCTTATCGCCTCAAGATCCGCGCCCCCGGCTTCGCGCACCTCTCGGCGCTCGACGAGATGGCGCGCGGCCACATGCTCGCCGACGCCGTGGCGATCATCGGCACCCAGGACATCGTCTTCGGCGAGGTCGACCGTTGATGCTGACGACCGACTCGCTGAAGCGCATTGACCGGGAAATCGCGAAGTATCCGTCCGAGCGGAAGAAGTCGGCGGTGATGAGCGCGCTCGCCATCGCGCAGGACGAGAAGGGCTGGCTCTCCACCGAGCTGATGGACTACGTCGCGCAGTACCTCGGCATGCCGCCGGTGGCGGTCTACGAGGTGGCGTCGTTCTACACCATGTACAACCTGAAGCCGGTGGGGCGCCACAAGCTCACCATCTGCACCAACCTTCCTTGCGGGCTGCAGGGATCGCTCGCGGCCGCCGACCACCTGCGCACCAAGCTCGGCATCGGCTTCAACCAGACCACCGCCGACGGCCGCTACACGCTGAAGGAAGGCGAGTGCATGGGCGCCTGCGCGATGGCGCCGGTGGTGCTGGTCAACAACAAGAAGATGCACGACTACATGACCAACGAAAAGCTGGATCAGCTTCTCGAGAGCCTCAAATGAACTACGGGCCTGACGCGATTCTCATGAAAGGTCTCGACGGCCACAACTGGCGTCTGAAGGACTATGAGGCGCGCGACGGCTACGCCGCGTTGAAGAAAATTCTGAATGAGAAAATAAAGCCCGAGGACATCATCGCCGATCTGAAGAAGTCGGCCCTGCGCGGGCGCGGCGGCGCAGGCTTCCCGACCGGCCTGAAGTGGTCTTTCATGCCGCGCGCCTTCCCCGGCGCGAAGTACGTGGTGTGCAATTCCGACGAGGGCGAGCCGGGCACCTGCAAGGACCGCGACCTGCTGCGCTACAACCCCCATTCAGTGATCGAAGGCATGATCATCGCCGGATACGCGATGGCGGCCACCGCCGGGTACAACTACATCCACGGCGAGATCTGGGAAACCTACGAGTTATACGAGGAAGCCCTGCAGGAAGCCTACGCCGCGGGCTACATCGGCAAGAACATCCTCGGCTCGGACTTCAGTTACGAGATGTACGCCCACCCGGGCTACGGCGCCTACATCTGCGGCGAGGAGACGGCGCTGCTCGAGTCGCTCGAGGGCAAGAAGGGCATGCCGCGCTTCAAGCCGCCGTTCCCGGCCAGCTACGGCCTGTACGGCAAGCCG
>DASXKY010000019.1:0-2662 GCA_036496555.1 Burkholderiales bacterium | reverse complement strand
CGGAGGAGAGGCAGGGGCGATGGTCGAATTTTGAGATATTTTTTTATTTGCAAAATCGGAAGCCAATATCTCGCGCGGCAGCGTCACATAGACCGGCCCCTGCGGCTCGCTCTTCGCGATGGCGAGCGCGCGGTCGATCACCGTCTCGACCTGCTCGGCGTGGCGCAGCTCGTAGTCCCATTTCACGAACTCGCGCAGCATGCCGCCCTGGTCGAAATGCTCCTGCGCCCAGTGGATGTAGTTGTTGCGAGCTGCAGTGATCGCGCCCGACTCGGTAATCGGCGTGCGCCCCGCGGTGAAGAGGATCGGCACGTTCTGGCGCGAGGCGTTGATCAGGCCGTTCAGCGCGTTTGCCGTGCCGACGCCGACGTGCACCATCATCGCCTGCGGCCGGCCGGTCACCATGGCGTAGCCGTGCGCCATCGCGACGCCCATGTTCTCGTGCGGCACGATGACGACTTGCGGCAGCCGCCAGCCCCTGCTCTGCCCCTTCGCATAGGCTTCGACCACCGGCGCGAAGTCGGTGCCGCCGTTCGCGAAGAGATATTCGACGCCGCGCGCGGCGAGCAGGCCGAGCCAGGCATCGGCCGCCGTCTCGGGCTGGAAGGTGACCGGGTGCTCGGGTTTCATGGCCGGAGTTTAAGCTGCCTCCGGCAACGCGGCTGCCTCAGGTTCGGGTGACGTCCGCGCAGACGCAGACCCAGCGCCCGCCGCGGCGCGCCCACACGTCGGTATAGCGGCCGGCGCCCGCCTGGTCGTCGGGCTTCCGGTAGGTGGTGCGGCCGTGGATGATGGCGAGATCGCCGAAGACGCGGATACGCACGTCCTCGCAGGCGAAATCCTTCAGAGGCAGCGGGCGGGCGATCGCGGCGAGAAAAGCGGCGCGATCCGACAGGCTGCCGTCGGCGTTGCTGTTGACGAAATCGCCGGCCAGGTGCTCGTCGAACCATTTCACGTCGGACGCCGCGACCGAGCGGATGTAGCCGGCATTCAGCTTTTCGAGCTCTTCCACGGCTAGAACCGGTTGAAGTGCGCCGAGATGCAGAGCCAGCGGCCCTGCCGCAGCGCCCAGATGTCGGTGTAGCGTCCGCTGCCGGGCTCGCCGCCGGGCTTCAGGTAGCGAAAGCCGGCGTGGATCAGCGCAACCTCGCCGAGAAGGCGGATGCGCGGCTCGAGCGCCGCGAAGCCGGTGCCGAAGGCGCCGCGCCCGATGCGGCGCAGGAACTCGTCCTTGTCGCTGAGTGCGCCGTCGGCGGTGCTGATGAGGAAGTCGTCGGCGAGGTGCTCGCGGTACCACTCGACGTCGGCATTCTGCGCCGCCCGCACGTAGCCTTCGTTGAGCTCGCCCAGCCGTTCCAGCGTCGACATGACGCGAGGCTAATGCCGGGGAGGGCTTGCCCGCTATCGGAATCCTGCCCGGCATGGTCCGTTTGGACGAGGGTGGCTTGTCAAGGCCAATTTGACACCATAGAATTCGAGCCGTGAACTGCGCCGAGCGCCTCGTCGAGATTTTCGGTAGCCAGGCTGACGTCGCTCGCGCCTTCCAGCTCGACCGCGCGGTGGTGCACAACTGGGTGAAGACCGGCTATGTGCCGGCGCGCTGGGCCGGCGAGGTCGAGCGGGTCACCCAGGGCCGCATCCAGGCGGTCGACGTAGTGAACGAAGCAAGCGCAAAGAACCCGGTGCGCGTGAAGTCGCGCCCCGATGACGCCCCGTTTGGCCTTTCCGAAAGCGATCCCATGAGCCAGTACGCGCCCGCAAAACGCATCCAGTCCTTCCACCCGCCGCAGCGCACCCTGATGGGCCCCGGCCCGACCGAGATCCACCCGCGCGTGCTCACCACCATGAGCCAGCCGGCGATCGGCTACCTCGACCCGGTCTTCGTCGAGATGATGGAGGAACTCAAATCGCTTCTTCGCTATGTGTACCAGACGAAGAACGCGCTCACCTTCCCGCTCTCCGGGCCGGGCTCGGTCGGCATGGAGTTCTGCTTCGTCAACATGGTCGCCCCGGGCGACAAGGTGGTGGTGTGCCAGAACGGCGTGTTCGGCGGCCGCATGCTGGAGAACGTCGTGCGCTGCGGCGGCACGCCGGTGCTAGTCGAGGACGGCTGGGGCGAGCCGGTCGACCCGCAAAAGGTCGAGGACGCGCTGAAGAAGAACAAGGATGCGAAGGTCGTCGCCTTCGTGCACGCCGAGACTTCGACCGGCGCGCAATCGGATGCGAAAACGCTGACGCAGATCGCGCACAAGCACGGCGCGCTGGTGATCGTCGATGCCGTCACCTCGCTCGCCGGCACGCCGGTGAAGGTCGACGAGTGGGAAATCGACGCCATCTACTCGGCGAGCCAGAAGTGCCTGTCGTGCACGCCGGGCCTGTCGCCGGTGTCGTTCTCCGATCGCGTGGTCGAGCACGTGAAGAAGAGGAAGGACAAGATCCACAGCTGGTTCATGGACATGAACCTGCTGTTCAACTACTGGAGCGCGGGTACCCGCACCTATCACCACACCGCACCGACCAATTCGCTGTTCGCGCTGCACGAGGCGCTCCTGCTGATCCGCGAGGAAGGGCTGGAGAACGCGTGGGCGCGCGCCACGCGCCACCACCTCGCGCTGAAAGCGGGCCTGGAGGCGATGGGCATGAAGATGCTGGTGGCCGAGAA
>DASXKY010000018.1:0-3127 GCA_036496555.1 Burkholderiales bacterium | reverse complement strand
CTACTCGCCGTCGAACACCAAGTACAAGTCGTGGCTGGAGGAGATGAAGGGCCGCGGCTACTCGTTCTCGGCGTATCCGGTCGACGTGGTGGATTTCGACGACTGCGCCCGCAAGTGCGCGCAGATCCAGTCCGACTGCGGACCGATCGACATCCTGGTCAACAACGCCGGCATCACGCGCGACATGACGTTCAAGCGCATGACCAAGGCCGACTGGGACGCGGTGATGCGCACCAACCTCGACTCCTGCTTCAACATGACCAAGCAGGTGATGGACGGCATGGTCGACCGCATCTGGGGCCGCATCATCAACGTCTCGTCGGTGAACGGCCAGAAGGGCGCCTTCGGCCAGACCAACTACTCGGCGGCGAAGGCCGGCATCCACGGCTTCACCAAGGCCCTCGCCCTGGAAGTGGCGCGCAAGGGCGTCACCATCAACACCATCTCGCCCGGCTATATCGGCACCCAGATGGTGACGGCGATCCCCAAGGAGATCCTCGACTCGAAGATCCTGCCGCAGATCCCCGTCGGGCGGCTGGGCAAGCCCGACGAAGTCGCCGGGTTGATCATCTACCTCTGCTCGGACGAAGCCGCCTTCGTCACCGGCGCGAATATTTCCATCAACGGCGGCCAGCACATGTACTAAGGGGTAAAATCCGCCCGTGGCGCTCTCCGAGGTCAAGCCCGAAAACCCACTCCGGTTGATCAAGAAGTATCCCAACCGGCGCCTGTACGACACCAAGACGTCGAGCTACATCACGCTCGCCGACGTCAAGCAGATGGTGCTCAAGCAGGAGGAGTTCCAGGTGGTGGACGCGAAGAGCGGCGAGGAGTTGACGCGCCAGATCCTGCTGCAGATCATCCTCGAGGAGGAGTCGGGGGGCGCGCCGATGTTCTCCTCCGACCTGCTGTCGCAGATGATCCGCTCCTACGGCAACGCGATGCAGGGCATGATGGGCGGCTACCTCGAGCGCAACATGCGCGCGTTCCAGGACATCCAGAAGACTCTGCAGGAGCAGTCGGCGCGCCTGTACGGCGGCGACGGCGCGCGCGGCGCGCAGGACATGTGGGCGCAGTTCATGAACCTGCAGGGCCCCGCCATGCAGAGCCTGATGCAGGCGTACATGGAGCAGAGCCAGAAGATGTTCGCGCAGTTCCAGGACCAGATGCAGAACCAGACGCGCAACATGTTCTCCGGACTGTCCTTCCCTGGCTTCCCCCAGCAAAGCAAAAACGAGCCGGAAAAGAAGTAACGGCGCGGTGTCTGCGCTGAAAAGATATTCCCCGAAGGTCGGGTTCGTCTCGCTCGGCTGTCCCAAGGCTCTGGTCGACTCCGAACGCATCCTCACGCAGCTGCGCGCCGAAGGCTACGCAACCGCGCCCGACTACGCCGGCGCCGACCTCGTCATCGTCAACACCTGCGGCTTCATCGACGCCGCCGTCACCGAATCGCTCGACGCCATCGGCGAGGCGCTGGCGGAGAACGGGCGGGTCATCGTCACCGGCTGTCTGGGGGCAAAAGAAGGCGTAGTCGAGAAAGCCCACCCCGCCGTCCTCGCCGTCACTGGCCCGCACGACGCGCCGGCCGTGATGAAGGCCGTGCACGCGCACTTGCCGAAGCCGCATGATCCTTTTGTAGATCTAGTACCAAATATTGGAGTGAAGTTGACTCCGCGGCATTACGCCTACCTCAAGATTTCCGAGGGCTGCAACCACCGCTGCACCTTCTGCATCATCCCCTCGATGCGCGGCGATCTGGTCTCGCGCCCGATCGGCGAGGTGATGCAGGAAGCGCAGAACCTGGTGAAGTCGGGCGTGAAGGAGCTGCTCGTCGTCTCGCAGGACACCAGCGCGTACGGCGTCGACGTGAAGTATCGGACCGGCTTCTGGGGAGGCAAGCCTCTGAAAAGCAACTTCATCAATCTTGCCAAATCGCTGGGCGAGCTCGGCGTCTGGGTCCGGCTGCACTATGTGTACCCATACCCGCACGTCGACGAAGCCGTCCCTCTCATGGCGGAAGGAAAGATCCTGCCTTACCTCGACGTCCCGTTCCAGCACGCGAGCTCCCGCATCCTCAAGCTGATGAAGCGCCCGGCGAGCGCGGAGAAGGTGCTCGAGCGCATCCATAGCTGGCGCGCGATCTGTCCCGAGATCACGATCCGCAGCACCTTCATCGTCGGCTTCCCCGGCGAGACGGAGGCCGAATTCCAGGAGCTGCTTGCTTTCCTCGAGGAGGCGCAGCTCGACCGTGTCGGTTGCTTCGAGTATTCACCGGTCGATGGGGCTGCCGCAAACGAACTTCCCGGCGCCCTCCCTGATGCGGTCAAGCGCGAGAGGAAAGAGAAGTTCATGAAAGTACAGGAGCGCATCAGTACCTCCCGCCTGCAACGCAAGATCGGAAAGACATTTCAAGTACTGGTCGATGCCGTGGGAGTTGGCCGATCGAGTGCGGACGCGCCGGAGATCGACGGAGTCGTGCACTTCGAGGGCGGCAAGACCGGAGAGTTCGTCACGGTTTCCATTGATCGTGCCGACGCGCACGATCTACACGGGAGTCTCGTATGAGCAATAGAGAAGTGGTGGTGGTATCCGGCGCGCGCACGGCGATCGGCGACTACGGCATGGCGCTGAAGGATTTCCCGGCGACGAAGCTGGGCTCGATCGCGATCAGGGAGGCGGTGGCGCGGGCGAAGATCGATCCCGCGACCGTCGGCCACGTCGTGATGGGCAGCGTGATCCACGGCGAGGCGCGCGACATGTACCTCTCGCGCGTCGCCGCGCTCGACGCCGGCCTGCCGGTCGGCACGCCCTGCCTCACGGTGAACCGCCTTTGCGGCTCGGGCCTGCAGGCGATCGTCTCGGCGGCGCAGCACCTGCTGCTCGGCGATTGCGAGGTGGCGGTCGCGGGCGGCGCCGAGAGCATGAGCCGGGCGGCGTACTTCCTGCCCGCGGGCCGCTGGGGCCAGCGCATGGGCGACGCCGCGGTGGTCGACGCCATGACCGGCGCGCTGCACGATCCCTTCGGCAACGGCCACATGGGCGTCACCGCCGAGAACATCGCCGCCAAATACGGCTTCACCCGCGAGCAGCAGGACGAATTTTCTGTTGCTTCTCACAGGAAAGCCGC
>DASXKY010000017.1:0-20477 GCA_036496555.1 Burkholderiales bacterium | reverse complement strand
GCGCGCGCTCGCCACGCGACCGAAGCTGCTGCTGCTCGACGAGGTGATGGCCGGCCTGCGGCCGACCGAGACCGATCAGATCGTCGAGGTATTCCGCGACCTCAACCGTACCTACGGCACCACCATCCTGCTGATCGAGCACGTGATGCGAGCGGTGATGGCCCTCGCGCAGCACGTCGGCGTGCTGCACCACGGCGAGGTCATCGCGCGCGGCACGCCGCAGGAGATCGTGCGCAACCCCGCGGTGCTGGAGTCTTACCTGGGCGAGGAAACGGAAGTATGAATTCGTTTCTTCAAATAAAAGACCTGAATTTGTACTATGGCGATGCGCAGGCCCTCTCCGACGTGACGCTCGAAGTGCAGCAGGGAGAAATCGTCGCCATCGTCGGCGCCAACGGCGCCGGCAAGACGTCGCTGATTCGGGCCATTGCGGGCATTCAGCCGTGCCGTGCTGGAAAGGTTTCTTTCAGAAATGACGAAATAACAAACCGGGCGTCGCACCACATCTGCAACCTCGGCATCGGCCAGGTCGCTGAAGGCCGGCAGGTGTTCCCGACGCTCACCGTGCTCGAGAACCTCGAGGTGGGAGCCCTGCTGCCGCGCGCACGGGCTCATGCCAAGCGCACACGCGACGAGGTGTTCGCCATGTTCCCGCGCCTCGCCGAGCGCGCCGCGCAGCCCGCCGGCCTGCTCTCGGGCGGCGAGCAGCAGATGCTCGCCATCGCCCGCTGCCTGATGGGCGCGCCCGAGCTCATCATGTTCGACGAGCCCTCGCTCGGCCTCGCGCCGCTGGTGGTGCAGGAGATGCTGCACACCATCCGCGCCCTCAACCAGCGCGGCATGACCATCCTGCTCGTCGAGCAGAACGTCGCGCTCTCGCTGCGCCTCTCCTCTCGCGCCTACGTTCTCGAGAACGGCCGCGTCGTCATGAGCGGCCTGGGCAAGGATCTGCTGCACGACGACCGCGTAAGGCAAGCCTATCTCGGCTTGTAAACTGGCGCCGTGAGCGCCTTGCAACAGCTCAACCGCGTATTCGGCCATCCCGCGTTCCGGGGCGCGCAGGAGGCGATCGTCTCGCACATGGCGGGCGGTGGCGACGCGCTGGTGCTGATGCCCACGGGCGGCGGGAAATCGCTCTGCTACCAGTTGCCGGCCCTGCTCCGCGAAGGGACCGGCGTGGTGGTGTCGCCGCTCATCGCGCTGATGCAGGATCAGGTGGCGGCATTGCGGCAGCTCGGTGTAAAGGCTGCCTTCCTGAATTCCTCGCTTGAAGCGAGTGAAGCTCGTACGGTGCAGAAGGATTTTTCCCAGGGAAAACTGGATCTTCTCTACGTAGCACCCGAGCGGCTGCTGATGCCGCACATGCTCGAGCTTCTCAAGCAGGCGAAGCTTGCGCTGTTCGCCATCGACGAGGCGCACTGCGTGTCGCAGTGGGGCCACGATTTCCGGCCGGAGTACCTGCAGCTCTCGGTGCTGCACGAGCGCTTTCCCGAGGTGCCGCGGATCGCGCTCACTGCCACCGCCGACCCGCAGACGCGCGACGAGATCGTGCGCCGCCTCGCGCTCGAGGAGGCGCGGGTGTTCGTGTCGAGCTTCGACCGGCCGAACATCCGCTACACCATCGTCGACAAGCGGGAGCCGAGGGATCAGCTGCTGCGCTTCATCCGCGAGGAGCACCCGGGCGAAGCGGGAATCGTCTACTGCCTGTCGCGCAAGAAGGTCGACGAGACGGCCGCCCGGCTCGCGGCGGAAGGAATGCGGGCCCTGCCCTACCACGCCGGCATGGACGCGGCCTCGCGCAGCGAGAACCAGGCGCGCTTCCAGCGCGAGGACGGCGTCATCATCGTCGCCACCATCGCCTTCGGCATGGGCATCGACAAGCCCGACGTGCGCTTCGTCGCCCACCTCGACCTGCCGAAAAGCGTCGAGGGCTACTACCAGGAGACCGGGCGCGCCGGACGCGACGGCGAGCCGGCCGACGCCTGGATGACCTACGGCCTGGGCGATGTGGTGCAGCTCCGGCGGCTGATGGAGCAAGGCGAAGGCGGCGAAGAGTTCCGCCGCATTTCCTTCGCCAAGCTCGACGCCCTCCTCGGGCTGTGCGAAACCGCGAGCTGTCGCCGGGTGCGCCTGCTCGACTACTTCGGCGAGACGAGCGCGCCGTGCGGCAACTGCGACACCTGCCTCGAGCCGCCGCAGACCTGGGATGCAACCGAGGCCTCGCGCAAGGCGTTGTCGACGATCTACCGCACCGGGCAGCGCTTCGGCGCCGTTCATCTCATCGACGTGCTGCGCGGCAAGTCGACCGACCGCGTCTCGCAATGGGACCACGACAAGCTGGCGGTCTTCGGCGTCGGCGCCGACGTCGACGAGGACACGTGGCGCAACGTGTTTCGGCAGCTGGTCGCGCTCGGCTACGCGCGTCCCGATCACGACGCCTACGGCGGCCTGCGACTCACCGACGCCGCGCGGCCGGTGTTGAAAGGCGAGGAGCCGGTGGAGATGCGCCGACACGTTGCTTCCCCGAAGAAAAAGAAGCAGAAGGGAAAGGTCGCGTCCGGGGACCCCCTGTTCGATCGTTTGAAGGCATGGCGCCTGGAGCAGGCGCGCGAGCAGTCGGTGCCGCCGTATGTCGTCTTCCACGATGCGACGCTCGCCGCGATCGCGGCGGCGAGGCCGGCGACCCTGGACGAGCTGTCCACGATCGCCGGCATCGGCGCGAAGAAGCTGGAGCGCTATGGCCCCGCGCTTCTTCGCGTGCTGGCTAGCTGATCACTTCGCCGCGAAGCAGTACAGCCGCCCGGCGCCGCCGGTGCTCTTCAGCGCGTCGTCGCTGCAGCCCTTCGACGGGTGCGACGAGTTCCAGGACTTCGACGCGTCGTCGTCGCGCAGGCCCATGCGGTCGTGGTGGCCGAGCATCGCCGAGCCCTCGCCGCTCTTGGTCCAGTTGCCGCAGGTGCGGTCCTCGCCGGCGGCGAACGCCGTGCCGTTGGCCTGCGAGCCCGTGAGGATGTCGTGCGTGTTCGGGTTGTCGCCGCGGCCGTTCACCGTCTCGCCTTTTTCGGTCAGCGCGGTCTGCTTGTTGATGTTCGGGTTGCCGTGCAGGTCGGCGACGCTCTTCGCGATGACCGCGCCCTTCGCGTTCTTCCATGGACCCTTGCCGATGCGGTCCTTGGCGTTGACCGCCTTGGCGCCCTGCGTGCTGAGGTAGGCGTGCCAGGTGTGGCGGCTGGCCCCTGCCAACTTGGCGAGCGATTGGCAGTGCTTATCGGCGCCGGCGAGGCCGCCGTAGTCGGCACCCTTCCCCGAGCCGGTGCTGGTGACGAAGAAGGTCATGTCCTTCGGCGACTGCGCGCAAGCGACGCCGGACGCGCAGGCAAGAACGGCGAGCAGATATTTGGTTTTCATTGTTCCTCCATGGGAAAGGTAACCGGCGAACATCGCTAACATGGACGTCTATTCCACCCGATAGCGAAATCGTCGTGCAGTTGTACCGCGCGGGAATTCCGTTGCTCGGCTGGCTAGCGGCGCACTACTGGTTCGTGGTACGCGACCCGGAACGCTGCGAGCGGTGGGAGGTCTGGCAGCGCCCCAACGCCGGCGGCCGCGCCGTCGGGCATCTGCACTGCAATCTGAAGCCGCCCGAGGCGCACGTCGGCGGCGGCCCGACCGAGCTGGTCGCGGAATGGCGCGGCGATGAAGCCGCGAGGCTGCGGCGCGTTCTCTCGGATGGTGCGCGTTATCCGTTTCGCCACCGCTACCGCTACTGGCCCGGTCCGAACAGCAACACGTACGTGGCATGGGTATTCCGGCAGGCGCGGATCGAATATCCCCTCGGCCGCCTCGCGCTCGGCAAGAACTATCCGGTATCGTAGCTGCGCTTCACCCACTCAGAGGAGAAATAACATGTCCCGCATCGCCGCCGTCCTGCTCGCGCTTTCCTTCGCCGGCGCCGCCCAGGCGCAGGGTTTCATCAACACGCAGAAGCTCTCCGCCGCGCTCGCCAACGAGCTGGTCGGCGATTCCGTCGCTCAGTGCACGAAGAACGGCTACAAGGTCTGGGCCGTGGTCGTCGACCTGGACGGCGTGCGCCAGGCTCTGCTGCGCGGCGATGGTGCGCCCATCCACTCGCAGGACAACGCCTACTACAAGGCGTACACGGTCGCCTCGATGGGGCTGGCGCGCAAGGAGACGAGCACCAAACAGATCGCCGACCGCATGGCGAAGGCGCAGCCATCCACGGTGCCGGTGTTCCCGCTGCCGAACGTCACCTACGCGCAGGGCGCGCTCGCCATCGTCGCCAACGGCGAGATTATCGGCGCGCTCGGCGTGAGCGGCGCCCCCGGCGGCAACTTCGACGAGGAATGCGCGCGCCACGCCCTCGACAAGATCAAGGACCGCATGAAGTAGCTGGACTACAGGGCCGCGGTCAGCAGCGCCACCGGAAGTTCGGCGAGCAGGTCCGCCAGGCGCTGCCGGCCGCCCGCGACGGATTTCGAAGTCAATTCGTTCGTGTAGCGGCCGTCGGGAAGCGTCAGGCGCGAGTCGCCCCAGGCAGGAACGAGATCGCCCTCCTTCATCAGGCCCGCGAAAAGACGCGGCGCAACCGCGATCACCGTGTCCTTGCCGTCGCTGAGCGAGAAGGCGCAGATCTTTTCCTCCATGCCGCCGTCGGCATGGAGCGCCGTGTAGCGCGCGCCGTGGAAGAGATGCGGGAATTTGCGCCGCACCCGCAGGCCTTCACGAATGACGTGCAGCTTCGCTCGGCCGTCCGCGAGGGACTGGACGAGATCTGCCGGCTTTTCTTCTTGTGAAATAATTCTTCTGCGAAAAGCGTAGTCCACGGGCCGCCTGTTGTCTGGATCGACCAGGCTGAAATCCCACAGCTCGCTGCCCTGGTAGTAGTCGGGCACGCCCGGCGAGGCCGCCTTGAGGAGCGTCTGCGAGAGGCCGACCAGCATGCCGAGGTGCGCGAGCCGCGGCATCAGCTCCTTCAGGTCCTTCAGGAACAGCTCGTTGCCCAGCGACTCGGCGACGAAGCGCTCGAGCGCCGCCTCGTACTCGAGGTCCGGGTTGATCCAGCTCGTGTGCTGCTTCGCCTCGCGCACCGCCTTCAGCATGTACGCCTTCAGCCGCTCGCGCAGGTCCTCGGGCGACGCGCCGGGCCAGATCGCGATCAGCGCCTGGTAGAAGTGATACTCGTCGCCGCGCGACGGCGCCGGGCGGCCGTCGATCTCGGTCCGCCGGCTGCGGTTGAGCAGGCTCCAGCGACGCAGCGCCAGGCGCCACGCCGACGGCAGCTCGGAGAGCACCGCCAGGCGCGCGCGCGCGTCCTCCGAGCGCTTGGTGTCGTGCGTCGAGGAGCCGAGCATGGTGAACGGCCAGCGGCGCGCGCGATCCTCGCTCGCGGCGTGGAAGGCCTTCAGCGACAGGCCGAAGGTGCGCGGGTTGCCGCCGACTTCGTTCAGCGCGAGCAGGCGGCTGTAGCGGTAGAAGGCCGTGTCCTCGTCGCCCTTCGCCACCACCGGCGCGGTGAACTGCTGGAAGCGCACGGCGAAGCCGAGCATGGCGCGGCGGCGCTCGCCCGAGGGCGGCGCGGCTTCCAGGGTGAGCACGCCCTGCACGAAGTCGAAAATGCTCGGATCGGCGATGCGGCTCGCGCGCCGCGCGGCCTTCACCGCCCAGCCGATGTAGCGCCGGTCGGTGTCGGAGACGCCGCGCTCGCTGACGTAGGTACGGTAGACCGGAAAGCGTGCTGCGATTTCGGCGAGCGCCTTGCGCAGGCCGCTCTCGGTGTGGTCGCGCGTCGCGCGGTTGCCGCCGGCGATGCGCGAGAGGCGCTTCGCCAGGCGGCCGAGCTCGGCGGCGAGCGTGGTGCTCATCACCAGCACGCGGCTCGCATGCCCGATCTCGTCGAACGAGCGCTGCTCGCCGGTGAAGCGCCGGTACACGCGATCGAAGCGCTCTTCGGCGGCGGCGTCGACGAACAGCCCGGAGAGCAGGTTCGCGAAGCGATAGCCGGTGGTGCCGTGCACCGGCCAGTCCGCCGGCAAGGCCTCGTGGTCGGCGAGGATCTTCTCCACCACGACCCACGGCGGCCGCAGGAACAGCGCGCCGAGGCGCTCGAGATAGCGGCGCGGATCGGCGAGGCCGTCGGGATGATCGACACGCACGCCGTGGATTGCGGGCCGGTGCGCCAATTTTTTTGTTAAAAAATTGATTTCATCAAAAACAGTTTCATTCTCCACGCACACGGCCGCCAATTCGGCGATCTCGAAGAAGCGGCGATAGTTGATCTCGTCGGAAGCAACGCGCCAGTACGCCAGGCGGTAGTGCTGCTGCTCGAGGATTCGATGCAGCTCGAGAGGATCTTTCGTCGGCTTGATCTTGGTCTTGCCGCTAACGGGAAAGCGATGCTCGTGGTAGGCAATCCTCCAGACGCCGCGCTCCTTGATCAGCCGGATCTCGCCCTTCTCGAGCGCCTCGCCGTAATGGCTGCCGAGCACGGGCAGCAGCACCTTGCCCGGCGCCCAGTCGATGTCGAAGAACTTCGCGTAGTGCGAGGCGCGTCCTTTCGCAAGGACGTCCCGCCACCACGGGTTGTCGGCGCGCAGCACGCCCATGTGGTTCGGCACCACGTCGAGCACCAGGCCCATGCCGTGCTCGTCGAGCTTGCGCAGCAGCCGCCCGAGCGAGGCCTCGCTGCCGATCTCCGGATTGATGCGCCGCGCGTCGACGACGTCGTAGCCGTGCGCGCTACCGGGGCGCGCCTTGAGGAACGGCGAGGCGTAGACGTGGCTCACGCCGAGACGCGCGAGGTAGGGCACCAGCGCGATCGCGTCGTCGAAGCCGAACCCCTTGTGGAACTGCAGCCGGTAGGTGGCCACCGGCCACACGGCGGGCTGCGCGCGGAATCCGCCGCGCGCCGGGCTGCGGTCGCGCATCGTCTCCTCGAGCGCCGCGACACGCCGGTCGGCTTCCCAGCGCTCGAGCTCGAGCGGAAGCTTGCGCCGCCAGTTCGGGTGCTCGTCGACGCTGCCGGGCAGGTTCGCCTGCTCGAGCGCCTCGAAGGTGTCTTCCGGCTGCACCAGTGCGATCTTGCACGGCGTGCGCGCGATGAAGGCGTGCGCGCCGGCGGCAGAGCGCTCGACGCCTTCGCGCGCCAGCGCGCGAGCGAGCGCAGCCTTGTCCTTCTCGCGCGCGGCCTTCTCCTTGTCCGGGTCGACCGAGAGGCCGAGGCGCGTGCGCAGCGCGAGATCGCCGCCCGCCCAGAAGCCGCGCCAGGTCGGCAGGTCGTGCGTGCTCGCGCAGACCAGCGCGTCGCGCGGATAGCCGCGCGGCGCCAGGTATTCGCCCTCGGCGTCCTTCTCGAAGAGCAGCGGCCGGTAGGAGAGCACGCCCGCCTCTGCCAGCGCCGCGCGCAGCGCCTTCGGCACGGTACCGAGGTCCTCGCCCACCACCAGGCAGCGGCGGCGGCGGCTCTCGCGCGCAAGCGCCGCGAGCAGCTCGCGGAACGGATAGCTGACATAGCCGCCGCGCTCCGGCTTGGCGCCGCGCGGGATCCAGAACAGACGCATCAGCGCCATCACGTGATCGAGGCGCAGCGCGCCGCCCTCCGGCATGTTCGCGCGCAACAGCGCCGCGAAAGGCTCGCAGTGGGTCTTCCTGAGCGCCCGCGGCGAGTACGGCGGCAGGCCCCAGTCCTGGCCGCGCGGATTGAAATCGTCGGGCGGCGCGCCGCACGACACGTCGAGCGAGAAGGACGCCTGGTCCGCCCATACCTCCGCCCCGCCAGCGTCGGCGCCCAACGCGAGGTCGACGTAGAGCCCGATCGGCATGCCGGCGGCCTTGGCGTGCGCCTGCACCGCGTCGAGCTGCTTGCGCGCGTGGAATTGCAGGTATTCGAAGAAGAGGACTTTTCTTGAATTCCTTCTTGCGAACGACGAAATCTCGGGGGAACGAGGATTGCGATATTCCTCGGGCCAGGCCTGCCAGGAGGCACGGAACTTCTCCCGCAAGGCTTCGAACACCGCGAAGCTCGAAGGACGAGCCTTGAAACCGCTTTCAGAAAAAAGCAGCTCGAGCACCTCGCGCTTCGCGCGCCCGACGCCTTCATAGTCGACGAGCTCGGCTTCGCGCAGCGCCTTCAGCCGCCGCTGGAAGCCCGCCGAGGAGACCAGCGCGCGCGCCTTGCGCGAGCTCGCGTAGTCGGGGATCGCCTCGACGTCGAGGTAGCGCCAATTGAGCGCGTGGCGGCTCGACGGGCTGTAGGGGCTGAGCTCCGCCGCGTGCAGCGGGCTTACGCCGATGAGCGAGGCGCCCTGCCGCGCGGCGAGCGCGACCAGGGCGCGCAGGTCGCCGAAATCGCCAATGCCCCAGTTGCGCGCCGAGCGCAGGCCGTAGAGCTGCACGCCGTAGCCCCACAGGCGGCCGCCGCGCTCGAGCGCCGGCGGCTGCCAACAGCGGCCGGCGGGCGCCGCCTTGCGGCTGCCGGCGCGCTCGCGCGGGCCGAGCGCGCGCTCGAGCGCCCGGCGCGTGCCCGGGTCGATCGGCGTCTCGTTGCCGTAGACGTCGAGATAGCTGTCGAGGATCTCGCCGGCCGTGTCCGTCACTCGATCCACCACGCCGCCGACCAGGGCGCTGCGGGCTCGCCGATCGAAAAGAAAGGCGCCCCGACGGGCAGCTCGATCTTCTCCGAGAGGTCTTCGCCGCAATTGGCGACCAGCCGCAGCGCGCCCCAGCGCACTTCGAACGCGCGGTCGCCGAACATCCGGTACCGGCCGGGCCCGCACTTGCGAGGGGTGATTTCTTTTTTTCTTACGAACAGAAGGTTCCTGTAAAAACCGAGCCACCCCTGATCGACGTCTTCCCAGCGCAGCACGCAGCGCCGGAAGGTCTCCTCGGCGGTCGGGTCGGGCATGTCGCGGATGTCGGCGAATTCGCGCCGGCGGCCCTGCCGCACCGCTTCACCCAGCTCGCCGGGAAAGTCGCAGAAGAACTGGAACGGCTGCCGGCAGCCCCACTCCTCGCCCATGAAGAGGAGCGGAATCGAAGGCGCCAGGAGCAGGATTGCGGTCAGCGTCTTCAGCCTTCTCTCCGTGGTAAGCGAAATGATTCTGTCTCCGAATGCACGATTGCCGATCTGGTCGTGGTTCTGCAGGAAGTCGACGAACGCCGTCGGCGGCAGGTCCGCGCTGCGCTCGCCGCGCCGCTCGCCGCTGAAGGGCGACACTTCGCCCTGGTAGGCGAAGCCCTCGGCGAGGCAGCGCGCAAGGTGCCGCGCCGGCGCGTCCACGTAAGCCTTGTAGTAGCCCTGCGCTTCTCCGGTGGCGAGGACGTGGAAGGCGTGGTGCGAATCGTCGTTCCACTGCGCCGTGTAGGTCTTCAGATAGCGCGCCTGATTCGCGTCGTTCTCCAGGACGAGGTGGATTTGCCTTTCTTTGGAAAAATTATCTTTAATTTGAAAAGCAATTTCTTCCAACACGTGCTTGGGCGACTCGTCCACGATGGCATGGACTGCGTCGAAACGCAGGCCGTCGAAGCGGTACTCGCGCAGCCAGTAAAGCGCGTTCTGCACGAAGTACTGGCGCACCCAGGGATTGGAGAAGTCGATTGCCGCGCCCCACGGCGTCCGGTGCCGCTCGGTGAAGAACTGCGGCGCGTAGCGTTGCAGGTAGTTCCCCTTCGGGCCGAAGTGGTTGTAGATCACGTCGAGGAACACCATCAGCCCCGCGCGGTGCGCGGCGCGAACCAGCCGCTTCAGTTCCTCCGGCCGGCCGTAGGCGCTGTCGGGGGCGTAGGGCAGCACGCCGTCGTAGCCCCAGTTGCGCTTGCCCGAGAAGTCGGCGAGCGGCATCAGCTCGATGGCTGTGATCCCAGTGCTCTTCAGGTGGGAAAGCCTTTTTTCTACGCCGCCGTAATCCCCTTCATTCGAAAAGCACCCCACATGCAGCTCATAGATGACGGCTTCCTCCCAGGGCCGACCCTTCCAGTCGTCCCAGTCGAACGCCGGATCGATCACCTCGCTCGGCCCGTCGACGTCCCTCGGCTGGAAACGCGAGGCGGGATCGGGTACGAGCAGCTCGCCGTCGATGCGATATTGATAGAGCGTTCCGGCCGCGGCCTCCGGTTCGAGCAGTTCGAACCACCCGTCCGCGGTCCGCTTCATGGGCTTTTCGTCTTCCTGCAGAACCAGTTCAACGGACGAAGCCGAGGGAGCCCATAGCGCAAAACGGACGCCGTGAGGCGTCAACTGCGCCCCAAAGGCTGGCTTCGCCGCTATTTCCGCCGTGGCCACCAGCGCTCCAGCATCGCCGCCGCCCAGTCCTTGCCGCCGAGGCCGAAAGCGAGGGCGAGCGCGAAGACCACTCCGGCGAGAAGAATGAGGAACGTCTGCCGCACGATGTCGCCGCCGACGTTGACCTGGTCGAGCGCGATCAGCACCACGAAGGCGAGGATCGCGTATTGCGCGAGGCGACCCAGGAGATCGGCATCCTGCAGGTGGATGTTGCGGAAATAGGCGCACACCGCGTTGCCGACGAAGCGCGCGAAGTAGGCGCCGAAGGCGAGGATCAGCAGCGCCACCATCACCTTCGGCACGAACAGCACCACGCGGCCGAGCACGTCGGTGATGTAGGTGAGGCCGAGGCCGTTGAAGGCGATCACCAACGCGGCGAGGATCACCAGCCAGTAGGCGAGCAGGCCGAGGATGTCGGTGGTGTCGGACTCGATGCCGCCGTCGCGCAGGAAGCCGTCGATGCCGGCGCGCTCGGTGAGCACGTTGAAGTTGATCGCGCGCAGGCCGCGCACTATCGTGAAGCGCGCCATCTTGGCGAGGATCCAGCCCGCGATCACCACCACCGCGGCGAGCCCCAGGCGCGGCAGGAACTCGCCCGCCTGGCGCAGGAACATCCGCAGCGGCTCGATGTAGACGTCGATGCCGTTGTTCATGGAGATTCTCCAAGGAGGCCGAGCGCGCCGCGCAGCGGCACGTGCAGCCAGTCGGGACGGTTGGCGAGCTCGTAGCGCAGCTCGTAGAGCAGCTTCTCGATCTCGGCGAGCACCAGCAGGCCGCGCTGGTCGGGATCGACGCCGTAGGCTTCCAGGAAGGCGCGCCGCGCCTGGCTTTCCCAGTCGGCGAGCAGCGGGTTCGGCTGCTGTTGCAGCTTGTCCGATTGCGACGCGCTCCAGCGCGCGTAGCTGAAGGAGCGCACCATCCCGGCGACGTCGCGCAGCGGCGAGTGCTTGCGCCGGCTCTCGGCGAGCGTGCGGCCCGGCTCGCCCTCGAAGTCGATGATGACGAAGTCGTTATTGGCGATCAGCACCTGGCCGAGGTGGTAGTCGCCGTGGTGACGCGTCTTCAGCGCCGGGCCCTTCGGCGCCGGACAAGATTCGATTTTTTGAATGATTTGATGTTGTTTGCCCAAAATCGCTTTCACGGGGTCGGAAGCATTTTTCTCGAGAATCTTGAAAGTCTGTTCGGCTTCCTGCCTAACGCGCGCTTTCCACTCCTGCATGTCCTGCGCGGTGAACGGCTCGGGCTCGAACGCGGGATCGCCTGAGGGCTTCGCGAAGGCGCGGTGCAGCTGCGCGGTGCGCGCGCCGAGCGTCTGAATCAGGCTCAGGTAGGCGCCGAGCCCCTCCTGCTTGCCCGCGCTCTCCAGGTAGCGTTGCAGGAAGCCGAGCGTGTACATCCAGCCGTCGCCCTGGTTGGGAACATAGGCCTGCAGCAGCATCAGGGTGGTGGGCTCGCCGTCGCCTTTCGCCGCGTACTCGACCGCGCCGGCGAGTGGCACGCATTGCGGAAAGCGCGCCACCTCGGTGAGGAAGCGGCCGATCTCGAGCTCGGGATGGACGCCCGCGCGCAGGCGACGGTAGCACTTCAGGAAGAAGTGCTCGCCGATCTGCACCGAGCTGTTGGTGCTCTGCGCCTTGAGCGCGCCGATGCTCAAGCCCGCCAGGTCCTCGGTGGCGAGGCGGCCGAACGCGCCGGTCGGGGCGAAGCGCAGCGTGCCGCGCGCCATCGGCAGCGCCTTGCCGGCGCCGATCGACTTGACCACGTGGCGGCAGAACGCCTCGTCGGCGAGCGCGTCGCCGATCAGGCCGACGTTCGCCTGCTGGCGGATGCGCGCGACGGCGCCGGCTGCGAGCGCGCGCACGCTGTCTTCCTCTTCCTCCCACGCCATGGCGAGAGGAACGAAATACCTTTCCTTCTGCACTTCGAACAGGCCCAGCAGCCAGCCGACGGCGCCTTCCTGCCAGATCGTGTGGTCGGCGAGGACCGCCTGCTTCACCGGCTCGCCTTTCGCGGCGTACCAGCGCTGCGCCTCGACGTAGCGCGGCAGCACCTGGGTCTCGAGCTCGGCGCGCAGCTTCTCCGCCATGCCGATGCGCCAGGGCACCACTTGGTCGCGGAAGAAGCTGGTCCAGCCGTCGAAGAGCACCACCACCGGCGCCTCCTCCTTCACCAGCATATCGCGGTGCCAGTCGGGCGGCGTGGCGTCGGCGGCGAGGCGGAACCAGTAGAAGGCGTGTGCGGGCAGCGTCAGCATGTACGGCAGCTCGCCGACCGGCGGGAACGCCGTGCGGCCGAGCATCTCGACCGGCACGCGGCCCTTGAAGCGCTTCAGGTCGAGCTCGACCGGCTGCGCGGTGCGCGCGAGATTGGCCACGCAAAGGATCGCTTCTTCCTTGGTTTCTCTGATAAAGCTCAACACCTTCCGGTTACCCGGCCGCAGAAATTCCAGCCGGCCGCGGCCGAACGCCTTGCTGCTGCCGCGCGTGGCGAGCATCCGCTTCATCCAGTTGAGCTGCGAGCTCGGGTCGCGCGCCTGCGCCTCGACGTTGACCGACTCGTAGCCGTAGACCGCGTCCATGATCGGCGGCAGGTACAGGCGCTGCGGATCGGCGCGCGAGAAGCCGGCGTTGCGGTCGGGGCTCCACTGCATCGGCGTCCTCACGCCGTTGCGGTCGCCGAGGTAGATGTTGTCGCCCATGCCGATCTCGTCGCCGTAGTAGATGATCGGCGAGCCCGGCATCGACAAGAGCAGGCTGTTCATCAGCCGGATACGGTCGAGGTCGTTCTCCATCAGCGGCGCGAGGCGCCGGCGGATGCCGAGGTTGATGCGCGCCTGCGCGTCGGCGGCGTACTGCTTGTACATGTAGTCGCGCTCGCGGCTGGTCACCATCTCGAGCGTCAGCTCGTCGTGGTTGCGCAGGAAGATGGCCCACTGGCTGGAGTCGGGGATCTCCGGCGTCTGCTGCATGATCTCGACCAGCGGGTGGCGGTCCTCCTGCGCGATCGCCATGTACATGCGCGGCATCAGCGGAAAGTGGAACGCCATGTGGCATTCGTCGCCCTCGCCGAAGTACGGCCGCACGTCCTCGGGCCACTGGTTCGCCTCGGCGAGCAGCAGCTTGTTGCGGTAGCCGTCGTCGATGGCGCGCCGGATCTGCTTCAGCACCGCGTGCGTCTCCGGCAGGTTCTCGTTGTTGGTGCCCTCCCGCTCGCAGAGGTACGGGATCGCGTCCAGGCGGAAGCCGTCGACGCCGATGTCGAGCCAGAAGCGCATGGCGCGCAGCACCGCTTCCAGCACGTGCGGATTGTCGAAGTTGAGATCGGGCTGGTGGCTGAAGAAGCGGTGCCAGTAGTACTGCTTCGCCACCGGATCCCAGGTCCAGTTCGAGGTCTCGGTGTCGGTGAAGATGATGCGCGTGCCCTTGTATTTCTGGTCGCTGTCGCTCCAGACGTAGTAGTCGCGCTTCGGCGAGCCGGGCGGCGCCTGCCGCGCGGCCTGGAACCATGGGTGCTGGTCCGAGGTGTGGTTGACGACCAACTCGGTGATCACCTTCAGGCCGCGGCGCTGCGCCTCGCGCACGAACTGCCGGAAGTCCGAGCGCGTGCCGTACTGCGGGTGGACGTTGTGGTAGTCGGCGACGTCGTAGCCGTCGTCCTTCAGCGGCGACGGATAGAACGGCAGCAGCCACAGCGCGTTGACGCCGAGGTCCTGGATGTAGTCGAGCTTCGAGGTCAGCCCGCGGAAGTCGCCGACGCCGTCGTTGTTCGAGTCGAAGAACGCCTTGACGTGCAGCTGGTAGATGACCGCGTCCTTGTACCAGAGCGGTTCCGCGGGCTGCGTCTCGGGAGCAGGCGCCAGCGCCTCCTCCTGCTCTTCTTCAGGGATGGGTTCGCCGGTGTACAAGAAAGATGTGCGCGGGAAGCGCGTGAGGGTTGAGTTCGATGTAGTTCCGGTTGCCCTGCCACCTGTAGTAGCGCCCGCCCCCCAGCAGGTCCTGCACCTCGAACGCCTCGCCGCCGAAGCCGAAGTCGACCCAGCCCGACTGCACCAGGCGCGTATCGAGGTTGACGATGACAAGGATCTGGTTATCGCCTTGCTTTTTTGAGTACGCGATCAGCTGGTCGTTGTCTATGTCGTGAAACTGCAATGACCAATCCGACTGCAATGCCGGATTGGCTTTTCTGATTTGATTGAGTTTCGCCAGAAGCGTCCGCAGGGAATCGGAACGATCGACATCCCAGCGCTTGATCTCGTACTTCTCCGAATACAGATACTCCTCCGAGCCGGGCTCGCGCGGCTGATGCTCCATCAGCTCGTACGCCGGCCCGTAGAGCCCGTAGTTCGCCGACAGCGTCGCCGCGAGCACGGCGCGCGACATGAAGGCCGGCGGCCCGCCGTGCTGCAGCGTGGCGTGCAGGATGTCGGGCGTGTTCGGCCAGACATTCGGCCTGAAATACTCCCTCGACGGATCCGACGACAACTCGGTGAAGTACTCGATCAGCTCCTGCTTCGTATTGCGCCAGGTGAAGTAGGTGTAGGTCTGCGTGAAGCCGAGCTTCGCCAACCGATGCATGATGCGCGGCCGCGTGAAGGCTTCGGCGAGGAAGATCGCCTCGGGATGCTCGCGCTTCAGCTCTTCGATGCACCACTCCCAGAACGCAAACGGCTTGGTGTGCGGGTTGTCGACCCTGAAAATGCAAATGCCTTTGGAAATCCAGAAGCGGAAGACTTCCTTCAGCTCGTCGAACAGCTCGGGCCACGCCGCGGTCTCGAACTCGAACGGATAGATGTCCTGGTACTTCTTCGGCGGGTTCTCGGCGTACTGCACCGTGCCGTCGGGCCGCCAGCGGAACCACTCCGGGTGCTCCTTCACGTACGGATGATCCGGCGAACACTGGAAGGCGATATCCAGCGCGACTTCGATGCCCATTCGTTTCGCTTCGCTCACGAGAAAAGCAAAATCGTCGAAGCTGCCGAGCTGCGGGTGAATCGCCTTGTGCCCGCCCTCCTTCGCGCCGATCGCCCACGGGCTGCCGACGTCTTCCGGCAGCGCGGCGACGTCGTTGTTCTTGCCCTTGCGCGCGGTCGCGCCGATCGGATGGATCGGCGGCAGGTAGAGCACGTCGAAGCCCATTTCGGCGATGTATGGGAGGCGCGCCGCGACGTCGCGGAAGGTGGCGTGCGTGCCGTCGCCGCGCGCCGAGCGCGGGAACATCTCGTACCAGCTCGAGAAGCGCGCCTTCGGCGGGTCGACGACCACTTCCAGCACCTTCTCGTAGTTGCGGATATTGCGCTCGGGGCGCTTCTTGAGCTCCTCGCCGATCATCAGGTCGACCGAGATGTCTTGCTTCGCCTCCTTGCGCTTTTCAAGGTCGCGCTTCCACGTCTCGAGCGGGTCGGTCCAGCCGCGCACCGTGTACTCGTAGCGGCCGAGCTTCTCGACGCGGAACGAGGCCCTCCAGCGGTCGTTCTCCATGAACTCCATTGGGATTGCCTGCCATTCTTTTTCTCCGTGGAATCTGAACAGCAGTTCGGCGAAAACCACATCGTGGCCGTCGGCGAACACGTCGGCCTCGACGAGCACCGCCTCGCCGGCGACACGCTTGACCGGATAGCGGCCGCCGTCGACCTCCGGGCGCACGCCCTCGATCGCCACGCGCGGCGGCAGCGGCTCGCGCCGCGCCGCCGAGCTATGCAGGCTTGAGGAAGACCGCTCCAAGCGGAGGCAGGGTCAGGGTGAGGGAATGTGAATGGCCGTCGCAGGCGACCGGCTCGGCCTCGATGCCGCCGAAGTTGCCGAGGCCGCTGCCGCCGTATTCCTGCGCGTCGCTGTTCAGCGCTTCGCGCCAGTAGCCGCCGCGCGGCACGCCGATGCGGTACGCGTGGCGAGGGATAGGGGTGAAGTTGAGTACCACCAGGATTTCATTTCTCAAAAATCCCAAAACACTTTGTTCCCAGTCGCCGCGCCGCACCCAGCGAAATCCGTCCAGGGAGAAGTCTTTCTCGTGCAGGGAGGGATTCGATCGATAGAACGCATTCAAATCCGCGACCCACTTCTGCACGCCTGCATGGTCTGCGAACTGCTCGGCGACGTGCCACTCGAGGCTCGCCTCGTGCGTCCACTCGCGGCGCTGGCCGAACTCGCCGCCCATGAACAGCAGCTTCTTGCCGGGGTGGCCCCACATCCAGCCGAAGAGCAGGCGCAGGTTGGCGAACTGCTGCCAGTTGTCGCCCGGCATGCGCCCGATCAGCGAGCCCTTGCCGTGCACCACCTCGTCGTGCGAGAGCGGCAGCACGAAGTTCTCGTTGAACGCGTACCACAGGCTGAAGGTGAGTTCGTCGTGGTGGTACTTGCGGTGCACCGGGTCGTTCTTGAAGTAGTCGAGCGTGTCGTGCATCCAGCCCATGTTCCACTTCATGCCGAAGCCGAGGCCGCCGAGATACGTCGGCCGCGACACCTGCGGCCAGGCGGTCGACTCCTCGGCGACCGTCTGCACGTCGGGGAAGTCGCGGTACACGCTCTCGTTCAGGAAGCGCAGGAACTCGATCGCCTCGAGGTTTTCGCGGCCGCCGTGGCGGTTCGGGATCCACTCGCCGGCCTGGCGCCCGTAGTCGAGATACAGCATCGAGGCCACCGCGTCGACGCGCAGCGCGTCGCCGTGGTATTTGTCCAGCCAGAATCGCGCGCTCGACGCGAGGAACGAGCGCACCTCGTGGCGGCCATAGTTGAAGATCGCGCTCTTCCAGTCCGGGTGATGGCCCTGGCGCGGATCGGAGTGCTCGAAGAGGTGCGTGCCGTCGAAGAAGCCCAGCCCGTGCTCGTCCCACGGGAAATGCGAAGGCACCCAGTCGAGCACCACGCCGATCCCGGCCTGGTGCAGCACGTCGACCAGCGCCATGAAGTCCTGCGGCGTGCCGTAGCGCGAGCTCGGCGCGAAATAGCCGGTGCTCTGGTAGCCCCACGAGCCGTAGAACGGATGCTCCATCACCGGCAGCAGCTCGACGTGCGTGAAGCCCATCCGCTTCACGTATTCGGCCAATGGTTTTGCCGCTTCCGCATAAGAAAGAATTCGTCCCGGCTCGGCCGGATCGCGCCGCCACGAGCCGAGGTGGACCTCGTAGATCGACCAGGGCGCGCCGAGCGCGTTGGCGCGCGAACGCCCCTGCATCCACGTCGCGTCATTCCACTCGTAGTCGAGGTCCCAGACGACCGAGCCGGTCTTCGGCGCGATCTCGCAGCGAAAGGCGAACGGATCGGCCTTGTCGGCGCGATAGCTGCCGTCGCCCGAAACCACGTGGTACTTGTAGACGCTGCCCGGCGCGGCCTGCTGCACCGCCCCCTCCCAGATGCCGGCGTCGGAGCCGCGCAGCGGGTCCGCGCGCGGATCCCAGTCGTTGAAGTCGCCTATGACCGACACCGAGCGCGCATTGGGCGCCCACACGCCGAAGCGGACCCCTTCGCGCGCGCGATGCGCGCCGAGCTTCTCGTACAGGCGCGTGTGCGTCCCTTCGCGGAAAAGGTACTGGTCGTGGCCGTCGATCGCGGGCCGCTTGAAAACCGTGCTCATCGAAGGAATGTGTTTAGCACCATGGGCTTGTCCCATCCACCGCGGGTACGTTACGTGCTCGATATACTCCAGACGTGCGCACGGACTACGTTCAACGCTTCCTGTTCGAGAACCTGGACATCCGCGGGCGCCTCACCTGCCTGACCGGCGCCTGGCAGCGCATGCTCGACGGCCGCGGCTATCCGGAGAACGTCGCCGAGCTGCTCGGCCACACCACCGCGCTGAACGTCCTGCTCGGCGCCAACCAGAAGGACGCCGGGCGAGTGACGTTGCAGGTGCAAGGTTCAGGCCCGATCCGGCTGCTGGTGGCCGATTGCACCGCCGAGCTGCGCATCCGGGGCATGGCGCACTACCGCGAGGAAGCGGCCCGGGAGACCGTCGAGCGGCAGCTGCTCGGCGACGGGCGCCTCGCCGTCACGCTCGAGGACCTGAAAAGCGGGCGCTTCTACCAGAGCATGGTGCCGCTGGAAGGCGACAGTCTCGAGCAGATCTTCTCCCACTACCTCTCGCAGTCGGAACAGCTGCCGGCCTACCTGCGCCTGTTCGCCGACAGCGACGCCGCCTGCGGCCTGCTTCTCGAGAAGCTGCCAAAGGCCGATGAGCGCGACCCCGACGGCTGGAACCGCGTCACGCAGCTCGCCGCGACGCTGCGCCTCGACGAGACGCGCGACGCGCAGCCCTACGACCTCCTCACGCGCGTTTTTCCGGAGGAGCTGATGCGCGTGTTCCGCCTCCACTCAGTCGAATACCACTGCCCTTACGACGAGGACAAGGTGAAGGACATGCTGCGCGGCCTCGGCCGCAACGAGGTCGAGTCGATTCTCGCCGAGCAGGGCGAAGTGGTGATCCGCAACGAGATGTGCAACCACGAGTACCGCTTCAACGCCGACGCGGTCGCGCGGCTGTTCGCGAGCCACTAGGACTACTTCGTCATTCCCGCGCAAGCGGGAACCCCGGCACGCTTTTCGCATAGCCTGCGGCGTGAAGAAATTTCCGCTTTTCCTCATGGCGGCGCTCGCCCTCGCGGCATGCCACCGCCAGGATCCCCGCGCCGCCACCCTCGACTCTCAACGCCACGCCGAGGCCACCGACGAGACCCACCAGACGAAGGCGCTGCCTGACACGCAGCTGACCGACATCGTCCGTTCGGCGATCATCAGCGACTCGAGCCTCGACGCGAACCGCATCGACGTCGAGAACAAGGGCGGCAACGTCGCGCTCTACGGCAGCGTCGACACGCCCGACCAGCGCGAGAAGGCCGAGCGCATCGTCAACAGCGTCGGCGGGGTGAAGAGCGTGGCCAACCACCTGACGGTGAGCCAGCGCCAAAGCGAGCGAAACTCGGGCACCGGCGCCACCGCCCCGCCCGATCCCGACGTCGAACGGCCCGCGCCGCGCTAGCCGCGCGCCATGATCCACTGGTAGCCTCCTATCTCAGGAGGTCAGCATGAAGAACACCCTCGCAGTTCTCGCCGCCGTCTTCGCCCTCGCCGCCTGCGGCGAACCGTCGCCGCCGCCCGTCGCCAGGAAAGCCGAGCCCACGCCCACGCCTGCGCCGGTCGTCAAGGCGCCCGAAGCGCCCCCCGCGCCGAAGGCCGAGGAACCCAGGCCCGATCCCAACAAGGAGCTCGCCGACCGCGTGAAGCGCGCGCTGACCGACGACGCCAAGATCCAGGCCGCCGGCATCGACGTCACCGCGCAGAACGGCACCGTCACTTTGTGGGGCACCGCCGCAACGCAGAGCGAGCGCAACCGCGCCGGCGCCGCCGCCGCTAGGGTTCAGGGCGTCAATTCGGTCGACAACAGGCTGGCGATCGTGAAGGGGTCCTAGGCTTTCTCGGTCGGCCGTGCCAGCTTCGCACCGGGCCATACGTCGCCGCGGCTGCGGGCGTATTGCGGCGGGTAGTCGAGCTTGACGCCGAAGCGCTCGGCGGCGTGCCACACCCAGCGCGGGTTGTCGAGGAATGCGCGTGCCATGGCGATCATGTCGGCCTTGCCGGAGGCGACGATGTCTTCGGCCTGCTCGGGGTCGGCGATCATGCCGACCGCGCGAACCGCAATAGGGACGTTCTTCTTCACTTTTTCCGCGTAGGGGACCTGGTAGCTCGGTTCCACTTTCATTTTCGCGAGCGGCGATAGCGCGCCGCTCGTGACGCAGACGTAGTCGTAGCCGATGCGCTTCAGCTCCTTCGCGAAGACGACGGCATCGTCCGGGCCAAGACCGCCTTCCATCCAGTCGTTGCCGCTGATTCGGGCGCCGAGCGCGCGCTCCTTCGGCCAGACGTCGCGCACTGCGTGCGCGACTTCCGAAGGAAACTGGAGTCTGTTTTTGCCGTAGGAGTCGGTCCTCTGGTTGGTGAGAGGCGAAAGAAACTGGTGCAGTAGATACCCATGAGCGGCGTGAAGCTCCGCGGCGTCGAAGCCGATGCGTTTCGCGCGCAGGGCCGCAGCGACGAAGTTCTCGACCAGCTTCTTGATTTCGCCGGCGCTCAGCTCGTGCGGCACGTGCCAGGCTTCGCCGAAGGGAATCGGCGAGGGCGCGACGGTCTGCCACGGCGACTCGCCGGGACCGAGCGGCTTGCCGCCTTGCCACGGCGGCCGCGTCGAGGGC
>DASXKY010000016.1:0-9545 GCA_036496555.1 Burkholderiales bacterium | reverse complement strand
CGGCGTGATGTGCTCGGCGCGCTGCGCGGTCGGCGTCTTGGGCATGGCGTCAGGGGATGTGAGGGAGGGGGGATTATAATTTTTGCGTGGACGAGCAACTCAAGAAGAACGCCCTTGAATATCACCGCCGGGGGGCGCCGGGCAAGATATCGATCCTGCCGACGAAGCAGCTGACCAACCAGCGCGACCTCGCGCTCGCCTACTCCCCGGGGGTCGCCGCCGTCTGCGAGGAGATCAAGCGCGACCCGGTCCTTGCCGCCGAGCTGACGGCGCGAGCCAACCTCGTGGCGGTCGTTACCAACGGCACCGCGGTGCTCGGCCTCGGCGCGATCGGCCCGCTTGCCGCGAAGCCGGTGATGGAAGGCAAGGCGGTGCTGTTCAAGAAGTTCGCCGGCATCGACTGCTTCGACATCGAGCTCGACGAGCGCGACCCGCAGAAGCTGATCGACATCATCGCCGCGCTCGAGCCGACCTTCGGCGCGATCAACCTCGAGGACATCAAGGCGCCGGAGTGCTTCACCATCGAGCGCGGGCTGCGCAAGCGCATGAAGATCCCGGTGTTCCACGACGACCAGCACGGCACCGCCATCACCGTCGCCGCGGCGCTCGTCAACGGCTTGAAAGTAGTCGACAAAAAAATAGCGGAAGTGAAGCTGGTCGCCTCCGGCGCCGGCGCGGCGGCGCTCGCCTGCCTCGAGCTGCTGGTGAAGATGGGCCTGCCGATGGCCAACATCATGGTCACCGACCTCAAGGGCGTGGTGTACAAGGGCCGCAAAGAGGAGATGGACCCGGACAAGGAGCGCTTCGCGAAGGAGACGCGCGCGCGCACGCTGGACGAGGTGATCGCCGGCGCCGACGTGTTCCTCGGCCTCTCCGCCGGCGGCGTGCTGAAGCCGGCGATGGTGAAGAAGATGGCCGAGCGGCCGCTGATCCTCGCGCTCGCCAACCCGGAGCCGGAGATCCTGCCCGAGCTCGCCAAGGAGGCGCGGCCCGACTGCGTCATCGCCACCGGCCGCTCCGACTATCCGAACCAGGTCAACAACGTCCTCTGCTTCCCGTTCATCTTCCGCGGCGCGCTCGACGTCGGCGCCACCACCATCACCACCGAGATGGAGCTGGCGGCGGCGCGCGCCATCGCCGAGCTCGCCCAGGCGGAGACCTCGGAGCAGGTGGCGCTCGCCTACGGCATCGAGTCGATCAGCTTCGGCCCGGAATACATCATCCCGAAGCCCTTCGACCCACGCCTGATCGCGCGCGTCGCGCCGGCGGTGGCGCAGGCGGCGATGGAGTCGGGCGTGGCGACACGGCCGATCGCCGACCTCGAGGCCTACCGCCAGTCGCTGACGCAGTTCGTCTACCACTCCGGCCTGATCATGAAGCCGCTGTTCACCGCGGCGAAGGCCGCGCCGCGACGGATCGTCTACGCCGAGGGCGAGGACGAGCGCGTGCTGCGCGCCGCGCAGATCGTAGTCGACGAGGGGCTGGCGCGGCCGATCCTGGTCGGCCGGCCGCAGGTGATCGAGCAGCGTCTCGAGCGCCTCGGCCTGCGCGTGCGTCCGGGCAAGGAATTCGACCTGGTGAATCCCGAGTTCGACACCCGCTACCGCGACTACTGGACCACCTACCACAAGCTCACCGAGCGCCGCGGCGTCTCGCCCGAGTACGCGCGCATCGAGATGCGCCGCCGCCACACGCTGATCGGCGCGATGCTGATGTACAAAAACGAGGCCGACGCCATGCTGTGCGGCACCTTCGGCACACACCCGATGCACCTGGAGTACGTCGACCAGGTGATCGGCAGGCGTGCCGGGGTCGCGCACTACGCGGCGATGAACGCGCTCATTCTTCCCGCGCGCACGGTATTCATCTGCGATACCTACGTCACCCCCGACCCCGACGCCGAGCACATCGCGGAGATGACGCTGCTCGCCGCCGAGGAGATCAGGCGCTTCGGTCTGCAGGCCAAGGTGGCGCTGCTCTCGGCTTCGAACTTCGGCTCGATCGACATGCCTTCCTCGGCAAAGATGCGCCGCGCGCTTCAACTGATCACCGAGCGCGCCCCCGAGCTCGAGATCGAGGGCGAGATGCACGGCGATGCCGCCATCTCCGAGGAGATCCGGCTCAAGGTGTTCCCCAACTCGAAGCTGCGCGGCGAGGCCAACCTGCTGGTGATGCCGACCCTCGACGCCGCCAACATCTCGTTCAACCTGCTGAAGACCGCCGCCGGCGGCAACGTCACCATCGGTCCGATCCTGCTCGGCGCGGCGCGGCCGGTGCACATCCTGACGCCCTCGGCGACCGTGCGGCGCATCGTCAACATGACCGCGCTCGCGGTGGCCGACGCCAACGCGCCGCGCGGCCAGGAACGCAGCCTGTTCTAGCCATGTCCTCCGCTTCAGCCGGCAACGTCGCACCCTTCCCCGCGAACCGGATCAAGCCGCGCGCCGGGCTGGTGCTGACCGGCGGCGGGGCGCGCGCCGCCTATCAGGTAGGCGTCGTCAAGGCGGTGCGCGACATCCTCGGCAATCCGACGCGCAATCCGTTCCCGATCGTCTGCGGCACCTCGGCCGGCGCGATCAACGCGGCGACGCTGGCGGTGTTCGCCGACGACTTCACGCGCGGGGTGGCGAACCTGCTCGAAGTGTGGGAGCACATGCGCTGCGAGCACATCTACCGCACCGACGCCTGGCACATCATGCGCAGCGGCGCGCGCTGGCTGTCGTCGCTGATGCTGATCTCGCGCCACAACCCGATGTCGCTCCTCGACAACGCGCCGCTGCGCGAGATGCTGGCGAAGAACCTCGACTTCGGCCGCATCCAGTCGAACATCGACGCCGGCACGCTCTACGCGGTGTGCGTCACCGCCTCGGGCTACAGCTCAGGCCAGAGCGTGTCGTTCTTCCAGGGCGGCAGCGGCCTGGAGGGCTGGGAGCGCAACCAGCGCATCGGCGCGGCGGTGCCGCTCAATCTGGACCTGCTGCTCGCCTCGGCCGCGCTGCCGTTCATCTTCCCGGCGGTGAAGTTCAACCGCGAATACTTCGGCGACGGCTCGATGCGCCAGATCGCGCCGGTGAGCCCGGCGCTGCACCTCGGCGCCGACCGCGTGCTGATCGTCGGCACCGGCCGCCAGAGCGAGGGCGAGATGCGCGTGCGCTCGAGCGTCTATCCCTCGCTCGCGCAGATCGCCGGCCACGCCCTCAACAGCATCTTCCTCGACAGCCTGATGGTCGACATCGAGCGCCTCGAGCGCATCAACCGCACCGTGCGCCTGATCCCGCCCGACAAGCTCACCGACTCGGGCGTGGCGCTGCGCCCGGTCAAGGTGCTGTTCATCACGCCGTCGCAGCCGATCGAGCGCATCGCCGCGCGCTTCCTGCACGAGCTGCCGCGCACCGTGCGCTTCATCCTGCGCCCCACCGGCGCGCTCAACCGCTCGGGCTCGAACCTGGCGAGCTACCTGCTGTTCGAGGAGTCGTTCTGCCGCGCGCTGATCGACCTCGGCTACCAGGACACGGTGAGCCGCGCCGACGAGGTGAAGGAGCTGTTCGAAGTCGCCGCCTGACCTATTCGAGAAAGCGCCGCATGGCCGATCCAACGCCGCCGCAGGACCCGTTCGAGATGTTCCGCCGCCTGTGGGGGCCGCTCGGCGTGCCGCTGCCGGGCATGGCGATGCCGACCCTCGACCCGAACGAGGTCGAGAAGCGCATCGCCGACCTGCGCTCGGTGGAGAACTGGCTGGCGATGAACCTCAACATGGTGAAGCTCTCGATCCAGGGACTGGAGATGCAGAAGGCGGCGCTCCTCGCCATGCGCGGCAGCGAACCCAAAAAGGAATAGGCGCGGAACAGGCCGCGGAAAGGCTTAGGAATAGCCTTCTTGCGCTGGTAGGATTCGTCCTCTCCGCAGAACCCCGACACTAAGGAATTCCCATGGCTAGAGCCGTCAGGTACCACAAGCAGGGCGGGCCCGAAGTGCTGCAGCTCGACGAGATCACCGTCGGCGAGCCGGGTCCCGGCCAGGTGCGCATCCGCCACACAGCCATCGGCGTCAACTTCGTCGACGTCTACCAGCGCTCGGGGCTCTACCCGGTGCAGCTTCCCGGCGTCGGCGGCAACGAGGGCGCGGGCGTGGTCGAGGCGGTCGGCACGGGCGTGAAGGACCTCAAAAAAGGCGACCGTGTCGCCTATACCGGGCTGCCGGGCTCGTACTGCGACCAGCGCATCGTGCCGGCCGACCGCATGGTGAAGATCCCGAAGGGCATCAGCGACGAGCAGGCCGCCTCGATGATGCTGAAGGGCATGACGGTGCATTACCTCATCCATTCGACCTACAAGGTGAAGAAGGGCGAGACGGTGCTGTGGCACGCCGCTGCCGGCGGCGTCGGCCTGATTGCCGGCCAGTGGCTGAAGAAGCTCGGCGTCACCGCGATCGGCACGGTCGGCTCGGACGAGAAGGCGAAGCTCGCCAAGGCGCACGGCTACAAGCACGTCATCAACTACAGCACCGAGAACTGGGTGGAGAAGGTGAAGGAGCTCACCAAAGGGAAAAAGCTTGCCGTCATCTACGACGCGGTCGGCAAGACCACCTGGGACGGCTCGCTCGACAGTCTCGCGCCGCGCGGCCTGATGGTCTCCTTCGGCAACGCCTCCGGCCCGGTGCCGCCGCAGAACCTCGGCATCCTCGCCAGCAAAGGCTCGCTGTACGTCACCCGGCCGACGCTCGCCACCTACATCGCTGCGCGCGCCGACCTGGTCAAGCGCTCGAACGACCTGTTTAACGCGGTGAAATCGAAAAAGGTGAAGATCGAGACCACTGCGCGCTACAAGCTGGCCGACGCCGCGCAGGCGCACCGCGATCTCGAGGGACGCAAGACGACCGGCTCGGTCGTCCTGATTCCCTGACTTGGTCGCGCTCGACGCCGCCGAGCTGAGGCGGCGCCTCGCCCGGTCGCTGCCGGCGAGCGCCATCTACGGCGACGACGGCGTCGGCCGCGAGGCCGCCGCCACGGCGGCGGCGGTGCTGGTGCCCATCGTCACCCACGGCTCCGGCCTGACCCTTCTCCTCACGCAGCGCACCGCGCACCTCAAGGCGCATTCAGGACAGGTCGCCTTTCCCGGCGGGCGCGCGGAGGCCGGCGACACCTCGCCGGAAGACACGGCGCTGCGCGAGTCGCAAGAGGAGATCGGCCTCGCCCGCGAGCGCGTCGAGGTTCTGGCGCAGTTGCCCGAGTACTTCACGCGCACCGGCTTCCGGGTCACGCCCGTGGTGGGCCTGGTCGAGCCGCCGCTCCAGCTCAAGCCCGACCCGAACGAGGTGGAAGCGGTATTCGAGGTGCCGCTCGCGTTCCTGCTCGATATCCGCAACCACAAGCGGCAGACGCGCGAATACCAAGGAAGGACGGTGGGCTTTTACGAGATGCCCTATGGTGACCGGTACATATGGGGCGCGACCGCCGGGATGATCGTCAACCTCGGCCGGGCGCTGGCCGAATAGAATCGGCCGCATGGGGGTCATCTCGATCGTCCTCGCGCTGCTGATCGAGCAGTGGCGCCCGCTCGCTGCGCGCGCCGGGCTGCAGTCGGTGCTCGCCGCGTGGGTCGGCTGGCTCGAGGAGACCTTCAACGGCGGCGAAGAGCGCCACGGCGTGGTGGCGTGGCTGGTCGCCGTCGTGCCGCCGGTCGCTGCGGCGATCGCCCTCAATCTCGCGTTGTACGCGCTCAGCCCGCTGCTCGCGCTCGCCTTCCACGTCGGCGTGCTCTACCTGACGCTCGGCTTCCGCCAGCGCAGCCACAACTTCACCGAGCTGCAGCTCGCCGTGAAGGCGGGCGACATCGAGCGCGCGCGCGCGCTGCTCGACGCCTGGCGCGGCGCCTCCGGCGTGGTGCGCTCGCGCGAGGAGGTGATTCGCCTCGCCATCGAAGAGGCGCTGCTCGCCTCGCACCGCCACGTCTTCGGCGTGATCTTCTGGTACGTCCTGCTGCCCGGGCCGAGCGGCGCGATCCTGTACCGGATGGCCGCGCTGCTCGCGAGCCGCTGGCAGCCGCTCGGCGCCTTCGGCCGCTTCGCGCTGCGCGCTTGGCGCGTGCTGGAATGGCCCGCGGTGCGTGCCACGGCCGCCTCCTTCGCGGTGGTCGGCGACTTCGAGGACGCGGTCTACTGCTGGCGCACGCAGGCGCGCGCCTGGCCCAATCCCGAGGCGGGCATCGTCCTCGCCGCGGGCGCCGGCGCGATGGGCGTGCGCCTCGGCATGCCGGTGCACGAGATCGAGGGCATGGTGCCGCGCGTCGAGCTCGGCGTCGGCGACGCCGCCGACGGCCCGTTCCTCGACAGCGCGGTGGGCCTGCTGTGGCGCGCGCTGGTCGTCTGGGTCCTGATCCTGTTCGTCGTCACGGCGGTGCGGCTGCTGTGAGCCGCCGCTGGCTGGTCACGGCGGCGCCGCCGGTCAGAGCTCGAGCAGAGCGTCGGCCTTCGCCGCGCAGATGAAGTCGTTCTCCGACAGGCCGCCGATGGAGTGGGTCGAGTACTCGACGCGGCACTTGTTGTAGCCGACCAGCAGGTCGGGGTGATGGTCCTCGCGATGCGACACCCAGGCCAGCGCATTCACGAAGGCCATCGTCTGGTAGTAGTTGCTGAACGGATAGACCTTCACCAGCTTGCCGTCCTCGACGATCCAGCCCTTCAGGCTCTTCAGCATCTCCTTCGTCTGCTGGGCGTTATAAGGCGGCACGCCGCCCTCGCAGGGCTTGCACTTTCGCTTTGCTAATTCGGTCATGGGGTTTGCCTTTGGCTCAGGTAGTCCTCAGCTTCGCTATCCGGGCGGCGGCCGGCGGGTGCGAGTCGTAGAACGCGGAGTGCAACGGATCGGGAGTGAGCGTCGCCGCATTGTCCTTGTAGAGCTTGACCAGCGCCGTCACCAGGTCGTCCGCCTGCGCGTGCAGCGTGGCGTAGGCGTCGGCCTCGAACTCGCGCCGGCGCGAGTAGCGGCTGGTGAGGGGGTGCAGGAAGAAGGTGAACTCCGGCACCACCATCAGGAACAGCAGCAGCGCGGCGGCCGTGCCGGGCGTCGCCACGCCCAGCCCGGCATAGAACCACGGCTCGTCGATCAGCTGGCCGAGGATCCACAGCCCGGCGAGGCTCACCGCGGCGCTGAGCGCAAGCGCCTTGGCGATGTGGTGCAGCTTGTAGTGGCCGAGCTCGTGGGCCAGCACCGCCTCGACCTCCGACGGCGCGAGCCGGCTCACCAGCGTATCGAAGAGGACGATGCGCTTGCCCGCGCCGAGGCCGGCGAAGAAGGCGTTGCCGTGGCTCGAGCGCTTGGAACCGTCCATCACGTAGAGGCCGCGCGAGCGGAAGCCGGTGCGCTCGAGCAGCCGCGCCACGCGCCGGGCGAGCTCGCCGTCGGCGAGCGGCGTGAACTTGTTGAACAGCGGCAGGATGTAGGCGGGATACACCATCATCAGCACGAGCGAGAACGCCGTCCACACCAGCCACACGTAGAGCCACCACGCGGCGCCCATGCGCGCCATCAGCCACAGCACCGCGACGAGCAGCGGCACGCCGAGCACGACAGCCAGCACCGCCTGCTTCGCGAGGTCGGTGACGAAGAGGCGCGGCGTCATGTTGTTGAAGCCGAAGCGCTGCTCGACGCCGAAGGTGCGGTACACGGCCAGCGGCAGGCCGATCAGCGCCTGCAGCAGGACCACGCTCAGGATCAGCGCCGCGCCATGCGCGAGAGCGCCTGCCTCGAAGGCGCGCGCCCAGAGTCCGGACAGCCGCTCGATGCCGCCGCCGAGCGTGAACACGAGCAGCACCGCCGCGCCGAGCAGCACGTCGAGCATGCCGAGCTTCGCCTTGGCGACGGTGTAGTCGGCCGCCTTCTGGTGCGCCGCGAGCGGAATCTCGGCGGCGAAGGTGGCGGGCACCGCCGCGCGGTGCGCGCGCACGTGGCGCATCTGGCGCTGCGCGAGCCACAGGCGCGCGAGGGTGGTGGCGGCGAGGGCGGCGAGGAAGATCCAGGTAAACGCTCCGGCAAACGCGCTGGTCATGCGTGAGAGAATAAGCCATGCCCGCCGACGCGAACAACCTCGTCTGGATCGACATGGAGATGACGGGGCTGACGCCGGACAGCGACCGCATCATCGAGATCGCCCTTTGCGTCACCGATGTGGAGCTGCGCCTGGTCGCCGAGGGGCCGGTGCTGGTGGTCCACCAGCCCGACGAGGTGCTCGAGGCGATGGACTCCTGGAACAAGAGCACGCACAAGAAGACCGGGCTGATCGAGCGCGTACGCGCCTCGCGCCTGGCCGAAGCGGACGCCGAGGCGCAGGCGCTCGAGTTCCTGCGCGGGCACGCGCCGGCCAATACCTCGCCGATGTGCGGCAACTCGATCTGCCAGGACCGCCGCTTCCTCGCGCGCTGGATGCCGCGGCTGGAGAGCCACTTCCACTACCGCAACCTCGACGTCTCGACGCTGAAGGAGCTGGTGCGGCGCTGGAAGCCCGAGGCGGCGAAGGGCTTCGCCAAGGAAGGCAAGCACGAGGCGCTCGCCGACATCCTCGAGTCGATCGAGGAGCTCAAGTACTACCGCAAGACGGTGATGACGATCTAGCGGCGTTTTTTCTTCTTCACAGCAGGTTTTTTCCGTGAAGAATCGATTTCCACTATGACTTCGATTTCCACGGGTATCTGCATCGGCAGCGAGCCCATGCCGACCGCGGAACGCGCGTGCTTGCCGCGCTCGCCGAACACCTGCACCAGGAGGTCCGAGCAGCCGTTGATCACCTTGGGGTGATCTTCGAATTCCGGCACGGCGTTCACCATGCCGAGCACTTTCACGATCCGCTTCACCCGGTCGAGGCTGCCCAGCTCGGCGCGGATGACCGCGAGGATCTCGAGGCCGGTGTCGCGCGCATGCCCGTAGCCCTGCTCGACGGTGAACTCCCGGCCGAGCTTTCCCTTCGGCCGCTTGCCGTCCGGGCCGGGCGGGCCGCCCTTGCCGGCAAGGTAGAGCAGGTTGCCGGTGCGCACCGCGTTGACGTAGTTCGCGACCGGGGCTGAAACCCGGCCGAGCTCAATCTTGAGCTCTCCAAGGCGCTGCTCCGCGCTCAAGCTATTGGGCGTCCTGGCTGGCTTTTTCGGCGTCGCGCGGGAAAGCCGAGCCGGATGTGCCGGCCGGCAGCGTGGGCAGCGGGCGCGCGTCGCCACCGAGCGAAGGCAACTCCTTCGACTGGATTTTCTCGTTGGGTGAGGCACCGAAGGTCATGCGCGGCCCATCGATCTCGTCGAGCCGCAGGACCAGCGGCTTGCGAGGTTCGGCAGGCGCAGGCTGCGCGGCGGGCGCCGGCGTCGCGGCGGCGGGAGCAAGCCGCGGATGGACGCGCAACGCCGGCGTGGTCACCGGCATCGGACTGGGCGTGCAAGCGGGCGCGCGCGCCGGGCTGAAGTATGCCGAGCGCAAGGTCCACCAGACCGAACAGGACCAGATCGCCAGAGTCGCTGGCGTCCTGCCGGTCGGCGCCGTGGCCAGGTGGCAGGTCTCCCACACG
>DASXKY010000015.1:0-13445 GCA_036496555.1 Burkholderiales bacterium | reverse complement strand
GTCGACCCAGGCGGTCCACACCTCGTTCATCGGCGCGCGGTTGCGGATGTCGGTGACCCAGATGGTGGCCTGCAGCACCTTCGACTTGCTCGAGCCGCACTTCGCGAGGAGGCGGTCGATTTCGTCGACGATCTGCTTGGTCTGGTTCTTGATGTCGGTATCGATGTTCTTCGCGACGATGCCGGCGAGGTAGACGGTGTCGCCGTACTCGACGGCGTGCGAAAGGATCGGGCTCGGGTCGTGGCGGACGATGCTCATCGGTTTGCCTCCTGTAGATCGGTGAGTCTACTTCTTGCCAGGATGGGGATGCGCGCGGCGTATCGTCGGCGAGACGACCTTGTCCGAGACGTGGAAGTCCCAGACCGCGGCGCCGCCGCTCGCGGCGAACTCCGCCAGGAGTTTCGGCAGCCCGGCCAGATCCTTGAACGTTTTACCCGCGAGCCCGAATCCCCGCGCGATCCCGGCGAAATCGCAATAGCCGAATACCGAACCGTCCTCGGCCATCCCCTCCGAGCGAAGCTTGTGCAGCTCGGAGCCGTACGCGCCGTCGTTCATCACGACGATCAGGATCCTCAGGCCGTGGCGCCGGATGGTTTCGAGCTCCTGCACGTGCATCATCAGGCTGCCGTCGCCGTCGAACAGCACCACGGTGCGGTCCGGGCGCGCGGCGGCCACGCCGATGGCGAACGAGATGCCGTTGCCGATGGCGCCGAACTCGCGGATGGTGAGGAACTTCTCCTGCGGACGCGAGGGCATCTGCGCGAAGAACCACGAGCAGTGGCCGCCCGAGTTCACCATCTCCCATTCGCGCGGCAAGGCCGCTTCCAGCGCCTCGACCACCTCGCGCGGATCGAGCAGGCCCGGCTCGATCTCGAAGACGTGGCTGTCGGGTTTCGCATCGCGGATGCGCGCCGCCATCGCCTCGCTGCGCCAGCCGCCGCTACGTCCACCGTCCCGCGCGGGCAGCGCCGCGGTCAACGCCTCGACACCCAGGCGCGCATCGGCGCGCAGGTGGTGGCGCGCCACCTCCTGCCCCTGGCTGACCGCCACAGGGTCGATATCGATCTGCAGCATCTTAGCCTTCGGCCAGAGTTGGCCGCCGCCGCCCGCGTGGTAAGCGAGCGAGCAGCCGACCGCGACTACGAGGTCCGCCTGCGCCAGGTATTCGAGGCCAACCTCGGGCGTGAAGCTGCCCGAGATGCCGATGCAATAAGGATCATCGTGAAACAGTCCCCGTGCCGGAAGCGTCGTCGACAGCAGTCCGCTCACCTTGGCGGCCAACATCCGGCAGGCGGGGCCCGCTCCGGCTTCGACCGCGCCTAGACCCGCAAACACGACGACCCTTTCCGCGGCGGCGACAAGCTTCGCGGCGGCGGCCACATCGTCGGGATGCGGCGGCATCGGCGACGGGCGCGGCAGCAGCTCGCGCGAGGGCTTCGGCAGATCCGCCGCCCCGGCCCAGGGCCGGCTCTGCAGGTCGAACGGGACACCGATCACCACCGGCCGGCGTTCGCGGCGCGCCTGCAGGAACGCATCGCGTACCGCCACCGGCATGCGTTCCGGCATGTGCAGGCGGTGGTATGCGGCGCCGGTAGCGGTGATGAGCGGCGCCTGATCGATCTCCTGGTTGTACCAGCCGCTTTTCAGCGGCGCTTCCCCGGCGAACACGATCAGCGGCAGGTGCGCGCGCACGGCTGCGGGCAGCGCGGTGATCAGTTGCGTCACGCCCGGTCCGCAAGTCACGGTCGCCACGCCCACCTCGCCGCTCTTTCGCGCGTACGCCATGGCGGCTGCGAGCGCGCAGTGCTCGTGCCGAACATAAATCATGCGGCATCCCTGCTCGGACAAGCGCGCCGCCCAGTTCATGTTCGCGTCGCCGAGAAGCGCGAAGCAGGCGCGCACGCCCTCCTGTGCGAAGGCTTTGGCAAGGACGTCGTGTACCTTCATGCGACCCAGGCCCGGGCGTTTCTGAAAATCTGCATCCAGGGCGAGTCTTCGCCCGCCTCGTCCGGCGCCCAGGACATCTGCACGTTGCGGAACACGCGCTCGGGGTGCGGCATCACGACGGTGAAGCGGCCGTCGGCAGTGGTAAGGCCGGTGATGCCCTGCGGCGTGCCGCTGGGATTGTAGGGATACACGTCCGTCTGGCGGCCGCGGTTGTCGACGTAGCGCATCGCCACGATCGCTTTTTCAATGTCGTTCTTTTCAAAAACGGCTCGTCCTTCGCCGTGCGCCGTCACGATGGGAACACGGCTGCCGACCATCCCCTTGAAGAGGATCGAAGGACTCTCCGTCACCTCGACCATGACGAGGCGCGCCTCGAACTGCTCGGAGCGGTTCTTGAGGAACAGCGGCCAGTGCTCGGCGCCCGGCACCAGCTCGCGCAGCTGCGCCATCATCTGGCAGCCGTTGCAGGCGCCGAAGGCAAAGGTGTCTTTGCGCGCGAAGAAGCGCTCGAACTCGGCGCGCACGCGCGGGTTGTGCAGGATGGTGCTCGCCCAGCCGCGGCCGCCGCCGAGCACGTCGCCGTACGAGAAGCCGCCGCCGGCGGTGAACGCCTTGAAGCCCTGCAGCGTCACGCGGCCGGCGATGAGGTCGGTCATGTGCACGTCGACCGACTCGAAACCGGCGCGGTCGAACGCAGCCGCCATCTCGACCTGGCCGTTCACGCCCTGCTCCCGGAGGATGGCGATCTTCGGCCTTGCTCCCGCAATCACCCGAATATTCTTTTGTTCGAACGAAAGGGAAACTGAAAGACCGGGATCGTCCTTGTCCAGAATCCGGTCGTACTCTTCGCGCGCGCAGTCCGGATTGTCGCGCAGCGACTGCATGCGGAAGGTGGTCTCGCTCCAGGCGCGCTGCAGGTGGTCGCGCTTCGCGGCAAACACGGTCTTCGCGTTGCGCACGATGCGGATCTCGTCGCGCGGGTTGAGCTGGCCGACGATATGCGAGCAGTCGCCGAGCCCCGCCTCGCGCAACGCCGCCAAGACCCTAGCGCGGTCGGCGGCACGCACCTGCAGCACGGCACCGAGCTCCTCGTTGTAGAGCGCCGCGAGCGCGAGGTCGCGCGCATGCCCGGCGAGCTGCTCGTCGTCGCCGCGCTTGAAGGCGTCGACGTCGTCGTGCGACGCGTCGAAGGCGAGCGGGTCGAGGTTGAGCGTCACGCCGCAGCGTCCGGCGAACGCCATCTCGCAGACCGCCGCGAACAGGCCTCCGTCGGAACGGTCGTGATACGCCAGCAGCGAAACACGATTTTTCTGGATGAAATCAAAAAAGCTTTTCAGCAACTGCGGGTCGTCCAGGTCCGGACATTCATCGCCAAGCTGCGAGTGCACCTGCGCCAGGATCGAGCCGCCGAGGCGATTCCTGCCGCGCCCGAGGTCGACGAGGATCAGCTCGGTTTCGCCGCGGTCGGTTCGCAGGCGCGGGGTGAGCGTGGCGCGCGCGTCCTCGCACGGCGCGAAAGCCGAGACCACCAGCGATAGCGGCGCGACCACTTCCCCACCCTCCCAGGCGGTACGCATCGACAGCGAATCCTTGCCGACCGGGATCGACACGCCGAGCGCCGGGCAGAGATCGATAGCCACGGCTTTCACCGTGTCGTACAGCGCCGCGTCCTCGCCGGGTTGGCCGGCGGCGGCCATCCAGTTCGCCGACAGCTTGATCTTCTGCAAGGAGCCGATCTTCGCCGCCGCGAGGTTTGTGATCGCCTCGCCGACCGCCATGCGGCCCGAGGCCGGCGCGTCGATGAGCGCGAGGGGCGCGCGCTCGCCGATCGCGAAGGCCTCGCCGGCGCAGCCCTCGAAGTCGGCGAGCGTCACCGCGCAGTCGGCGACAGGCACCTGCCAGGGCCCGACGAAGGGATCGCGCGAGCACAGGCCGCCCACCGTGCGATCGCCGATGGCGATCAGGAACGTCTTGTCGGCGACCGCGGGATGGCGCAGGACGCGGTGCGCTGCACCTTCCAGTGTGATCTTCTCAAACGAAAAAGAACGAAGTTGCCGGGAAGCATGTTTGACGTCCCGCAGCATCTTCGGCGGCTTGCCGAGGATCACCGCGAGATCGATGTCGATCGGGCGGTCGCCGAACCTGGGATCCTCGACCACCAGCCTGCCGTCCGCCGTCGCGGCGCCAAGGACGGCGAACGGGCATCTTTCCCTTTCACAAATACCTTTGAAAAGCGAAAGAGCGTCGGGCGATATCGCCAGCACATACCTTTCCTGCGCCTCGTTGCACCAGATCTCGCGCGGCGACATGCCGCTGTCCTCCGACGGGATCGTGCGCAGGTCGAGCCGCGCGCCGCGCCCGGCGGCATGCACGATCTCGGGAATCGCGTTGGACAGCCCGCCCGCACCGACGTCATGCAGGGAGAGGATCGGGTTCTGCGCGCCGAGCTGCCAGCAGCGGTCGAGCACCTCCTGCGCGCGCCGCTCGATCTCGGCGTTGCCGCGCTGCACCGAGTCGAAGTCGAGCTCGGCGAGGTTGGCGCCCGCGCCCATCGACGAGGCCGCGCCGCCGCCCATGCCGATCAGCATGCCCGGGCCGCCGAGCTGGATCAGCAGCGTTCCCGGCGGCAGCGGCGCCTTGGAAGATTGAACCGCACTGAGAGAACCCAATCCGCCCGCCAGCATGATGGGCTTGTGGTAACCCCGTGCACTTTTCCCATCGACGTGCTCGAAGGTCCTGAAGTAACCGGCCAGGTTGGGACGGCCGAACTCGTTGTTGAAGGAAGCCGCGCCGATCGGCCCGTCGACCATGATCTCGAGCGGCGAGGCGATGTGCGCCGGCCGGCCCGGGTCGCGCTCCTCCCAAGGCTGCAGCGCGCCGGGCAGGCGCAGGTGCGAGACCGAGAACCCGACCAGACCCGCCTTCGGCTTCGCGCCGCGGCCGGTAGCGCCCTCGTCGCGGATCTCGCCGCCCGAGCCGGTCGCCGCGCCGGGAAAAGGCGAGATGGCGGTCGGGTGGTTGTGCGTCTCGCACTTGATGACGATGTGCGTCAGCTCGTTTTTCTTTTCGTAGACGAGATTGCCGTTGGGGAAAAACCGGTGGGCCATGCGGCCCTCGAGGATCGCCGAGTTGTCGGCGTAGGCGAGCACCGTGCCCTGCGGGTTCGCCGCGTGCGTGTGCCGGATCATCGCGAACAGCGACTGGTCCTTTCTTTCGCCGTCGACGATCCAGTCGGCGTTGAAGATCTTGTGCCGGCAGTGCTCGGAGTTGGCCTGCGCGAACATGGTGAGCTCGGCGTCCGTCGGGTCGCGACCGAGCGCGGCGTAGGCCTTCTCGAGGTATTCGATCTCGTCCTCGGCGAGCGCCAGGCCGAGCCGCCGGTTGGCCTGGCGCAGCTCCTGCAGCGGGACCGACTGCAGCGGCCGCGGCGGGACGTGCTCGAACAGCTTGGCGGCTTCGTCGAACGAGCGGAAGACCGTTTCGGTCATCCGATCGTGCAGGACTGACGAAACATCTTTTGTTGTCTCTAGGTAGAAAACAGTTCCGCGCTCGATGCGGCGGACGTCGAGCCCGCAATTGCGTGCGATGTCGGTCGCCTTGGACGACCACGGCGATATCGTACCGACGCGCGGCACGACCAGAAACAGCTCGCCCACCGGCTTCTCCGGCGGCGGACCGTAGGCGAGCAGCTCTTCGAGCAAAGCGCCGGCGCCGGCGCCCAGGGCGGCCTCGCTTTCGACGAAGTGGCGGTATTCGGCGGCGACGCCGCGCACCCCGGCATCGAGTCTTTGCAGCGCAGCGAGCAGCTTGGCGAGGCGGAACTCCGACAGCGCTCCAGGGCCGCGGAGCTGGAGGACGTGGGGCACTAGTTCCTGACCTGTGGCTCCTGAACGGTTCCCCCCAGGATCAGCGTGGCGCGCAGGTTCTGCGTCGAGGTCTTGACGTCGGCGACGATGCGGCCCGACAGGCCGCCCTTCTCGTCGACATCGGCGCTCGCGCCGGCGTTGAGCGCGCCCGCGCCAAGGTTGATGTTGCGCAGGCTGACCGTGCCGCGCTCGTAGAGGCCCTGCCCGCTCATCTCGGCGAACTGCGTCTGCCCGTTGGTCTGGCGACCGTTGGTCTGCAGCGCCTTGCCGAGGTCGAAGCTGCCGAGCACGCCCTTCTGCACGGTGAAGTTGCCCTCGAGTCGCGCGCCGGCGTGCAGCTTGGCGGGCTCGACGCCGCTCAGCGAGAAGCGGCCGGTACCGTCGGCGCGGCCGTCGGAGACCAGCGCCGGCGCGAACACCGCAGCGTTCACGCCGCGCGCGGTCATCACGCCCTCGACGGTCCAGGTGTCGCCCCAGCGCACGCTCGCCGTGCCGGTGACCTGTCCGCTGAACAGCAGCCCGTCCCACTGCGCGATCTTCATCCCTTGGCGCGTCGCGTCGCCCTTCATCGCGAACTGCACGATGGTGATGCCCTGCGCGAACGGCAGCGTGAACTGCGCGGTGTTGACGTCGAACTGGATCGCGTTGCCGCCCTTCATCTCGAGCTTGGCGACCAGGCCCTCGGGCCCGCGCAGGGTCGCCGCGCGCACCGCGCCGCCTTCGAGCTGCAGCTCGCCGTCGAGCGGCGGCAGCGGCAGCGCGCCGCTCAGCTTGAGGTTTTTCAGCGTCAGCCGCGACACCTTCAGGGTGTCGCTATGCTCGCGCGCGAACAGCACGCCGCCGAGCGAGCTCTGCTGCAGCGTCATGCCTTCGAGCTCGACGCGAGTGAAGACCTTCTTGTCGTCGAACAGCGAGCCGAGCTCGGGATAGGCGCGCACCGTCGGCACGCTCACCGAGCCGATGGTGACGCCGTCGAACCTGTACTGCACGCCGCCGATCATCGAGAAGTGCCCGGCGGCGATCTTGACCGGCACGCCGAGCGCCTCGGTCCCCGCGCGCTCGTAGTCTTCGGTGGCGACCGGCATCACGTGCGCCACGCCGACGCCGATGGCGATCAGCACGATCAGGCCGAGGAACAGGTTGCGCCCGAGGTGCGACTTGCGGCGCGGCCGGTAGGCGGTCGCCTTCTTGGTCTCCTTCTCCTCGCGCTCCTTCGCCTTCTTCGACTTCGCCTCGCGCTCGCGCTCGACCTTCTGCGAGCGCTCCTTGTCGCGCTCCTTCTCGCGATCGTCCTTGCGGTTCTTCTTCTTGTCGAGCAGCGCCTGCTCGCGCTTGACTTCGTCGAGGTCGAGGTCTTCGTCGGTGATGCCGATGTCGTCGCCGCCGGCCGCCGGCGCGGCCGCCGTCACCTTGCGCTGGCGCTCCTCGATCTCGCGCGCGGCCTGCTCCTGCTCCTCGCGCATCTTGCGGCCGCGCGCCTCTTCCGCGTCGCGGGCTCGCTGCGCCTCTTCTTCCTCGCGGCGGCGCTCGGCTTCCATGCGCTCGCGCACCTCCGCCGCCTCGCGCTCCTGCCGCTCGGCCTCCTCGCGCTGTTTGCGCGCGCCCTCCTCCTTCGCCTTGCGCTCGGCCTCTTCCTTCGCCTTGCGGTCCTCGTCGTCCTTTTGGGTGAAGGAGTCGAGGTCGGCGAGCAGCGAGTCGGCGAAGGCGTCGCCGGTTGCCGCCGGCGTCGCCTTGGGCGCAGGCGGCGGCGCGGCGGTCTCGGCCGCCTTCGCCGCTCGCGCCTGCTCCTCGCGCGCCGCGCGCTCCCGCTCCTCTTCCTCCTCGCGCTGCTTGCGGCGCGCGGTGCGCCCCGCCTCCTCCTGCTGTTCCTGCTCCGCCCGCTGTCGCCGGCGCTCCTGCTCCTCCTCCTCCTCGCGCTTGCGCCGCGCGGCGCGCTCCTCCTCCTCGCGGCGCTGCTGTTCCTCGCGCTCCTTGCGCTCGGCCTCCAGGCGCCGGCGCTCTTCCTCCTCGCGGCGGGCGCGCTCGGCCTCTTCCTTCGCCCTGCGCTCGGCCTCCTCGCGCGCCCTGCGCTCTTCCTCTAGCTTGCGCTTGAGCTCCTCTTGCTCACGGCGCGCCTTCTCCTCCGCTTCGCGCTTCGCCCGCTCGGCCTCTTCCCTCGCGCGCTTGGCCTCCTGCTCGGCCCTGACCTTCGCCTCGGCCGCGGCGCGGATGGCGGCGGAGCGAGCCGCGGCCGCATCTGCTTCTGCCTTTTTCGCCTTGGCCTCCGCCTCGGCCTTCATTTTCTGCTCGGCCTCGACGCGCATCTTCGCCTCGGTCTCGGCGCGGATCTTCGCCTCGGCCTCGGACTTGACGCGGTCGCGCTGCTCCTGCGCCTTCTGCTCGGCTTCCTCGCGCGCACGCGCGAAGGCCGACTGCTGCTGCTTGGCGATCTCCGCCTGCTTCGCCTTCTCGGCCGCGGAAGGCGGCGGGGGCGGCGGCGGCACGTTGGCGGGCTTGGGCGGCGGCGCGGGCGCGCGCGCCACGGCCTGCGGCGGAGGCGGCGGCGCGCCGCCCGGCTTGCGCGCCGGGACGGCGATGGTGGCGGTGAAGTCGAGATCGGAAGCCGCTTCCATCGGCGCGGTCGGCTTGCCCGGCGCGGGCTTCGCCGCGGGCGCCGCCTTGGCCGCCGCCCCTGCGGCGCCGGGCGACACCTCGCGAATGAAGCCGTCCTTGTCGAGCTTGCCGATCAGCCCTTCGAAGTCCTTGTCGAAGGTCTTGCCGACCTTCTGCGCGACCTCGGCGAGCGTGACACGGCCGTCGATCGCGGAGAGCACCGCGCGGTCGCCCCGCGAAAGCTGGCTGGTCTTACCGGACGCTTCCTGCACGCCTTTGCCGGACTTCGAGAAGATGGCGGTGGGATTCATTTCTTTGCGCGCTATTTTATCTGCTAGTCGGCGCCGCCGTAGCCCCCGCCGCCCGGCGACTCGACGACGAACACGTCGCCCGGCGCCATCTCGGTCTGGCCGTAGGGGCCGAGCTCCTCGCGCCCGCCGGCGGCCCGCAGCACGTAGTTGACGCCGGCCTGACCGGGCTCCCCGCCCGCCAGGCCGTGCGGCCGCACCAGCCGCCGGCCCGACAGGATGGCGGCCGTCATCGGCTCGAGGAAGCGCACCCGGCGCACCGCGCCGTGGCCGCCGCGGTGCCGGCCGCGCCCGCCCGAGCCGGCGCGGACCGCGAAGCTCTCGAGGCGCACCGGAAACCGCCACTCCAGTACTTCGGGATCGGTCAGGCGTGAGTTGGTCATGTGGGTCTGCACCACGTCGGCGCCGTCGAAATCGGCCCCACCGCCGGAGCCTCCGGCGACGGTCTCATAGTACTGGTAGCGTGCGTTGCCGAAGGTAAAGTTGTTCATGGTGCCCTGCGAAGCGGCCAGGGCGCCAAGGGCGCCGTAAAGGGCGTCGGTAATGCATTGTGAAGTCTCGACGTTGCCCGCCACGACCGCGGCTGGATAGCGCGGCCGCAGCATGCAGCCTTCCGGAATGATCACCTCGAGGGGCTTGAGGCAGCCCGCGTTCAACGGAATGTCGTCGTCGACCAGCGTGCGGAAGACGTACAGCACCGCCGCCATGCACACCGCCGCGGGTGCGTTGAAGTTGTTTGGCAGCTGTTGGGAAGTGCCCGAGAAGTCGATTCTCGCCGCCCTACGGTTTCTATCAATTTTGATCGCCACACGGATGACCGCGCCGTTATCCAGAGGCAATTCAAAAGAACCATCCTTCAGGACGTCGATGACGCGACGGACGGACTCCTCGGCGTTGTCCTGGACGTGCTTCATGTAGGCGCGCGCCACGTCGAGGCCGAAGTGCTCGACCATGCGGCCGAGCTCCTGCACGCCTTTCTCGTTCGCCGCCACCTGGGCGCGCAGGTCGGCGATGTTCTGTTCGACGTTTCGCACCGGGTACTTGCCTGAAGTGAGGAGCGCGACCGTCTCCGCCTCGCGGAAGCGCCCGCCCTCGACGAGGAGGAAGTTGTCGATCAGCACGCCCTCCTCGTCTACCGTCTTCGATCCCGGCGGCATGGAGCCGGGCGTGATGCCGCCGATGTCGGCGTGATGGCCCCTCGATCCCACATAGAAGAGGATCTCTTTTCCCGAGCCGAACACCGGCGTAATGACCGTGACGTCCGGTAGATGCGTGCCGCCGTTGTAGGGCGCGTTCAGGACGAACACGTCGCCGGGCTTCATCTTCCCGGCGTTCAGCCGGATGACGGTCTTGATTGACTCGCCCATCGAGCCGAGGTGCACCGGCATGTGCGGCGCATTGGCGATCAGATTGCCATCGGCGTCGAACAACGCGCAGGAGAAATCGAGGCGCTCCTTGATGTTCACCGAGTATGCGGTGTTCTGCAGGCGCAGCCCCATCTGCTCGGCGATCGACATGTACAGGTTGTTGAAGATCTCCAGCATCACCGGATCCACGGAAGTGCCGATGGCCGCTTGTTTCCTTCGCGGCAGCACTCTTTTCAGGAGCAGGTGGTCCAGCGGCGTGACTTCCGCTCGCCACTCGGGCTCGACCACGGTGGTGGCGTTCGCCTCGGCGATGATCGCCGGGCCGTCGACGGCCTGGCCGGGCGCGAGCTCCTCGCGGCGGAAGAGCGGCGCTTCGTGCCAGCGTCCGCCGCTGAAAACGCGCACCGTCTCGGCGGGCCGCCCGCGCTCCTTTCGCGGCGGGGACGCCTCGCTGAATACCTCGCCGCCGCCGGCGGCCTCGACCGACACCGCCTCGGCGATCAGCGCTCGCCCCGGCATCAGGAAAGAGAACTGCTTTCGGTAAGCGGCCTCGAAGTGCGCGGTCATCCGCGCCTGCGTGCCGAGCGGGACCTGCAGCGCCGTGTCAGTGCCCTCGTACTTCAGGTGCGCCTTCGCCGTAACCGCGATCCGCTCCAGGGGCACGCCCTGGGCCCGCAGTTCGGCGCGAGCCTCCTCGGCGAGCTGCACGCCGACCCTCGCCAGCGCCTCCGCGTCGAGGCGCGCCTCGACCGCCCGGCTGCGGATCGCCACCTGGTCGGCGAGGCCCATGCCGTAGGCCGAGAGCACGCCGGCGAGCGGATGGAGGAAGACGCGCTCCATGCCGAGCGCGTCGGCCACCAGGCAGGCGTGCTGTCCCGCGGCGCCGCCGAAGCAGCACAGCGTGTAGCCGGTGACGTCGTGGCCGCGCTGCACCGAGATGTGCTTGATCGCGTTCGCCATGTTGCCGACCGCGACGCGGACGAAGCCTTCCGCGATTTCCTCCAGAGTTTTGTCCTGGTTTGTTTGCTCTTTCAGATCTGAAAAAGCCCTTTGGACTGCAGAAAGGTCGAGCGGCAGATCGCCGCTTTCGCCGAACACCTGGGGGAAATATTTCGGCTGGATCTTGCCGAGCGCGACGTTTGCGTCGGTCACTGTGAGCGGCCCGCCGCGGCGGTAGCAGGCCGGCCCTGGATTGGCGCCGGCGGACTCGGGGCCGACGCGGTAGCGAGCGCCGTCGAAACGCAGGATCGAGCCGCCGCCGGCCGCGACGGTATGGATGCTCATCATCGGCGCGCGCATGCGCACGCCGGCGACGCGCGTCTCGAACTCGCGCTCGAGCTCGCCGGCGTAGTGGGAAACGTCGGTCGAGGTCCCGCCCATGTCGAAGCCGATGATGCGGTCGAAGCCGGCGGCGAGAGAGGTGCGCACCGCGCCGACGATGCCCCCCGCCGGGCCCGAGAGCACCGCGTCCTTGCCCTGGAAGCGCTGCGCGTCGGCGAGGCCGCCGTTCGACTGCATGAAGAACAGGCGCACGCCGCCGAGCTCGGCGGCGACGCCCTCGACGTAGCGCCGCAGGATCGGCGACAGGTAGGCGTCCACCACGGTGGTGTCGCCGCGTCCGACCAGCTTCATGAGCGGGCTCACCTGGTGCGACACCGAGATCTGCTCGAAGCCGACTTGTTTCGCTATGTCGAAGGCGCGCTGCTCGTGCTGCGGGTAGCGGTAGCCATGCATGAAGACGATCGCTATGGAGCGGAATCCCGCCGCGCTCGCCCGATGCAGGTCCGCAAGCAGCAATTCATAGTTCAAAGGCACGACCACTTCCCCCGCGGCGCCGATGCGCTCGTCGACCTCGAACACCTCCTCGTAGAGCATCTCGGGCAGCACGATGTGCCGGTCGAAGATGCGCGGCCGGTTCTGGTAGGCGATGCGCAGCGCGTCGCGGAAGCCGCGCGTGATGAACAGCGCGCTGCGCTCGCCTTTCCTCTCCAGGAGGGCGTTGGTCGCCACCGTCGTTCCCATCTTGACGGCGTCGATCAGGTTCCCGGGGATAAGGGAATCTTTCTGTAAGCCCAAAATATCGCGAATACCGGCAAGCGCAGCGTCCGTGTAGCGCTCCGGATGCTCGGAAAGCAGCTTGTGCGCCACCAGGCCGCCGTCGGGCCGCCGGGCGACGATATCGGTGAACGTGCCGCCGCGGTCGATCCAGAATTGCCAGCCCATTTAGAATGCGAATCCTATCTTGGAACCGATCGTCACACTCGAGCGGCTGCGGGCCGCGCTGCCGCTGGTTCGCGCCGCCGTTCCACCGACGCCGCAGTTCGCCTGGCCGCTGCTCGCGGCGCGGCTCGGCGTGCCGGTGATCGTCAAGCACGAGAACCACACGCCGGTCGGCGCCTTCAAGGTGCGCGGCGGCCTGGTCTACTTCGACCGCCTGAAGCGCGAGCGGCCGCAGGTGAAAGGCATCGTCAGCGCGACGCGCGGCAACCACGGCCAGTCGCTCGCCTTCGCCGGCGCGCGCGCCGGGATCGAGGTGAACATCGTCGTGCCGTTGGGCAATTCCGCCGAGAAGAACGGCGCCATGCGCGCGCTGGGCGCGCGCCTGATCGAGCACGGCCGCGACTTCGACGAGGCGAAGGCCCACGCGACGGCGCTCGCCGCCGAGCGCGGCCTCGAATATGCGCCCTCCTTCCACGCCGACCTGGTGGTCGGCGTCGCGACCTACGCCTATGAGCTCTTCACGGCGTTCGGCGATCTCGACACCGTGTACGTGCCGATCGGCCTCGGCTCCGGCATCTGCGGCGTGATCGGCGTGCGCGACGCGCTCGGCCTGCGCACCAAGGTGGTCGGCGTCGTATCCGACCGCGCCAACGCCTACCGGCAGTCGATGGAGCGCGGCGAAGTGGTGGCGACCGATTCGGCCCTCACCTTCGCCGACGGCGTCGCGGTGCGCGTGCCCGACGCCGCGGCGCTCGCGATCATCCGCCGCGGCGCCGAGCGCATCGTCGAGGTGAGCGACGACGAGGTGGCCGAAGCGATCCGCGTCCTCTTCAGCGATACCCATACCGCCGCCGAGGGCGCCGGCGCCGCCGGCCTCGCCGCGCTCATGAAGGAGCGTGGGCCGATGCAGGGAAAGCGCTGCGCGGTGATCGTCACCGGGCAGAACATCGATCGTACGATGATGGGCGAAGTGCTCGCCGGCCGCACCCCGCGCGTCGCGTGAGGCACGTCGTCCTCCTCGGCGTGCTGATCGCGCTCACGCCGCTCGGCACCGACACCTGGGCGCCGGCGCTGCCTTCCCTCGGCGACGCGCTCGGCGCCTCGGCCGGCGCGGCGCAGTTCACCGTCACCACCTTTTTCGCCGG
>DASXKY010000014.1:0-48345 GCA_036496555.1 Burkholderiales bacterium | reverse complement strand
CCGCCGTGCGCGCCGCGCGAGCGGTCGAGCCGGGTAAACGGGCGCTTCAGGCGCTCGGCATCGCCGGCCGGAATGCCGGGCCCGCGGTCGCGCACCTCGACCACGGCGAATCCGCCTTCCCGGAATCCCGCCACTTCGATCGGCTCGCCGGCGTAACGCAGCGCGTTGTCGATCAAATTCCCTATTGCCCTGCGGACCCCCATACGAGCGAACTTGAATAACAGATAGTCCTTACCCTCGAAGGCGATCTTCTTGCCCAGGCGGGTGTAGTGCTCGGCCAGGTCTTCGAGCACCCCGCGCAGGTCGTGCTCCTGCTTCGCCTCGTCCTCGCCGCGTGCGAAATCGAGGAATTGGCCGATGACGGCGTCGATTTCCTCGACGTCGGTCTCGATCGCCTGTGCGGCGGCCGGGCTGGCGCCGCTCATCTCGAGGGCGAGGCGTAGCCGCGACAGCGGTGTGCGCAGGTCGTGCGAGATGCCGGCGAGCACCATGGCGCGGTCGCGCTCCATCGTCTCGAGGCTGCTTGCCATGCGGTTGAATGCCGCCGATAGCAGGCGCAGCTCGCGCACGCCTTCCTCGGCGAGCGGCTGGTGCGCCTCGCCGCGGCCAAGGCGGCCGGCGGCGCGGGTGAGCGCGGCGAGCGGGCGCGCCATACGCGAGGCGATAAGCCAGGCGCCGGCGAGGGCGAGGGCGAGCAGGGCGAGGCCCCAGTAAGCCCACTCGAGGCCGAACTCGGGCTCGAAGCGCTCCCACGGCAGCATCACCCAGAACTCGTCGTCGTCGATGAAGAAGCTGACCCAGAAGCCATCCTCGCCATCGCGCTCGGAGGCGAAGCGCGTCGGCGCGCCGAGCGCCGCGCGCACGCGCGGGGCGACACGGTCGAGCAGCGGGTCGGCCGGCAGCGCCTCGAGCTTCTCGCTCGCCGTGGCCGGGAACACGCGCAGGCCCTCGGTCTCGTTCAGCTCGACCAGCAGGTCGCGGCGGCGGAAAGGATCGGCATTCACCAGCGCGGCGCGGGTCAGGTTGACGGTGCTGACCGTCTGCTGCGCGAGCTCGTTGGCGCGCGGTTCGAGGCTGTGAGCGCGGTAGATCGCGAAAGAGGCGACCACCGCGGTGACGATGAGCAGCGCGATCAGCAGGAACGACCGGGTAAGGAGGCTCATGCGCGCCTAGTCGGGCACGAAGACGTAGCCGAAGCCCCAGACCGTCTGGATGTGCTTCGGATGCGCGGGGTCGTCTTCCACGATCTTGCGCAGGCGCGAGATCTGCACGTCGATCGAGCGATCGAACACCTCGTACTCTCGGCCGCGCGCGAGCTCCATCAGCTTGTCGCGCGACAGAGGCTGGCGGGGGTGCTGCGCCAGCACCTTCAGCACCGAAAACTCGCCGGTGGTGAGCGGCAGCGGCTTGCCTTCGCGTGTCAGCGTGCGCGTCGACAGGTTGAGTGAGAATTCGCCGAACTGGAACGTGCCGCCCTCGGCGGGCGCGCCGGGCGGACCGATGGGAGTTTTTCGTCTCAAAACAGCATTTATCCGGGCAAGCAACTCCCGGGGATTGAAGGGCTTGGGCAGGTAGTCGTCGGCGCCCATCTCCAGGCCCACGATGCGGTCGACGTCGTCGCCCTTCGCAGTGAGCATGATGATCGCCGGCGCGGCCCCGAGGGCGGCATTTTCCTTTCTTAGCCGGCGACAGATGCTGAGGCCGTCCTCGCCCGGCAGCATCAGGTCGAGCACCACCAGGTCATAGCGCTCGCGCGCGAGCAGCTTGTCCATCGCCGGGGCGTCGGCCGCGGCCTTCACCTCGTAGCCCTCGCCGCCGAGATAGCGGACGAGGAGATCGCGCATGCGCAGGTCGTCGTCGACGACCAGGATCCGGGTCTTCAGCTCGGCCATTACTAATTGTTACACTGGTGGCCGCAGGCGAGTTCTACCATTCCATCCATGAGGGCTGTCACGCTTATTCTCGTCATTCTGTTGTCAGCAAGCTCTGTGCTCGCCCAGAGCAAGGGCAATGACGCTAAAGCGCGTCCTCCTCAGCAGATGACCCAGCAGGACCGCCAGCGCATGCGCGACGACATGCGCGACGCTTATCGCGACCGCGACCGCGACCGCGGCCGCGATCGCGAGCGGCCCGATCGCGGTCGGCCGATGACGCGCGAGGAGCGCGACAAGCTGCGGCAGGACATCCAGAACGCCAACAAGGATTTGCGCCGCTAGGCGCTGTCGTACTTCCGCGACTGGGTCGGCTCGTTCGCGGCGGGGCCGGAGGTATAGAAAGCGAGGCGGTCCTTCCCCCCCTCCTTCGCGGTATACATGGCGATGTCGGCATGCTTGATCAGCGCGGCGGCGTCGGCCGCGTCGTCCGGGAAGACGCTGATGCCGATGCTCGCGGTGACGCCGACCTGCTCGCCGGGCAGATCGAACGGCCGGCGCATCTCGCCGAGCAGCTTCTTCGAGACGGTCTCGACCGGCGTCAGGTCCTGCAGTTCCTCCAGCACCACCACGAATTCGTCGCCGCCGAGGCGCGCAACCATGTCGCCCGCGCGCAGGTGGGCGCGCAGCCGCGCGGCGACTTCGATCAGCAGCGAATCGCCGGCAGCGTGGCCGTGCACGTCGTTGATCGGCTTGAAGCCGTCGAGGTCGAGAAAGATCAGCGCCAGCTTCGAGCCGCGGCGGCGCGAGCGCTGTACCGCCTGCTCGAGCGCCGGCCCGAGGCTGGTGCGGTTGGCGAGGCCGGTGAGCGGGTCGCTGTAGGCGAGGCTCGCGATGCGCTCGCGCGCGAGCGCGATCTCGGTAACGTCGCGCCCGACGCCGCGGTAGCCGAGGAAGCGGCCGTCGTCGGCGAGGCGCGGGTCGCCGCTGATCGACAGGTAGCGCACGCTGCCGTCGGCGACCGGACGTGCGAACTCGAAGTCGCGGAACGGCTGATGCGCGTCGAGTCGGGCGCGGTGCGCGGTCCAGATCTCCTCGGTGCCGATGTAAGGCACCTCCCAGCGGCGGCGGCCGATGATCTTCTCGGTCGGACGGTAGGTCGGGTTGTGCGACACCGCCAGCACGCGGTGCTCGGCGTCGGTCTCCCAGTAGAAGTCGGTCGACATCTGCGTCAGGCTGCGGAAGCGCGCCTCGCTCTCGCGCAGCGACACCTCGACCTGGCGGCTGCGCAGGAAGCGGCCGACCTGGCTGCCGATCACGCGTGCCGACTGCAGCAGCCGCTCATCGGGCGCGCGCGGCTCCTTGCCGGTGAACACCAGCACCGCCAGCGTATGGCCGTCGGCGAGGGCGGGGAAGGCGAACACCGACTGGATGCCGGCGGCGGCGCCAAGCGCGCGGGGGTAGCCGCGCGGGTCGCTCTGCGGATCGGTGCTCCAGAGCGCCTCGCCGTTCTTCCAGGTCGCGCCGACGAACCCCTGGTCGGGCTTGTAGGTGAGCTCGCGCGAGTCTTCCACGAAGCGCTCGATGTCCGGGTCGGCGACGTGCCAGGCCTGCTGGAAGCGCAGCACCTGCGCCGCCTCGTCGAGGGCGAAATAGCGGCCGCACGGCAGATTCTCCGCCTCGCACACCGCGCGCAGCACGGTGCGGATGCCTTCCTCGGAGCGCTCGCACGCGGCGAGCGCGTGCGCCACGTCGTGCTCGAGCCGCAGCATGATCTCGGCGCGCTTCTCGTCGGTGACCTCGCGGCCGACGCCGCGGTAGCCGGCGAGGCGGCCGCCGGCGTCGAGCACCGGCTCGCCGCTCACGCGCACGTAGCGCAGGCCGCCGTTGCGTGCCTTGCGCCACATCAGGAGGTTGTAGAACGGCTCGCGCCGCTCGAGCAGCGCGCGGTGCGCGCGCCAGCCGCCTTCGCACGCGAGGTCCTCCGACCAGCGCGTCTGTCCCATCAGGCGCTGGGCGAGGTCGCGGTCGATGCTCTGCGGATGGCGCCCCTCGAGGCGGGTGAATCGGTACTCGGCGTCCTGCTCCCAGTACCAGTCCGACGAGAGCTCGGTGAGCGCGCGGAAGCGCGCCTCGCTTTCGCGGATCTGCGCCTCGGCCTGCTTGCGCCGGGTGATGTCGCGCGTGAGGCTGAGCACCAGCGTCGCGCCGCTCGCCTCGTCGCGCAACGGCACCGAGCGCGTCTCCAGCCAGCGGCGGGTGCCCTTCAGGCCGATCACCTCGAACTCGAGGCTGCGCTCGGCGCCCGCGGCGACGGCACGCACCAGCTCGCAGTAGGCGTCGCGATGCTCCTCGGCGATTAGCGGATAGACGCACTGTCCGCGCAACTGGTCGAGGATGTCGGCCTCGATCATGCGCAGGCCGGCCGGGTTCATGTCGAGCAGGTTGCCCTCGGCGTCCATCACCTTCACGCACTCGGGCTCGTTGTCGACGATGGCGCGCAGGCGGCTCTCGCTCGCGCGCAGCCGCGCCTCGGCGTCCTTCTGCTCCGTGACATTGCGGCCGATGCCGCGGTAGCCCTTGAAGCGGCGGCGCGCGTCGAACACGGGCTCGCCGCTGGTGAGAATCCAGCGCCGCGTGCCGTCGGGCAGGTCGCGCCAGACGAGCAGGTCGCGGAACGGCTTGTGCGCCTCGAGCAGCGCGCGGTGCGCATCCCAGTCGGTGTCGGTGCCCAGGCCGCTTTCCCAGCGCCGCTTGCCGATCAGCTTGGCGGCGCGCTTGCGCTCGGCGGCATCGGCGTCCTCGCGCAGATCCAGCTTGGTGAACCGGTGTTCGGTGTCCTGCTCCCAATACCAGTCGGGGGACAGATGTCCCCGGATGCGCCCGACCCCGGTGCGCTTCCGTCGCGTTGGCATTCGGCGGTACTCCCCCTTGGCGACAATCTAGCCGAGCGTTATCGGCTCGTCCAGAGACTTTGATCCCGCTTTGTCAATTGCTTACGCAAGGTGGGCGATCGAGTTGGCGTAGTAGCGCAGCAGCGGCAGCTCCTCGGCCTGGGCGTAGTAAAGCCCGGCGCGCTCGCCGACGAGCTTTCGCAGGCGCAGCATTCGCAGGCCGACCGTCACGGCGTAGTCGAAATCCTGCCTGGGTACATACACGTGGGCGCCGCGTCTTCGCAGCCCTTCGACCAGCTCGCCGACCTCGGTCTTGAGCTCGAGCTCCGAGATCGCACGCTCCCCGTGCCGCACAAATACCGCGGCAATCAGCGGCACTGGCACCACCGGGACGATCCGTCCGACCGCATCCATCAGGTGCCGGCCGAGCGCGGCCATCTCGCGCTTGCGGTCTTCGCCCGACAGGCGATGGAAGTCGAGCCCGCGGCCACGGCAGTACTCGCGCATCGAAACCGGGGAGCCGAAGCTCACGCAGGCATAGCCGAAGCGGTACCAGCGGCTGCGCAGCGCCAGCCACAGATTGTTGCAGGCGAAGCGCAGCGTAGTGCCGAGCGCGCCGAGGCCGCCGCGGCGCTCGGCTTCGGAGTCCGCGGCGCGGAGCAGCGTACGGTCCTCCAGCACCCGGTCGTAGTTGATGCCGAGCGGCACGAAGACGAGGTCGCGCTCGCCGTCGGCACGGAAGCCGCGCATCATGTAGTCGATCGCCCCGAGCTTCGGCTCGCGTATGCGGCCGTCACGCGTAAGTCCGCCTTCGGGGAATACCGCCTGAGGCACGCCCGCCTCAGTGGCCATGACGATGTAGCGCTCGAGCACGCGCCGGTACAGCTCGTCCTTCGAGTTGCGGCGCACGAAATAGGCGCCCATCGAGCGGATCAGCGCCGACAGCGGCCAGATGCGCGCCCACTCGCCGACGGCGTAGGACAGGGCGGTCTGGTCGGCGGCGAGATAGCTGGCAAGGATGTAGTCCATGTTGGAGCGGTGATTCATCACGAACACCACCGTCGCGTCGGATTCCACGCGCGCCAGGTTCTCGGCGTCGACGTAGCCCAGGCGAACGCGGTAGAGCGTCTGCGCGAGGCGCTTGCCGAGCCAGTAGCCGATGCGGAAGTAGAGGTAGGCGTTGAACGCGGGCACCGTATCGCGCGCATAGCGCTCCACGATCTTCATGGTTTTTTCGAGCGAGATCTTCTTTTCCAGGGCGTGGCGCTCGGCCGCCTGCTGCACCTTCGGGTCGGTGACCAGCCGGTGGATGAGCGCCTGGCGGCGCGTGCGCTGGAACGGCCGGATGCCGATGCGCAGGCGCTCGCCGATCTCGTCGATGACCTGGTTCGCCGGGTGCATCACCGCCCAGCGCAGCAGCGGCAGCACAACGTGCTCGGCAAGCGCCCAGGCGGCGAGCACGCCCGCCGCCACGGCGAGCCACAGCGGTACCGCGACCTCCGACATTGCCCCTCCCTTGGGAGAGTCTAGCCGCAGTTCTACCGCGCAGTCCTACCGACCTCGCTCGCGAGCGAAAAGGTACAGGCCGCTCGTGACGACGATGGCGGCGCCGATCCACACCGAGGGCCCCGGCACGTCGCCGAAGACGAGGTAGCCGAAGACGGCCATGTAGATCACCTGCTGGTAGACGAAGGGCGCGATCACGCTCGACGGCGCGTAGCGGTGCGCGAGCGCGAGAAGATAGTGGCCGACGCCGCCGAACACGCCGAGCAGGCAGGCGACGACCCACTCCAGCCAATGGTCGGGAGCCTCCCAGGCCGCGAGGGCGAAGGGCGTGAGCACGAGCGTCGCGCCGACCGCCGGCAGGTACTGGATCGTTTCCGGCGAATCATAGGCCGCGAGGTGGCGCGTGCTCAGCATGAAGCCGGCATAGAGCAGCGCATTCAGCACTGCGAGAATCATCGCCGGATGGAAGTCGGCCGCCCACGGGTGCACGATCACCAGCACGCCGGCGAAGCCGGCAAGGATGGCGGCGACGCGGGCGGCGTCGAGCTTCTCGCCCAGGATCATCGCGCTCACCAGCGCGATGATGATCGGCGTCGAGAAGAAGATCGACGAAGTGACGGTGAGCTGCAGGTACTGCAGTGCCCAGAAGTTCATGCTGGTCATGGCGATGAACATCGCGGCGCGCGCCGCATGCCATTTCCAGTGCTTGGTTCTTACTAGCGCAAGACCTTTCACCGGGAACAGCACCGCGCCCGCGGTCACGACCTGCACGAAAAAGCGCAGCCACACGACCATCACCACCGGCATGCCCTGCACCAGCCACTTCGCGCTGCCGTCGAGCAGGCTGAAGATGAGATACGTGGCGGAGACCAGCCCGATCCCTATCAGGCGATTGCGCGGCGTGTTGGCGTGGATCAAGTCAAGGCGCGCTTGACAGCGTTCGTCACCGCACGCGTGTCGTGCACGCCGCCAAGGTCGGGCGTGAGGACCTGTTCCTCGGTCGTGCGCTCGATCGCCTTCATCAGGCGCGCCGCGGCCTTCGGCTCGCCGAGGTGCTCAAGCATCATCGCCGCGGTCCAGAAGGTGGCGATCGGGTTGGCGATGCCCTTGCCGGTGATGTCGAACGCCGAGCCGTGGATCGGCTCGAACATCGAGGGAAAGGTGCGCTCGGGGTTGAGGTTGGCGGTCGGCGCGATGCCGAGCGAGCCGGAGAGCGCGGCGGCGAGGTCGGAGAGGATGTCGGCGTGCAGGTTGCTCGCGACGATCGTATCGAGCGAGGCCGGCTTCAGCACCATGCGGGTGGTCATTGCATCCACCAGGATGCGATCGGTCTGCACGCCGGGGTATTTCTTCGCTACTTCATAGAAAATCTCATCCCACAGCACCATGCCGTGCCGCTGTGCGTTCGATTTCGTAACGAGCGTGAGATGCTTCCGCCTGCGCTTCTTCGCCAGCTCGAACGCGAAGCGATGGATGCGCTCGACGCCCGTACGGGTAAAAACCGAGGTTTCGGTAGCGAGCTCCTCGGGCAGGCCGCGATGTACCCGTCCGCCGGAGCCCGAATATTCGCCTTCCGAGTTCTCACGGATGATGACCCAGTCGATCTGCTCCGCATTCTTCAATACCGAAGAGACTCCAGGGAGAAGCCTGGTCGGCCTGACGTTCGCATACTGGTCGAAGCCCTGGCAGATCGGCAGGCGCAGGCCCCACAGCGACACATGGTCGGGCACGTCGGGCGCGCCGACCGCGCCGAAGAGGATCGCGTCGAAGGTCTTCAGCTTCTCGAGGCCGCCGTCCGGGATATAGGCGCCGGTCTTCTTGTAGCGCTCGGAGCTCCAGTCGAAGCTCTCGAACTTGATGCCGAAGCCTTCCTTCCCGGCGAGCTCGGCGAGCACGTCCATCCCGGCCGGCACTACCTCGTTGCCGATGCCGTCACCCGGGATGGCCGCGATCCGATAGGATTTCATCGCTCGAATCTACCAAAAAGGGAGAGCCGATGAGGAAAGCAGCCCTGCTGAGCCTGTTTCTCGTATCGCTGACGGCGCAGGCGGCCGACATCGACCGCACAATCGCCGACTTCAAGACGCCTGCGGACATCAAGTGGGTGCGCAACGCCGCCGGCACCAACGAGCAGGCGATCCTGTTCGGCGATCCGTCGAAGCCGGGACCCTACGTCGTGCGCGTGAAATGGCTGCCCGGCAACATGAGCCGGCCGCACTTCCATCCGAACGACCGCTTCTTCGCGGTGATCTCTGGCACCTGGTGGGTTGGCACGGGCGAGAAGTTCGATCCGAGCGCGACCGTGCCGGTGCCCGCCGGCAGCTATGTCATCCACTACGGCCAGAAAGTGCACTTCGACGGCGCCAAGGACGAGGGCTGCGTGATCCAGGTGTGGGGCATGGGGCCCGCGACCTCGACCCCGGTGGGGAAGAAGTAGCTAGGCCGCTTTTTTGGATTGATTTCTTAAAGCTTCAGCGACCGCGGCACCGACCTCCGCGGTTGCCGCCTTGCCTTTCATGTCAGCGGTGTGCGGCCCCTCGAGGATCACGCGCTCAATCGCGCGCACGATGTCGGCGGCGGCCTCTACATGACCGAGGTGCTCGAGCATCATCGCGCCCGACCAGATGGCCGCGATCGGATTGGCGATCTTCTTGCCGGCGATGTCGGGCGCCGAGCCGTGCACCGGCTCGAAGATCGACGGATAGGTGCGTTCGGGGTTGATGTTGCCGGAGGCGGCGATGCCGATGGTGCCGGCCGTGGCGGGACCGAGGTCGGAGAGGATGTCGCCGAACAGGTTGCTCGCGACGATGACGTCGAAGCGGTCGGGGTTGAGCACCAGCTGGATCGTGAGACCGTCGACGTGATATTGATCCGCTTTTACATCTTTGAAATCTTTTTTTATTTCAGCGAAACGTTCGTCCCAATACGGCATGGTGATGGTGATGCCGTTCGATTTGGTGCACGAGGTGAGATGCTTCCTGCGCTTGCGCGCGAGCTCGAACGAGTACTTCATGATGCGGTCGACGCCCTTGCGGCTGAAGACCGACTGCTGCATTACGACTTCATCTTCCGTATTTTCCTTGTAGCGGCCGCCGATGTTGCCGTATTCCCCTTCCGTGTTCTCTCGCACCACCACGTAGTCGATGTCGCCCGCTTTGCGGCCGACGAGCGGGCAGGGCAAGCCTTCGAACAGACGCACCGGGCGCAGGTTGACGTAGAGGTCGAACCAGCGGCGGAAGTTGATGAGCAGGCCCCAGGCCGAGATGTGGTCGGGCACGATCGCCGGGTTGCCGACCGCGCCGAAATACACCGCGTCGAATTTCTTCAGGATCGCCGGCGCGTCTTCCGGGCACATGCGGCCGTGAGACTTGTACCAGTCGCAGCTCCAGGGGAATTCCTGCCACTTGAAGCGCACGCCGTGCCTCGCGCCCGCGGCCTCGAGCACGCGCACGCCTTCGGGAATGACTTCGCGACCGATGCCGTCGCCCGGGATAACCGCGATCGAGTGTTCTTTCATGGGCGCGAGTATATAGAATCCGCCATGCGCTTCGCCGCCCTGGAGACTTCGACCGAGTGGTGCTCGGTCGCCTTGTGGGCCGACGGCGAGATCGCCGGCCTGGAGCGGCGTGCGGCGAACCGGCATTCCGAGCTCGCTCTGCCCATGCTGGAAAAGCTCTTCAATTCATTCAACATCAAGGCGTCTGAGCTGGATGCGGTCGCCTTCGGCGCCGGGCCCGGGTCGTTCACCGGCCTGCGCATCGCCTGCGGCCTCGCGCAGGGCCTCGCGCTGGCGCGCGGCTTGCCGGTGCTCGGCGTGTCGACGCTCGAGGCGATCGCCGAGGAGTGCGGCGGCGCGCGCGTCGTCGCCTGCGTGGACGCGCGCATGCGCGAGGTCTACTACGCCGCGCTGGAGAAAAGCGACGCCGGCTGGCGCGAAGTCGTGCCGGCGCAGTGCGTCGCGCCTGCTGCGGCGCCCCCGCCTCCCGGCGAGGGCTGGGTCGGCGCGGGCAGTGGATTTGCAGCCTTTCCGGAGTTTCTCGAAAATAGCGTTATTACCGTGAACCCTGAAATCCATCCCTCTGCGATGTCCGTTGCGAGGCTGGCCGCGCCGCGGTTCGCCGCGGGCGAGGGCGTCGACGCCGCCGAGGCGGCGCCGCTTTACGTGCGCGACAAGGTCGCGTTCACGCGCGAAGAGCTGGCGGCGAAAAGCGGCCGATGAGCGCGGTCCTCAAGAGCTTCCCGCTCCTCGCCGCGATGCGCGAGCAGGACCTCGGCGAAGTCATGGCCATCGAAGAGGCGATCTACAGTCATCCCTGGACGCGCGGCAACTTCGCCGATTCGCTGGTGGCCGGCTACGAATGCCGCACGCTGCGGCTCGATGCGGAATTGCTCGGCTATTTCATCGTGATGATTGCGGCCGGCGAGGCGCATCTGCTTAACCTGTCGGTCGCCCCCGCCTGGCAGCGCAAGAGCTATGGCAGCGGCCTGCTGCGCGAAGCGGCCGCCATCGCCCGCTCGCGGGGCGCGCGCAGCATGTTCCTCGAGGTGCGGCCGAGCAACGCGGGCGCGCAGGCGCTCTACACGCGCTTCGGTTTCCGGCGGATCGCCGTTCGCCGCGGCTACTATCCCGCACACGCCGGCCGCGAAGACGCGCTGGTCCTGACCCTCGCGCTATGACGCGGAGGACCGAAATCCTGGCGGAGATGGGCTTTTCGCCAATTTGGAAGCTTCGCTTCCAGCAGAGTGCGGCGGTCGAAGAACCTGTAAGACAACCGCAGGGCACCTGGATCGAATTGAAGCAGGCCGTCCCTGCGTGCACCGCTTGCGGCCTGCACGCGAGCCGCAGCCAGACGGTATTCGGCGTCGGCGACGAGAAGGCCGACTGGCTGCTGGTGGGCGAGGCGCCGGGCGCGGAAGAAGACCGCCTCGGCGAGCCCTTCGTCGGCCAGGCCGGGCGGCTGCTCGACAACATGCTAGCCGCGATCGGACTCAGGCGCGGCGAGAATGTCTACATCTGCAATGTGCTCAAGTGCCGGCCGCCGGGCAACCGCAACCCGGAGCCCGACGAAGTGGCGAAGTGCACGCCCTTCCTGCTGCGCCAGATCGAGCTGATCGAGCCCAAGGTGATCGTGGCGATGGGCCGCTTTGCGGCGCAGACGCTGCTCAATACCGATGCCAGCATCGCGAGCCTGCGCGGCCGCGTGCACCGCTACGCCGAGCGGCCCCTCATCGTTACCTACCACCCGGCTTATCTGCTGAGAAACCTGCCGGACAAGTCGAAGGCCTGGTCCGACCTCGTCTTTGCAAGAAGGACGCTCGCTTCGCTCTAGGGCTGCTTGCCGGGCGCCTCCGCCCGGGCGAAGGCGAGCAGGCGGTCGATTTCCTCGCGGTGAACGCGGCAGTTGCGCAGGTACCACCACTGCACGAGCGCCATGGTTCCGGCGACGAATAGGCCGAAGGCGCCAATGACCATGTAGATGGAATGCCCGACGTGCAGCAGCCAGGAGTAGAGCGCGATCATCACCAGGATCGAGGTGTTCTCGTTGAAATTCTGTACCGCGATCGAGCGCCCGGCGCCGACCAGGTGGTGGCCACGATGCTGCAGGAGCGCATTCATCGGTACCACGAAGAATCCGGCGAGCGCGCCGATCAGCACCATCAGCACCACCGCCAGCCAGACCTGGTGGACGAAGTTCATGACGATCACCACCAGCCCCATGGCGATGCCGAGCGGGATCACCTTCAGCGAGCGGTCGAGCGACACCCACAGCGAGGCGATCACTGCGCCGATGGCGATGCCGACGGCGGTGATGCCCTGCAGCATCGCGGCGCGCGACAGGTCGAAGCCGAGCGCGGTGCGCGCCCACTCGATGACGATGAACTGCAGGGTCGCCCCGGCACCCCAGAAGAGCGTGGTGACCGCAAGCGAGACCTGGCCGAGGCGATCGCCCCAGAGGTAGCGCACGCAGCGCCAGAAGTCCTTGACCGTGTCGAGCGGGTGCGCCGGTAGCGGCTTCATCGCCACGCCGGTGCGCGGAACGTGCAGGTTGAACACTGCGGCGACGGCGTAGACCGCGACGATGATGGAGATCGCCGCCTCGGCGGGGGTGTCGATGCTGGTCTCGATGAACGGCACGTCGATCGCCAGCAGCACGCCCGAGACGCGCTGGTGGATCAGCACGCCGCCGAGCACGGTGCCGAGCAGGATCGAGGCGACGGTGAGCCCCTCGATCCAGCCGTTGGCGACGACCAGCTGGCGGTGCGGCAGGTACTCGGTGAGGATGCCGTACTTCGCGGGCGAGTAGGCGGCGGCGCCCAGGCCGACCAGCGCGTAGGCCGCCAGCGGGTCGGAGCCGAACAGCATCACCAGGCAGCCGACGATCTTGATGCTGTTGGCGATGAACATGATGTGGCCTTTCGGCAGCCGGTCGGCGAACGCGCCGACATAGGGCGCCAGCGCCACGTACGAGATGACGAAGAAGAACTTCAGGTACGGCGTGAGCCAGGACGGCGCGTCGGCCTGCATGAGCAGCGCGATCGCGGCGACGAGCAGGGCATTGTCGGCGAGCGAGGAGAAAAACTGCGCCGCCATGATGATGTAGAAGCCTGCGTTCATGCAGCGGCGGTTTATAGCACAATAGTCTTCTCATCTTCGGTTCCTGAAGGTTTATAACGGGCGATGCCAAGGCCGATCCGCGCGACTGTCTCCGCGGGCGCGCTCGCGCACAATCTGCTCGTCGCCCGGGCCTATGCCGGGCGCGCGAAGATCTGGGCGGTGCTCAAGGCGAACGCCTACGGCCACGGGATCGAGCGCGCGGCGCGCGCGCTCGAGGGCGCCGACGGCTTCGCGGTGCTCGATTTCCAGGAAGCCGCGCGGCTGCGCGTCGCCGGCGTGGCGAAGCCGATTCTGATGCTCGAGGGCATCTTCAAGCCGGGCGACATCCCGCTCCTCGCCAAGTACGGTCTCACGCCGGTGGTGCACAACCCGGAGCAGGTGGAGCTGCTGAAGGCGGCCGACCTCGGCGGCGAGATCGAGGCGTACGTGAAGGTGAACAGCGGCATGAACCGCCTCGGCTTCGCCATCGACAGCGTGCGCGCGGCCTACAACACGCTGCGCATGCACCGCCAGATCCGCAAGGTGTCGCTGCTGAGCCACTTCGCCGATGCCGACGGGCCGGTGGGCGTGAAGGGCCAGCTCGACTGGCTGGAGGAGATCGTGCGGCCGATCGAGGGGCTCGCGCTCGCCACGCGCTCGCTCGCCAACTCGGCGGCGCTGATCCGCTACCCCGAGGCGCGCGCCGACTGGGTGCGGCCGGGCATCATGCTCTACGGCTGCTCGCCCTTCGCAGATCAGACCGCGGCCCAGCTCGACCTGCGGCCGGTCATGACGCTCACCTCGGAACTCATCGCCACGCAGCACCTGCAGGAGGGCGAACATGTCGGCTACGGCTTCTCTTATACGGCGGCGGGCGAGATGACCATCGGCATCGTCGCCTGCGGCTACGCCGACGGCTATCCGCGGCACGCGCCGAGCGGCACGCCTGTGCTCGTCAACGGCAAGCGCACGCGCACCGTTGGACGCGTATCGATGGACATGATTTGCGTCGACATCAGCGACATTCCGGAGGCGTACATAGGTACGCCGGTGACGCTCTGGGGCGAGGGCTTGCCGGCGGACGAGGTCGCTGCGTCGGCGGGCACCGTCAGCTACGAGCTTCTCTGTGCGCTTGCGCCGCGCGTGCCGGTGGCCGAGATCGCATAGATGGCGAGAACCAAGACTGCCTACGTCTGCTCGGATTGCGGCGCCTCGGCGCTGCAGTGGTTCGGCAGTTGCCCGTCGTGCGGCGCGGCGGGCACGCTGACCGAAACGCTGGCCGAGAAGAAGCGGCCGGTGTTCAAGGTCGATCCGGTGGTGCTGGCGCAGGTCGACGCGAAGGATCTCGAGCGGCTGCCGACCGGCGTGGAAGAGCTCGACCGCGCGCTCGGCGGCGGCCTGGTGGGAGGGCAGGTGGTGCTGCTTGGCGGCGACCCGGGGATCGGCAAGTCGACGCTGCTCCTGCAGGTGGTTTCCGGCGTGGCGAACACCCTCTACGTCTCGGGCGAGGAGTCGGGCGAGCAGGTGGCGCTGCGCGCGCGGCGGCTCGCCCTCGACGCGGCCGGCGTGCGGCTCCTCGCCGAGACGCAACTCGAACGCATCCTTGGCGCGCTCGACGATGCGCGGCCGCGCATCACGGTGATCGACTCGATCCAGACGGTGTGGACCGAGGCGCTGCAGTCGGCGCCGGGCTCGGTGGCGCAGGTGCGCGAATGCGCGGCGCAGCTCACGCGCCACGCCAAGCGCTCGGGCAGCGCGCTCCTCATGATCGGCCACGTCACGAAGGAAGGCGCCATCGCCGGTCCGCGCGTGCTCGAGCACATCGTCGACACGGTGCTCTACTTCGAAGGCGATCCGAATTCGAGCTTCCGCCTGGTGCGCGCAGCGAAGAACCGCTTCGGCGCGGTGAACGAGCTCGGCGTGTTCGCCATGACCGAGAAGGGCCTGCGCGGCGTCTCGAACCCTTCGAGATTGTTTCTTTCGAACCACGAAAAATCGGTGCCTGGCTCGTGCGTGCTGGCGACCCTCGAGGGCACGCGTCCGCTGCTGGTCGAGATCCAGGCGCTGGTCGATGCCGCGCATTCTCCCAACCCGCGGCGCCTGTCGGTCGGCCTCGAGCAGAACCGCCTGGCGATGCTGCTCGCCGTGCTGCACCGTCACGCCGGCATCGCCACCTGGGAGCAGGACGTGTTCGTCAACGCGGTGGGCGGCGTGCGCATCGGCGAGCCGGCCGCCGATCTCGCGGTCAGCCTGGCGGTGGTTTCTTCCTTGATTGATAAACCAATCAACTCGAGGCTCGCGGTGTTCGGCGAGATCGGGCTGGCGGGCGAAGTGCGCCCGGCACCGCGCGGGCAGGATCGGCTGAAGGAGATCGCGAAGCTCGGCTTCGAGAAGGCGATAGTGCCGCGCGCCAACCTGCCGAAGGGACGCATCGAGGGACTCGAGATTATCCCGGTCGAGCGCATCGACCAGGCGGTGGCGAAGCTGCGTGAGCTCTAGGCGCCGATGATCCGCGCCGCTGCGCGCAGGCCGCTGCGCACGGCCGCTTCGAGCGTCGGCGGATATTCCGGATCCGTATAGTCGCCGGCGAGGTACACGCCGGGAACGCCGGTTTCGCATCCGGGTCGCGCCACGCCGGGAGTGCAGGCGACGGTCGCGCGCTTCTCCGTGATGACCCTCGTCCAGAGAGGATCTTCAAGGACGATCTTTTCATTGAGCAGCTCGCGGTGGCAGCTCAAGGCGAGCTCGTCCTGCGTCATCTGCTGGTGGTCGCCCTGCGCGCTGATCACCGCCGCGAGCAGGCCTTTTTCTCCGGTCAGGTGGCCGCGATCGAAGACCCACTGCACCAATCCGCTGGCCAAGCCCAGCATCGGCAGCGGCAGCCGCACCTCTGTCGAGTACTGGAGATAGCAGGTGTTGATCGGCTGGTAGGTGTACTCGGGCGCGATCCCGGGAAGCAGGCTCTTTAGCTGATGCGGCCCGACCGCGACGACGATCGACTTGAATTCGCTTTTCAACTCCGTGAGCGAGCTCACGGGGTGCCGCAGGCGGACTTGATTGCCTGATTTGAGGATGAAATCGACGGCAGGTTCTGGAAACAGCTTCGAAAGGTCGACGCGCGGCAGCAGGAAATCGCTAGCGCCCTCGGCGCCGCCGAGCGTGTCGCGGATCGCGGCGAGGAACGCGTTCGCCGAAGCCTGAGCGCTCGGCGTGTTCAGCGCGGACACGCAAAGCGGACGCCATAGGTAGTGGCCGATGCGGCCGTCCTGAGCGTGCGCGCGCAGCAGCTCGTCGACGGGCACGTCGCGCCCCAGCCGGAAAGATTGCTTCTTCATCTTCGACATGAACTTCACTGCGTTCAACCGCTCGGCGAGCGGCAAGCGCGCGGCGAGAAGGCCGCCGAGCCGGCCAAACGGCTCGGGAAGCCGCAACGCGCGGAACGTGAAGCCGTCGGCGTAGCGCAGCTCGAGCGGCATGCGCAGCAGCGCATCCGGAGCGACGCCGACCTGCCGCATGAGCGACAGCAGCTCGCTGTATGCGCCGACCAGGATGTGCTGGCCGTTGTCGAGCTCGTTTCCGTCCGAGACGATGCGCCGCGCGCGGCCGCCGGCCACCGAGCCCGATTCGAACACGGTGACCGCTACTCCGGCGCCGGCGAGCCTTACCGCCGCCGCCATGCCGGCGTAGCCGGCGCCGACCACGGCGACGCGGCCTACGTCGTGACCCACGTCTTCCAGGCGATCCAGAATTTCCGCAGCGGCGTGAGGGAAGTCCGGCGAGTCAGCACGTGGAACTCGTCGCGCTCGATCTCGTCGAGGAGCGTGCGATAGATCGCGGCCATGATCAGGCCGGCGCGCTGCGCCTTGCGGTCCTCGTCGGGTAGCGCCGCGAAGGCTTTCGCGTAATAGCTTTTCGCCCTGTCCGTTTCATATTTGATCAATTCGTGGAAGGCGGGAGATTCCCTGGAATTTAGGATCTCGGCGGCGGGGACGTTGAACCGCTTCAGGTCCTCCATCGGCAGGTAGATGCGGTTTTTGCGCGCGTCCTCGCCGACGTCGCGCACGATATTCGTCATCTGGAAGGCGATGCCCAGGTTCTTGGCGTACTCGAGCGTGCGCGGGTCGCGGTAGCCGAAGATGCCGGCCGCGAGCAGGCCGACCACGCCCGCGACGCGGTAGCAGTAGCGCTCGAGCCCCGGCCAGTCGAGATAGCGCGTCTGCGTGAGGTCCATCTCCATGCCGTCGATGATGTCGCCGAGCTTTTCCTGTTGCAGGGAGTACTTTTCTATAAAAGGCGAAAGCGCCCTGGTGACGGGATGCTGAGGGGCGCCGGCGAACAGATTCGCGACTTCGTTGCGCCACCAGGCGAGCTTGGTCGCCGCAAGCTGCGGGTCGGCGGTCTCGTCGACCACGTCGTCGACCTCCCGGCAAAACGCATAGAGCGCGGTGATGGCGCGCCGCCGCTCGCGCGGCAGGAACAGGAACGAGTAGTAGAAGCTCGAGCCGCTAGCGGCCGCCTTCTGCTGGCAGTACTCGTCGGGGCTCATAGCGCTTTCAGGAGAAGCAGCGGCCAGTCGAGCGCGCGCAGCACCGGACGGCGGCGGAAGACGTCGTAGCCGTTGCGCTCGATTTTCTCGAGGATCCGCAGCCCGCCCTGCACGGTGGCGCGGATCTCGAGGCCGACGCGGCCGGGCAGGGCGCGCCCGAGCGCGCTGCCTGAGAGCATCAGGGCGCGCGCCCGGTCCACCTGGAAGTTCATCAGGGCGCGCCAGGTGCCGTCGCAGCGTTTCTCGGCGAGGTGCCGCTCGGAAACGCCCAACCGGGCCATCTCGTCTTGCGGCAGGTAGACACGGTCGTCCCGCGTGTAGTCGACGTCGACGTCCTGCCAGTGATTCACGAGCTGCAGCGCGGTGCAGATGGCGTCGGACTGGCGCAGGTTTGATTCAGTCGTTCGTTTGAATAAATGCAGGAGCAGCCGGCCGATGGGATTCGCCGAGCGCCGGCAGTAGTCGAGGAGCTCGGCATAGTCCGCGTAACGCTTCTTTGTCACGTCCTGCGAGAAGGCGTCGAGCAGGTCGCGGAACAGCTCGAGCGGAAGACCATGTTCCCGCACGATTTTGCTGACGTCGTAGAACAGGGGCTCGCGCGGCGCATCGAGCTGCTCGCGGTAGCTTTGTAATTTCTGCAAGCGCATCTCTGCGGGGTCGGCGCCCTCGTCGGCGAAGTCGTCGGCGCTGCGCGCGAAGCGGTAGATGACCTCGACGGGCGCGCGTAGCGCGACCGGCAGGAGTATCGATGCGACGGGAAAGTTCTCGTAATGTTCGACCGCCACGCGAAGGTATAATACGTTGTTTTCATCAGCTTTTTGGCAACGCTGCGGGGCGAAGGTGGCGGAATTGGTAGACGCACCGGATTTAGGTTCCGGCGCCGCGAGGCTTGATGGGTTCGAGTCCCTCCCTTCGCACCAATCAGGACGCGCGGCAGCACGGGGACAAGGGGAATGGCGGCGAACGTGGAAACACTAGGAACACTGGAGCGGCGCGTCTCGATGAGCGTGCCGGTGGCGGACATCGAGAAGCAGGTCAACGAGCGGCTGCGGAAGCTGGCGCGCGACGTGCGCATGCCGGGATTCCGTCCCGGCAAGGTGCCGATGAAGATCGTCGCGCAGACCTACGGGCCGCAGGTGCACAACGAAGTGCTCGGCGACGCGGTGAACAAATCGTTCAGCGACGCGGTGCGGCAGGCGAACCTGAAGGTGGCCGGTTATCCGAAGATCGAAAAATCGGATTCTTCGAGTGAAAAATCGCTGGAGTTCAAGGCGACGTTCGAAATCTATCCCGCGGTGAGCGTCGGCGACATTGCCGCGACGACCATCGAGCGGCCGAACGCGCTGGTCGCCGACACCGACGTCGACAAGACCATCGAGATCCTGCGCAAGCAGCGCACCCGCTTCGTCGCCGCGGCGCGCGAGGCGCGCGACGGCGACCGCCTGACGATTGATTTCGACGGCACCCTCGACGGCCAGCCGTTCGACGGCGGCAAGGCGGAGGGCTTCGCCTTCATCCCCGGCGAGGGCCGCATGCTGCCCGAGTTCGAGGCGGCGGCGCGCGGCATGAAAGCCGGCGAGAGCAAGAGCTTTCCGCTGAAATTCCCCGACGACTATCACGGCAAGGCGGTGGCGGGCAGAGAAGCGGTTTTTCAAATAAAAATAAATAATATTGAAGAGCCTCAGTTACCGGCGCTCGATGCGGAGTTCGCCAAGGCGCTTGGCGTTGCGGACGGCGATCTCGCCAAGATGCGCAGCGAGGTGCGCGCCAATGTGGAGCGCGAGGTGAAGAAGCGCGTCGACGCGCGGCTCAAGCAGCAGGCGCTGCAGGGGCTGCTCGACTCAACGCCGATCGAGCTGCCGAAGTCGCTGATCGAGGCGGAGTCGCAGGAGCTCGTGCAGCGCGCCGCGGCGGACCTGCAGGCGCGCGGACTGAAGCCGGAGCAGCTGCCGCCGCTCGATCCGTCCGCATTCGCCGACGCCGCCAGGCGCCGCGTCGCGCTCGCGCTGATCATCAGCGAGCTGCAGGACAAGGAAGGCCTCAAGCCGAAGCCGGCGGAAGTGCGCGCGATGGTCGAGCAGGAAGCGCAGACGTATGAGAGCCCCGCCGAGGTAGTAAAATGGTTCTACATGCAGCCGCAACGGCTGTCGGAAATGGAGAGCGCCGCCTTGGAAGCGAACGTCGTCAAGTGGGTCCTGTCGAAAGCCAAGGTCGTGGACAAGGACATTGCGTTCGACGAGCTGATGGGCGCCGGCGCGCAAGCATGAACTGGGAACGCAACACGCAAGATCCGCAAGCGCTCGGCCTCATCCCGATGGTGATCGAGCAGTCGGGGCGTGGCGAGCGCGCCTACGACATCTATTCCCGCCTGCTCAAGGAGCGCGTGGTGTTCCTGGTGGGCCCGGTGACGGAGGTGACCGCCAACCTGATCGTGGCGCAGCTCCTGTTCCTCGAGTCGGAGAACCCCGACAAGGATATTTTCTTCTACATCAACTCCCCCGGCGGCTCGGTGTCGGCCGGCCTAGCCATCTACGACACCATGCAGTTCATTAAGCCCGACGTGTCGACGCTGTGCGTCGGTCAGGCCGCCAGCATGGGCGCCACCCTGCTCGCCGCCGGCGACACCGGCAAGCGCTTCTGCCTGCCGAACTCGCGCGTCATGATCCATCAGCCCTCGGGCGGGTTCCAGGGCCAGGTCTCGGACATCGAAATCCACGCCAAGGAAATCCTCTACCTGAAGGCGCGCCTGAACGAGATTCTGGCCAAGCACACCGGCAAGACCGTCGAGGCCATCGCCCGGGACTCCGACCGCGACTTTTTCATGGGAGCCGAAGAAGCGGTAAAGTACGGTCTGGTGGACAAAGTCCTGACCGCGCGGGAGAGCACCTAACTCCATGTCGGAAAAGTCTTCTTCCGGCGAGAAGCTGCTGTATTGCTCGTTCTGCGGCAAGAGCCAGCACGAGGTCAGGAAGCTCATCGCCGGCCCGTCGGTCTTCATCTGCGACGAGTGCATCGAGCTGTGCAACGACATCATCCGCGAGGAGACCGCCTCCGATAAGGGCGGCAAAGGCGCCAAGTCCGACCTGCCGACCCCGCGCGAGATCAGGAACATCCTCGACTCCTACGTCATAGGCCAGGACACCGCCAAGAAGATCCTCTCGGTCGCGGTCTACAACCACTACAAGCGGCTCAAGCACCTCTCCAAGAACGACGAGGTCGAGCTCGCCAAGTCGAACATCCTGCTGATCGGGCCCACCGGCTCGGGCAAGACGCTGCTCGCGCAGACGCTGGCGCGGCTCCTTAACGTGCCGTTCGTGATCGCCGACGCGACCACGCTCACGGAGGCCGGCTACGTCGGCGAGGACGTCGAGAACATCATCCAGAAGCTGCTGCAGAACTGCGACTACGACGTCGACAAAGCGAAGCGTGGCATCGTCTACATCGACGAGATCGACAAGATCTCGCGCAAGTCGGACAACCCCTCGATCACGCGCGACGTATCGGGGGAGGGCGTGCAGCAGGCGCTGCTCAAGCTGGTGGAGGGCACCATCGCCTCCGTGCCGCCGCAGGGCGGCCGCAAGCACCCGAACCAGGACTTCGTGCAGGTCGATACGACGAATATCCTGTTCATCTGCGGCGGCGCCTTCGACGGCCTCGAGAAGATCGTGCGCAACCGCACCGAGAAGACCGGCATCGGCTTCGGCGCGGAAGTGAAGAGCCCGAAGAACTCGAAGGCGACCTACGACCTGCTGAAGGCGGTCGAGCCCGAGGACCTGATCAAGTACGGCCTGATCCCGGAGTTCGTCGGCCGCCTGCCGGTCGTCGCCCCGCTCGAGGAGCTCGACGAGCACGCGCTGATCCAGATTCTCACCGAGCCGAAGAACGCGCTCATCAAGCAGTACCAGCGCCTGTTCCTGATGGAAGGCGTAGAGCTGGAAGTGCGCACGCCGGCGCTCGGCGCGGTCGCCAAGCGCGCGCTCGCACGCAAGACCGGCGCGCGCGGCCTGCGCTCGATCCTCGAGCACATTCTGCTCGACACCATGTACGAGCTGCCGACGCTGGAGAACGTCAGCAAGGTCGTCGTCGACGAGGCGATGGTGAGCGCCGACGGCAAGCCGCTGCTGATCTATTCGGATCAGCACAAAGTCGCCGGCGGCAGTGGCGGCTGAACACCGTCCGAACCAACTACATTCCGTAACGTTTTCCGCATTGCAGCGTGCACTTGTTGCGTGTACGCTTTCCCCATTGATTTTCCGGAAGGAACCCGCACGTAGCGGGCAGGCTCCAACCGATTGAAAGGCTAAGCTAAATGTCCGAAACGCCTTCTCCGTCCGACCTCGCCCAGTATCCGCTGCTGCCCCTGCGCGATGTGGTGGTATTCCCCCACATGGTGATCCCGCTGTTCGTGGGGCGGCCGAAGTCGATCAAGGCGATGGAAACCGCGATGGAGGCGGGGAAATCGATCCTGCTGGTGGCGCAGAAGTCGGCCGCCAAGGACGAGCCGACGCCGCAGGACATGTACAGCATCGGCTGCGTCTCGAACATCCTGCAGATGCTGAAGCTGCCCGACGGCACCGTGAAGGTCCTGGTGGAGGGCGGCACCCGCGCCCACATCAAGCAGGTGATCGACCTGCGCACGCACTGGGTGGCGGAAGCCTCGCCGGTGGCGCTCGAGGCGACGCCGGCGCCGGAAGTCGAGGCGATGCGCCGTGCGCTCCTCTCGGCGTTCGACCAGTACGTCAAGCTGAACAAGAAGATCCCGCCGGAGATACTGACCTCGCTGTCGGGTATCGACGAGGCCGGCCGCCTGGCCGACACAGTCGCCGCGCACCTGCCGCTCAAGCTCGAGCAGAAGCAGCAGGTGCTCGAGATGTTCGACGTCAAGGCGCGCCTGGAGCACCTGCTGTCGCAGCTCGAGACCGAGATCGACATCCTGCAGGTGGAGAAGCGCATCCGCGGCCGCGTCAAGCGGCAGATGGAGAAGAGCCAGCGCGAGTACTACCTCAACGAGCAGGTGAAGGCGATCCAGAAGGAGCTCGGCGAGGGCGAGGAGGGCGCTGACCTCGAGGAGATGGAGAAGAAGATCCGCCGCGCGCACATGCACAAGGACGCGCGCAAGAAGGCGGAGTCGGAGCTGAAGAAGCTCAAGCTGATGTCGCCGATGTCGGCGGAAGCCACCGTCGTGCGCAACTACATCGAGACCGTCGTCAACCTGCCGTGGCGCAAGAAGTCGAAGATCTCGAAGGACATCAGCGGCGCGCAGGAGATCCTCGACAAGGATCACTACGGCCTGGAGAAGGTCAAGGAGCGCATCGTCGAGTACCTGGCGGTGCAAACGCGCGTCGACAAGATGAAGGCGCCGATCCTGTGCCTGGTGGGCGCGCCCGGCGTGGGCAAGACCTCGCTCGGCCAGTCGATCGCCAGAGCGACCAACCGCAAGTTTGTGCGCATGTCGCTCGGCGGCGTGAGGGACGAGGCCGAGATCCGCGGCCACCGCCGCACCTATATTGGCTCGATGCCCGGCAAGATCCTGCAGAACATGACCAAGGTCGGGGTGAAGAACCCGCTGTTCCTGCTCGACGAGGTCGACAAGATGGGCTCGGACTGGCGCGGCGACCCGTCGTCGGCACTGCTCGAGGTGCTCGATCCCGAGCAGAACAGCACCTTCACCGACCACTACATCGAGGTCGAGTACGACCTGTCCGAGGTGATGTTCGTCGCCACGGCGAACACGCTCAACATCCCGGCGCCGCTGCTCGACCGCATGGAGGTGATCCGTCTCTCCGGCTACACCGAGGAGGAGAAGGTGAACATCGCCATGCGCTACCTGCTGCCCAAGCAGCTCAAGGCGAACGGCCTCAAGGAAGGCGAGACCGCGGTCTCCGAGGCGGCGATCCGCGACATCGTGCGCTACTACACCCGCGAAGCGGGTGTGCGCGCGCTCGAGCGCGAGATCTCGAAGATCTGCCGCAAGGCCGTCAAGCAGCTGCTGACCGAGAAGAAGCCGGCCGACGAAAAGGAGACGGAAAAGCGGGCGCACCGCATCACGGTCACGCCGAAGAACCTCGACAAGTACCTCGGTGTGCGCCGCTACACCTTCGGCATCGCCGAGAAGCAGAACCAGGTCGGCCAGGTTACCGGCCTCGCCTGGACCGAGGTCGGCGGCGAGCTGCTGACGATCGAGGCGGTGGCGATGCCCGGCAAGGGCAAGACCATCACCACCGGCAAGCTGGGTGAGGTGATGCAGGAGTCGATCCAGGCGGCGCTGTCGGTCGTGCGCGCGCGCTCGCGCAAGCTCGGCGTGAAGGAAGATTTCTACCAGAAGCACGACATCCACGTTCACCTGCCCGAGGGCGCCACGCCCAAGGACGGGCCCAGCGCCGGCATCGGCATGACCACCGCGATGGTGTCGATGCTGACCGGCATCCCGGTGCGCGCCGACGTGGCGATGACCGGCGAGATCACGCTGCGCGGAGAGGTGCTGCAGATCGGCGGCCTGAAGGAGAAGCTGCTGGCGGCGCACCGCGGCGGCATCAAGACGGTGCTGATCCCTGAAGAGAACGTGAAGGACCTGGTCGACATCCCGGACAACGTGAAGAACAAGCTCGAGATCGTGCCGGTGAAGTGGATCGACAAGGTGCTCGAGCTCGCGCTCGAGCGCCAGCCCGATCCGCTGCCCGAGCTCGACGAGTCGGCGCCGATCCCGCCCAAGCCGGACGACCAGACCGGAGCGGTCACCACGCACTAGAGGCAGCTGCTTCTCTGAGGAGGGGAGCGTGAACAAAGCGGATCTGATCGAACAGATCGCGCAGGCGGCGGAGATTTCCAAATCCGCCGCCGAGCGGACGATCGATGCACTCGTCGCGGCGGTGAAGACGAGCCTGCGCAAGGACGAGACGGTGACGCTGGTCGGCTTCGGCACCTTCTACGCCGGCAAGCGGGCGGCGCGCGTGGGGCGCAACCCGAAGACCGGCGCCGAGCTGAAGATCTCCGCCGCGCGTATGCCGAAGTTCCGGGCTGGCAAGGCGCTGAAAGACGCTATAAACTAGCGCCCCTTCGAGGGTGTACCGGAGCGACAAGCTGTCGCGGGGGTGCTTAGCTCAGCTGGTAGAGCGTCGCTCTTACACGGCGAATGTCGGCGGTTCGATCCCGTCAGCACCCACCAGATTCAGCAGCAGAAGGAGCGGTAGTTCAGTTGGTTAGAATACCGGCCTGTCACGCCGGGGGTCGCGGGTTCGAGTCCCGTCCGCTCCGCCAACTTCCCACGAATCCTAAGTAGCGAATGCCCGCAGGCGCCGCGCCATGCGGTGCAGCGGCGGAAACTGCCGCACGAGCCGCCGCGGGAGCGAGGGGCGGATTTCCCGCATCGCTTCCTGCCATTCGACGCGCTGGATCTGCCGGCGTAATGCCGCCGGAGTCCGCCGCCGACGCGTCGCATTGGCAACGGCAAGAACCAGGCGTTGCAGGTACCCCGCGCCGCGGGGCGTGAGAGATTCTCCTGCGATCAACCGTACCACCCGCCGCGGAATGTCGACGGCGCGCCGCAGGTGCAACGCGCGCGTGAGATGGCCGGCGACGTAGAGGCCGGGCAGCGTCGTCTCGAAGGTCTCTGGGTGATAGATGGGCCGGCCGTCGGCGGCGATACCCGCGCCGATGCCGCGGAGCAGGCCGATGTCGGGGTCGGCGCCCAGCAAGGCAAAGACGTGCCGGCAGGGGACGGCGAGGCTGCCTTCCGGCACGCGGAAGTGCGCCGCCTGCGCGCTCACGCAAGTCGCCTCGGAGGAGAAGAGGATCGCGATCTCGCCGCCCTCGGCGAGCGCCTTGAGGCGCTCGACGTTATACGCCTTGACCGAGGTGAACTCGTCGTGGGTGCCGCAGCGGGGCGCGAAGGACGGACGGCGCAGCGAGAGCGTCACCCGCGCGCCGGCTTCGTGCAGGCAAAGCGCGGCTTCGGCCGCCGAGTTTCCGCCGCCGATGACGACGATCTCCTGGCCGTGACAGAGGCCCGCCTCGCGGAAACGGTAGGAAACCCGCGTCGCGCACTCGCCCGGCACGCCGAGCCGGCGCGGCACGCCGAAGCCGCCGGTTGCAATCAGGACGCGGCGCGCGTCGTAGCGGGCGAGGCCAGTGCCAGCGCGGAATCCGCCGGACGAGCGCTCGAGCGACGTCACCTCTTCGCCGCAGCGGATCTTCAGCGCGGCCGCGAACGCGTCATAGTGGGCCAGGACCTCTTCGCGGCGAGCGAACCGCCGATCGTGCGCGTGCAGTTCGCCCCAGAGCATCTCGACGTCCTGCGCCGGCGAATGCAGCGGCTTGCCGGGCGGAAAGTTGCGGATGGTCTGCGCCGGTGCCTCGCGCTCGAGTACGAGGTAGTCGAGGCCGCATTCGCGCGCGGCGTGCGCGGCCGAGAGCCCGGCGGGCCCCGCGCCGACGATGAGCAGGTCGAGCGAGCTCGAGAACATGAATGCCTGCCGTATCGTGCTCCGGCGAGCAGCCATGAATCCCGCGCGCGCGGCGACTGCCGGTTGCGCCACTCGGCCTAGACTGCGGTGCTAGAATCCCCGCTCGAGCTTTGCAGCAAATCTCCCCTCGGTCTCTTCTACCTTCTCTAAATGTTCGACCTAGTCCAGAAATACAGGCGCGTCATCCAGGTGGTCCTCGGACTCATCGCGCTCACCTTTGCCACCTGGGGCATCGAGTCCTATACGCGCTTCCGCGGCGGCGCCGACACCATCGCCACGGTCAACGGCCTGGAGATCCCCCGCCGCGAGTTCGACCAGGAGCTGGGACGCCAGCAGGAGCAGCTGCGCCAGATGTTCGGCCCCCAGTTCAACGCCGAGGCCTTCGACACGCCGGAATCGCGCCGCGTGCTCCTCGACGGCATGATCTCGCAGCGCCTGCTGTCCTCGGTAGCTGTCAGGTCCTACCTCACGGTCAGCGACGAAACGCTGTACGACACCATCGCGTCGATTCAGGCCTTCCAGCGCGACGGGCGCTACGATCCAGAGACGGCGAAGATCATCCTGCGCTCGCAGAACCCGCCGATGACGCCCGAGCAGTACGTGGCGCGGCTGCGGCACGATCTCGCGCTGCAGCAGCTGTCGTTCGCGGTGGCCGGGTCGGCGATTCCTTCGCATGCAGTCGTCGAGCGCATCTCCTCGCTCGAGTCGCAGCGGCGCGAGGTCTCGGAGGCGCGCATCTCCCTGCAGCAATACCTGCCGCAGGTGAAGATCGACGAGGCGAAGGTCAAGGAGTACTACGACGCCCATCCGGACGAATTCCGCACGCCGGAGCGGGTACGCGTCGAATACGTCGTGCTGTCGGCCGACCAGCTCGCCAAGCAGGAGCAGGTGAGCGACGCCGAGCTGCGCGCGGCCTACGCGGAGCGCCTGCCGCAGATGACCGAGCCCGAGCAGCGGCGCGCCAGCCACATCCTGGTTAAGACCAAGGACGAGGCGGACAAAATCGTCGCCGAGCTGAAGAAGAATCCCGGCCGCTTCGGCGAGATCGCCAAGAAGCAGTCGCAGGATCCGGGCTCGGCGGAGAAGGGCGGCGACCTCGGCTGGTTCGGCCGCGGCATGATGGTGAAGCCCTTCGAGGACGCCGCGTTCGCACTCAAGCAGGGCGAGACGAGCGGCCCGGTGCAGAGCGATTTCGGCTTCCACGTCATCCGCGTCACCGGCGTGCGGGCAGCCAAGGCGAGGTCGTTCGAGGAGGCACGCGCCGGCATCGAGGCCGACCTCAAGAAGGCCCGCGCCGCCAAGCGGTTCAACGAGGCTGCCGACAGCTTCGGCAATCTGGTCTACGAGCAGGCCGACAGCCTGAAGCCCGCGGCCGAGCGCTTCAAGCTGCCGGTGCAGACGAGCGGCTGGATTACCAAGTCGGCGAGCCAGGAGCTCGGCGTGCTCGATAACCCGAAGCTGCTGACGGCGCTGTTCTCGCCGGACGCGCTGCAGAACAAGCGCAACACCGACGCCGTCGAGGTCGCGCCGGCGACACTGGTCGCCGCGCGCGTGCTCGAGCACCAGGCGGCCGCGCTGCGCAAGCTGGACGAGGTGAAGGGCGAGCTTACCGACACGCTGCGCCGGCGCGAGGCAGTGGCGCTCGCCCAGAAGGAAGGCATGGCGAAGCTCGAGCAGCTGCGCAAGGGCGGCGACGCCGGACTCACGTGGAGCGTGCCCAAGTCGGTATCGCGTCGCGACTCGAAGGGCATGATGCAGGAGCTGGCGCGCCCGGTAACGGCGGCCGACGTGAGCAAGCTGCCGGCCTATGTCGGTGTGGCGGCGCCCGACGCCGGTTACGTCCTGCTGAAGATCTCCAAAGTGACGGAGGCGGAAGCCGCCGAGAAGAGCCCCGACGCCGGCAAGCGCGTCGAGAACGCGCTCGGCACCGCGCAGTTCCAGGCGTACGTCGCCAGCCTGCGCAGCCAGGCGGATATTTCGGTGAAGGACCTCAGCCCGGAGAAGAAGTAGTACCGGCCTCGAGGCCGGCCACCACGTGGCTGAAGCCGGAGTCGACGTACAGAATCTCGCCGGTGATTCCGGCGGCGAGGTCGGAGAGAAGGAAGGCGGCGGCGTTGCCGACGTCCTCGGTGGAGACGTTGCGCCGCAGCGGCGACTGCTCCTCGACGAACTTGAGGATCTTGCCGAAGCCGGAGATGCCGGCGGCGGCGAGCGTCTTGATCGGTCCGGCCGAGATGCCATTGACGCGGATGCCTTTCGGGCCGAGGCTCGCGGCGAGGTAGCGCACTGAAGCTTCCAGGCTCGCTTTCGCGAGTCCCATCGTGTTGTAGTTCGGCACCACGCGCGCCGCGCCGAGGTAGGTCAGCGTGACCAGCGAGGCGCGCCGGCCCTGCATCAGCGGCAGCGCCGCCTTGGCGAGCGCCGGAAAGCTGTACGCCGAGATGTCGTGCGCCTGCGCGAACGCCTCGCGCGACAGCCCTTCGAGGAAGTCGCCGGCGATCGCCTCGCGCGGCGCGAAGGCGATGGCATGGACCAGGCCGTCGAGGCCGTCCCATTTTTTCTTCAAGTTGGCAAACAAAGCATTTATTTCGGCGTCGCTCGTCACTTCGCACGGCAGGACGACCGCGGCGCCGAGTTCCTTGGCCATGTCCTCCGCGCGCTCCTTGAAGCGCTCGTTCTGGTAGGTGAGGGCGAGCTCGGCGCCTTCGCGGCGCGCCGCCTTGGCGACGCCGAAGGCGATCGAGCGGTTGCTGAGCAGGCCGGTGACCAGGATCTTCTTGCCGGAGAGGAATCCCATCGTTTGATTATACTGTCCGCGTGCGCATCCTCCTGATCTTCCTTCTGTTTTTGGCGGGTTGCGGCGACGCGTGGAACGACCCTTACCCGGCCGACGAGCGCGGGCAGAACATCCTCTACACCGCGTTCATCGAGCGGCCGAAGCACCTCGATCCGGTGCAGTCGTACACCGAAGACGAAGCGCGCTTCACGCAGCAGGTCTACGAGCCGCCATTGCAGTACCACTACCTGAAGCGGCCCTACGAGCTGGTCCCGCTCACCGCCGCCGAGGTGCCGAAGCCGCGTCCGATCCAGGGCGGCAAGTTCACCGTCTACGAGATTCACATCCGCCCGGGCATCCGTTACCAGCCTCATCCGGCTTTCGTTCCCGAGAACCAGGAATTGCCTAGAGCGCAAATCGAAAACCTGAAAACCCCGTATGAACTGCCGCTCGGCACGCGCGAGCTGACCGCCGACGACTACATCTACCAGATCAAGCGCCTCGCCCACCCGCGGCTGCACTCGCCGATCCTCGGCCTGATGTCGGAGTACATCGTCGGCCTCGACGAGTTCGCGCAAAAAATGCAGAAGGCAAACGCTGCCGGCTGGCTCGACCTTCGCCGCCACACGCTGGCGGGCGTCGAGTACGTCGACACGTACACGTTCCGCGTCACCCTCAAGGGCAGCTACCCGCAGTTCGTCTACTGGCTGGCGATGCCGTTCTTCGCGCCGGTGCCATGGGAGGCGGAGAAGTTCTTCTCGCAGCCCGGCATGGCGGAGAAGAACTTCACCCTCGACTGGTGGCCGGTCGGTACCGGCGCCTACATGCTCACCGACAACAACCCGAACGCGCGCATGGTGCTCGAGCGCAATCCGAACTTCCGCGGCGAGCCTTACCCCGCGCAGGGCGAGCCGGGCGACCGCGAGGCGGGCCTGCTCGCCGACGCCGGCAAGACCATGCCCTTCGTCGACAAAGTGGTCTTCAGCCGGGAGAAGGAGGGCATCCCCTACTGGAACAAGTTCCTGCAGGGCTACTTCGACGCCTCGGCGATTCCCAACGACACCTTCGACCAGGCGGTGCGGGTGTCCATAGAGGGCGACGCCGGCCTGACGCCGGAAATGGCGGAGCGCGGCATCCAGCTGCGCACTTCCGTCGATACCACGATTCTCTATTTCGGCTTTAACTGGCTCGACAACGTGGTCGGCGGACCGTCAGAGAAGGCGCGCAAGCTGCGCCAGGCGATCTCGATCGCGGTCGACTGGGAAGAGTTCATCGCCATCTTCCTGAACGGCCGCGGCCTCGTCGCGCAGGACCCGCTCGCGCCCGGCATCTTCGGCCAGCGCGAGGGCGCGGCGGGCATCAATCCGGTGACCCACGAATGGCGCAACGGCGCCGCGCGCCGGCGCCCGATCGAGGAGGCGCGCAAGCTGCTCGCGGAGGCGGGCTATCCCGAGGGCCGCGACGCGAAGACCGGCGAGCCCCTGGTGCTGTACCTCGACACCGTCGGCCGCGGGCCGGGCGACAAGCCGCGCTTCGACTGGTGGCGGCGGCAGCTCGCCAAGCTCGCCATCCAGCTCGAGATCCGCGACACCGACTGGAACCGCTTCCAGGAAAAAATCCGCAAGGGCAGCCAGCAACTCTACATCCTCGGCTGGAACGCCGACTATCCCGACCCGGAGAACTTCTTCTTCCTGCTGCACAGCGCACAATCGAAGGTAAAGACGCAGGGCGAGAACGCGAGCAACTACGCCAATCCAGAGTTCGACGCGCTGTTCGATCGGATGAAAAGCATGCCGAATGGCCTCGAGCGGCAGCGGATCATCGACCGCATGGTGGAGATCGTGCGCCGCGATGCGCCGTGGCTATGGGGCTACCACCCGAAGAGCTACGGCCTCAGCCATGCCTGGATGCTGAACGGCAAGCCGAACAACATGGCGCGCAACAACCTGAAGTACCTGAGGGTCGACGCGGCCAAGCGCGAGGCGATGCGGCGCGAGTGGAACCGGCCCGTTGTTTGGCCTTTTCTTTTGATTCTCTTTATCTTGATTCTAAGCGCCATACCAGCCGTGAGCGCCTACCGAAGGCGTGAACGCATGGCAGCGACCGGCTAGATGCTCGCGTACATCGTACGGCGCGTGCTGTACGCGATCCCGATCCTGATCGGCATCAACGTCATCACCTTCGCCCTGTTTTTCCTCGTCAACACGCCCGACGACATGGCGCGCATGCAGCTCGGGCAGAAGCGCGTGACGCCCGAAGCGATCCAGAAATGGAAAGCCGAGCGCGGCTACGACAAGGCTTTGTTTTTTGATTCTGAAAAGAAATCCGTGACCAATACGATCTTCTTCGAAAAGTCGGTCCGGCTGTTCGCCTTCGATTTCGGCTATGCGGAAGACAACCGCGACATCGCCGGCGAGATCCGCAGCCGCATGGGGCCGAGCCTCGCGCTCGCCATCCCGGTGTTCCTCGTCGGGCTCGCGGTCAACATCACCTTCGCACTCGGCATGGCATTTTTCCGCGCCACCTACCTGGACCTGTGGGGCGTGGTCCTTTGCGTCGCCATGATGTCGATCAGCGCGCTGTTCTACATCATCGGCGGCCAATACCTCATCTCGAAGCTCTGGCACCTGGTGCCGATCTCCGGCTACGCGGGCGGTGCCGATGCCGCCAAGTTCGTCGTGCTGCCGGCCGCGATCGGCATCGTCAGCGGCCTCGGCGCCGGCGGGCGCTGGTATCGCACGCTGTTCCTGGAGGAGATGACGCGCGACTACGTGCGCACGGCCCGCGCCAAGGGCCTCCCGGAGGCGTCCGTGATGTTCCGGCACGTACTGAAGAACGCGATGATCCCGATCCTTACCGGCGTGGTGGCGGTGATCCCGCTGCTTTTCATGGGCAGCCTCATTTCGGAGTCCTTCTTCGGCATTCCCGGGCTCGGCAGCTACACCATCGACGCCATCCAGGCGCAGGACTTCGCGGTAGTGCGCGCCATGGTCTTTATCGGCTCGGTCCTCTACATCGCTGGCCTGCTTCTCACCGACCTCTCGTACACCCTGGTCGACCCGCGCGTGAGGCTGGAATAGATGGCGCTCGTCCTGCCGACCGACATCCTGATCTGGCTCCTCGTTTGCGCCGCGGCGGGGTTCGCGTGGTATTGCGCGAGGCGGCCGCATCTCGCCGCCCCCTGGAGGCGAGTGTTCAGCAGCCGCGCCGCCGTCGCGTCGGGAACCTTCCTCGTCTTCTACCTGGGCGTCGGCCTGCTCGACTCGCTGCACTACCGGCCGGCGCTGCTCTCGAAGGATCCGCAGGCGCCTGCCGTCTATGCCGTCGAGGTCCGCTCGCTCCTCGATGCCGCACTCGTGTCGCTGCGCGAGCGCCAGGAGCGCACTTATTCGGCGCCCCTCGCTACGCGCCTCTACCAGAAAGAGCAGGTCGAGCGGCCCGACGGCACTTCGGTGCGCGAGTTTCCCCGGCTCCGCTATGGCGGGGCCCGTCTCAAGGATGAATCCGATGCGCCGAAGGACATTGCCCTCCTGGCGCTTTCCGGGCTCGCTGTCGGAATGCTGGTCTGGGCGATCGTCTTCATGGCGATGCGCCATCTTCTTCGCCGCCGCCAACCGGCCATTCCATGGAACGCGGGATTCGCCGCGCTCGCGGTGCTGCTGGCGCTCGCGGGTCCGGTCGCCGTGCTCGCCAGCCAATATCACGTCCTCGGCACCGACAAGATCGGGCAGGACGTCCTCTATCAGGCGCTGAAGAGCATCCGCACCAGCCTGGTCATCGGCACGCTCACCACGCTGGTCCTGCTGCCGCTGGGAATAGGCGCGGGCATCGCCGCTGGATACTTTCGCGGCCGGGTGGACGACGCCATCCAGTACGTCTACACGACCATCAACTCGATTCCCGGCGTGCTCCTGATCGCGGCGTCGGTGCTGATGGTGCAGGTCTATGTCGACACCAATCCGGCGCTGTTCCCGACGACCGCGCAGCGCTCGGATTTCCGCCTGCTCATGCTGTGCGCGATCCTCGGCGGGGTGGGCTGGACCGGCCTCGCGCGCCTGCTGCGGGGCGAGGCGCTGAAGATCTCCCAGCTCGAGTACATCCAGGCGGCGCACGCCTTCGGCGTGTCGCATGCGCGCGTCCTGCTGCGCCACATCCTGCCCAACGTCGTGCACATCGTGATCATCACGGTGGTGCTGGAGTTCTCCACGCTGGTGCTCGCCGAGGCGGTGCTGTCCTACATCGGCGTCGGCGTCGATCCGTCGACCATCAGCTTCGGCACGATGATCAACGCTGCGCGGCTGGAAATGGCGCGCGAGCCGATGGTGTGGTGGTCGCTCGGCACCGCGTTCGTCTTTATGTTCGTCCTGGTGCTCGCCGCCAACCTCTTCGCCGATGCCGTGCGCGACGGCTTCGATCCGCGCGTGCGCGTAGGAGCGTCCCGGTGAAGGTCGAGAACCTCTCCACGGTTCTCGACGTCGCGGCCGGCGAGTTGCGCGCGGTGGACGGCGTCAGCTTCGAGGTGAAGGCGGGCGAATGCTTTGCGCTGGTCGGCGAATCGGGCTGCGGCAAGTCGATGACCGCGCTGTCCCTCATGCGGCTCCTGCCCGACGCGGCGCGGATCGAGGCGGGGCGGGTCGAGCTCGGCGGCGTCGACCTCCTGCGCCTGCCGGAAGCCGCCATGCGCGCCGTGCGCGGCAAGCGCGTTTCGATGATCTTCCAGGAGCCGGCGACCGCATTGAATCCGGTTCTGACGGTGGGGCATCAGATTGAAGAGGTCGTTCGCAGGCATGCGCCTGGAGGAAATGCGACGGAAAAATCCGTTCAACTGCTGAGAGCGGTAGGCCTTCCCAATCCCGAGGAGCGATACCACCAGTATCCGTTCCAGCTCTCCGGCGGCCAGCGCCAACGGGTGATGATCGCCGGCGCGCTGGCCGTCGAGCCGGACGTGCTGATCGCCGATGAGCCCACCACCGCGCTCGATGTGACGATCCAGGCGCAGATCCTCGACCTGCTGGCGAAGCTGCAGGCCGAGCGCGGCATGGCTCTGCTCCTCATCACGCACGACCTGGGGATCGTGGCGAAGATGGCTGACCGCGTGGCGGTGATGTACGCCGGCGAGATCGTCGAGCTGGCGGAGCGCGAAGCCTTCATGCGCGCGCCGCAGCACCCGTACTCGCAGAAGCTCTTCGCCGCGCTGCCGTCGCCGCAGCGGCGCGCCGAGGGCCTCGCCGTCATCCGCGGTCAGGTGCCGCCGCTGACCCAGGAATTCCACTCATGCCGCTTCGCCGACCGCTGCGACTTCGTCTTCGATCGATGCCGGGTCGAGGCGCCGCCGCTTTACGAGCCGCTGCCTGGGCACTTGGCGAGGTGTTTTCTCCGTGACCGTGGTCCTGCGGAGCGTCGCGCAAGCGCGTTTTCAACCGGGGAGACGCGAGTCCATGAAGCGACCGGAGGGCAACGGCTCCTGGAGGTAAAGGATCTGAAGGTCCACTTTCCGATCAGAAAAGGCATTTTCAAGCGCACCGTCGGGCATGTGAAAGCGGTGGACGGGGTGTCTTTCGATCTGCGCGAAGGGCGCACGCTGGCGCTGGTGGGCGAATCGGGCTGCGGCAAGACCACGACGGGCAAGGCGCTGCTCAAGCTGATCGAGCCGACCGCCGGCCGGATTGCTTTCGAAGGGAAGGACCTTACACATCGAACGCGAGCAGGCATGCACCCCCTGCGCCGCGCCATGCAGATCATCTTCCAGGACCCATTCTCGTCCCTCAATCCGCGGTTGCGCGTGCAGGAGATCCTGCTCGAAGGCATGCGCAGCCTCGGGGTGGGGGGCGACGACGCGGCGCGCCTGAAGGCGCTGGCGGGCATCCTGTCCGACGTGGGCCTGCCGGCCGATTCGCTGATGCGCTATCCGCACGAGTTCTCCGGCGGCCAGCGCCAGCGCATCGCCATCGCGCGGGCCCTCGCCGTGAACCCACGCCTGATCGTCTGCGACGAGCCGACCAGCGCGCTCGACGTGTCGGTGCAGGCGCAGATCCTCAACCTGCTGCGATCGCTACAGCGCGATCGCGGCATCGCCTACCTTTTCATTACGCACAACATCGCGGTGGTGGACTATCTGGCGCACGACGTCGCGGTGATGAAGGAAGGGCGCATCGTCGAGCATGGCGCTGTCGACGAAGTGCTACGGCGTCCGTCGCACCCGTATACCCGCGAGCTGCTCGCCGCGGTCCTGACGGCCTAGCGCGGCGAGCCGCGTGCCGAACGGGCGTGTAACCCGCAGGTGACATAGTTCGCCGTGGTGCGGACCGTTACCCTCGTGCTGGTAGTGCTGGCCTGCTGCAGCTGCAGCTCGCTGCTGCCGCGTTCCGAGGACAAGACCGCCAGCAACTGGACGACCTACCAGGAGGCGCAGAAGGCCTTCGACCAGATCGAACCGGGGAAAACCACCGTATTGCAGCTCAAGGGGCTCTCGCTCGATCCGTCGAGCAACGCCAACATCGCCATCCTGAACTATGCCGACGTCCTGCGCCGCTTCATGGTGAGCCAGGCGATTTCCTTCAACGATCTCGACGCGGGCGTGCTCGAGTGCGTGACCGCGAAGACGCAGTGCCGCGGCTTCGAGGTGGACCAGCGGCTGGTCAAGACCCACCGCAAGGGCAACTTCTGGCTGGACATCCTCGGCTTCCACCGCGAGACGCGCGTCGCCGGCTGGCGCTTCAACGGGCTGGTGCTGCTCAAGGGCGACGTGGTGGTCTACAAGCTGACCGGCGGCCAGCCTGCGATCGACCAGCTGACGGATTCGAACACACCGCTGGGCCCGGTGCAGTCGCTCGCCGGCAAGTTCCTGGTCTGGTCGCCGCCGGGCGGCGGCAACTGATCAGCCCGCAGCGCGCTTGACCGGCTTCTTCTTCTTCTTGGAGGAGGCGGCGCGCGCCCTGCGCTTGACGACGACGCGCTGCTCGATCGCGATCTTGCTGCCCGCCGAGAACTTCGACGCCGGATTCCACAGCTGGAGGTCTTCCACCGCCACGCCGTAGCGCTTGGCGATGGAGGCCTGAGTCTCGCCGGGCTTGATGGTGTGGAACACGCGCCGCGTCGTCACCGGGATCGGCGGCGCGTACATGATCGGCATGCGGGTCATGCCCGCCGCGGCCGTCGCGCTGATCGGCACCACCAGCACGCTCGGCACGGTCTTGGTGCGCAGCGAGATGCCGTTCACTTCCTTCAGCTGGGCGAGCGACATGCCGTGCTTCTTGGAGATCGACTCCAGCGTGTCGCCCTTCTTCGGGTAGTAGCTCTTCCACGAGACCAGCGACTCGTCTTCCTCGAGCTTGGCGAGGTTGTCGTGGAATACCTCGACCTTGTCGGCGGGCAGCACGATGCGCGGGGTCATCGAGGCGCGGATCAGCGGCCGGCTGAAGCCCGGGTTGAGGGCGATGAACTCGTCGATCGGCATCTCGGCGAGCTTGGCGGCGAGCTTGACGTCGATGTCGCGCACCCCGGTGTACTCGGCGAAGTAGGGGTGGTTGGGGATCGGATCGAGGTCGATGCCGAAGGGCTTCGGATTGGCGATGATGTTCTTCAGCGCCTGCAGCTTCGGCAGGTAGTTACGCGTCTCCGCAGGCATCTTGAGGCTCGCGTAGTCGGCCGGCTTGTGTGCCGCCCGGTTCTTCGCGACCGCGCGGCTCACCGCGCCTTCGCCCCAGTTGTAGGAGGCGAGGGCGAGCTGCCAGTCGCCGTGGATCTCGTAGAGCCTGGTGAGGTAATCGAGCGCGGCGTTGGTGGAGGCGACGATGTCGCGGCGCTCGTCGTACCACCAGTTCTGGCTGAGGTCGTAGCGCCGGCCGGTGCCGGGAATGAACTGCCACAGGCCCGAGGCGTGCGCGCGCGAATAGGCCATCGGGTTGAACGCGCTTTCGACCATCGGCAGCAGCGCAAGCTCGGTCGGCAGGCCGCGCTTCTCGACTTCCTCGACGATGTGGTACAGGTACAGCCGGCTGCGGTCGAACACGCGCTGCAGGTACTCGGGCCGCGCGACGTAGTAGTTCACATTCTGCTGCACCAGCTTGTTGTCGAGGTCCGGCATGGCGAAGCCGCGCCGCACGCGCTCCCACAGGTCGTCGGGCGGCACCGTGCGGTCGATCTTGGTGATGCCGCGCAGCGGCTCGGTGACGGCGCGCCGCTCGCCGTCGAAGGGGCCGAGCTTAGACGCATCGAGCACGCCCGTCCCGCCCGCCGCCGGGGCGGCCGGCGCAGCCGGTGCGGAGGCAGGGAATGGCGCTTCCGGGGAAGCAGCGGCCGGCGCCTCGCTGCCGGGCTGGCTCGCGCAGGCGGCGAGGAGGGCGAGGAGCGATGCGGCCAGGATGGCTGGGAGGATGTTCTTCAAAACTTGTTCTTCCAGTCGCGTATCGCGGCGAATACTCTCACAGGATCAGAAACGCGCGAGCCGAGGTATTTGTTGACCGAATCCACCACCGCCGGCTCCACGCAGCGCAGGAACGGGTTGGTGGCTTTCTCCTCGGCGAGCGTGCTGGGCAGCGTCGGCCGGCCCGCCTCGCGCAACTTGCGATCGCGCGCCTCGCGCCTGGCGAGCGCGGCGTTGCCGGGCTCCACCGCCCTGGCGAAGCCGATGTTGGCGAGCGTGTATTCGTGGCCGCAATAGACCTTCGTGTCGTCGGGCAGCCGCGCGAGCTTGCCGAGCGAGTCGTACATCTGTTCCGCGGTGCCTTCGAAGAGGCGGCCGCAGCCGCAGGCGAAGAGCGTGTCGCCACAGAAAAGCGACCCTGCCCCATAATAGGCGATGTGCGCGCGCGTGTGGCCGGGGATGTCCAGCACGGAGAATTCGACGCCGAGCTCCGCGACCTTCACCGTGTCGCCTCCGCCGACGGCCCTAGTGAGCGTGGCGATCGGCTCGCCGCGCGGCCCATACACGGGAACCTTGTAATGCTGCAGGAGCTCGGCGATGCCGCCGACGTGGTCGGCGTGGTGGTGCGTGGCGAGAATTGCCGCGAGCGTGAGCTTCTCACGCGCGAGGTAGTCGAGCACCGGCTGCGCCTCGCCGGGATCGACCACCGCGGCGTGCGTCTTGTTGCGCAGCGTCCAGACGTAATTGTCTTTGAACGCTTTGACGGGAACGATTTCCAGCATGGACGGGCAATCCTTCGTGCAGAACGGCGCGTCGAAGTATAACGGCCTCCGCTCATCGCTCTCTTCGTGGCTGGCGACCTCCCAGGGCGCCTATGTTCTCGACTGGGAATTCTCCCAGTTTGACAGCGCCGTTGAAGATGTGTTCGGGTTCCGGGCGGTGCAGATCGGACTACCGGAAGTCGATTTTCTGCGACAGAACCGCATTCCCTACCGCTTTTCGCTGGCCCTCGAGGCGGGCGCGGCGCTCGCCGCCGACCCGCTGCAGATTCCGCTCGCCTCGCAGAGCGTCGATCTGGTGGTGCTGCCGCACGTGCTCGAGTGGCACGACAACCCGCACGAGGTGCTGCGCGAGGCCGAGCGGGTGCTGATGCCGGAGGGCCGGCTGGTGATCTCCGGTTTCAATACCGGTTCGCTCTGGCGTCTGCGGCAGATGTTCACTTTCCACAAGAACCGCCCTCCGTGGGATGCGCGCTTCATCGGCCTGTTTCGCCTGCGCGACTGGCTGCGGGTGCTCGGCTTCGAGCTCGACGGCGGCCGCTTCGGCTGCTACGCGCCGCCGTTCCGCAGCCGGCTGTGGCTCAGCCGCTTCGCGTTCATGGAGAAGGCGGGGGCGCGCTGGTGGCCGATCGCCGGCGGCCTCTACGTCGTGCGCGCCGTCAAGCGCGTCGCCGGCATGCGCCTGGTGACGCCGCAGTGGCGGCAGGAGCGGGCGCGCCGGCGTGCGCTGGCGCCGATTCCGCAGCGTTCCCACAAGGAGGTCCATGACCGATAAGGCCGTGGAAATATTTACCGACGGCGCGTGCCGCGGCAATCCGGGTCCCGGTGGCTGGGGCGTGGTTTTCAGATATGGCGATATCGAAAAGGAAATCTTCGGAGGGGAAGCGGCAACGACGAACAACCGGATGGAGCTGACCGCGGTGATCCGCGCGCTCGAGTCGCTGAAGCAGCCGAGCCGGGTGCGGCTCTATACCGATTCGCAATACGTGCAGAAGGGCATCCAGGAATGGATACACTCCTGGAAGCGCAACGGCTGGAAGACCGCCGACAAAAAGGACGTGAAGAACAAGGAGCTTTGGGTGGAGCTGGACGAGGCGAGGAAGCGCCACGACGTCGAGTGGCACTGGGTGAAGGGGCATGCCGGCCACCCGGAGAACGAAAGGGCCGACGCCCTCGCCAACCGGGGGATCCCGGCATGACAGGGCCTCTCTCCTAATGAGGCAGATCGTGCTCGATACCGAGACGACCGGCCTCAACGCCAAGCTCGGCGACCGTGTCATCGAGATCGGCTGCGTCGAAGTGCTGAGCCGCCGCATCTCCGAGCGCACCTTCCACGCCTACCTCAACCCCGAGCGCGAGATCGACGAGGGCGCCTCGCTGGTGCACGGCCTGACGCTCGATGACCTGCGCTCCAAGCCCAAGTTCGCCGAGGTGGCGCGCGAATTCCTCGACTACGTGCGCGGCGCCGAGCTGATCATCCACAACGCCGACTTCGACGTCGAGTTCCTCGACGCCGAGCTCGGCCGCTGCGGCCTGGGCAAGCTCGCCGAGCACACCGCCAAGGTGCTCGACACCCTCGCCTTCGCGCGCGAGCTGCATCCCGGCAAGAAGAACTCTCTCGACGCCCTGTGCGAGCGCTATTTCATCGACAACTCGAACCGCACGCTGCACGGCGCGCTGCTCGACGCGCGGCTCCTCGCCGAGTGCTACCTCGCCATGACCCGCGGCCAGGAGAGCCTGGTGATGGAGCTGGAAGCACCGGCGGCGGTCGCCGCGGCGGCCGAGGCGCTGCGCGTGGACGCCACTCAGCTGATCGTGCTGCCGGCGCTGCCCGAAGAGGTGGCGCTGCACGAGCGCTACCTCGACGCGATGGAGAAGGACGCCAGGGGCCCGAGTCTCTGGCGCAGGCTGCTGGCGGGATGAGGGCCGCTAGCCGCGCCCGCGCGGCAGCCACTCCAGGCCGGCGACCTCGCGGCGCACGCCTGGCAAGGTGATCTGGTAGTTGATGAGGTAGACCGTCTCGTCCGACTCGTACTGCTCGACGCTCTTCTGCTCGAGCAGGTGCTCGAAGACCGGCCCGAGGCGCGGCTCGCGCATCGCCCCCGCCTTGTAGAAAATCTCGAAGGCATAGCGTCCCGGACGCAGCTTGAGCGCGGGCGCGGTGCGTTGCTCCGCCGGCTCGAACAGCACGAACTTGGCGAGGGCGCGCTTGGCGTCCAGGGCGAAGGCGGTGAAGGGTTCCACGTTGTCGGTCTCCAGGCGGCGCTTCGCGCGCAGGAAGTGCTGCATGTCCACTTCGGCGACCGGGCTGAGCAGCATCGAGCGCGCCTTGTCCCCGTCCACCGTAAGGCGCAGCGCGACCCAGTGCACGACGCCGCCCGAATAGCCGGCGTTGGTGAACTGCAGCGGCAGCAGGAACTTGACGCCGCCCGCGGTGCTGGAGCGCGGCAGGATGACATCGCCGGCCACGATCTGCGGCGCGAAGGCGAGCGCGAGGCCTCGAAACAGAGCGAACGCGGCGAGCGCCAGGGCGAGGAACGAGAAGAGCAGGGCGAGCCAGGCGACCATGAACCAATTGGAAGGCCGGTCCGCGTTACACATCTATCGGCGGCGCTATACTCAACGGATGAGCCGTGGCAACCCGTTCGAGCAGAATCTCGACCGCAATTCAGCCAATTACGCTCCCCTGACGCCGCTTTCGTTCATCGAGCGCGCCGCCGCCGTCTACCCCGAGCGGCTCGCCGTGGTCTACGGCGACAAGCGCTACACCTGGCTCGAGACCTATGCGCGATCCCGGCGCCTGGCCTCGGCGCTGGCGAAGCGCGGCATCCGCCGCGGCGACACGGTGGCGGTGATGCTGCCGAACACGCCGCCGATGTACGAGGCGCACTTCGGCGTGCCGATGTGCGGCGCCGTCCTCAACGCGCTCAACACCCGCCTCGACCCCGAGGCCGTGGCCTTCATGCTCAAGCATGGCGAGGCCAAGATCCTGATCGCCGACCATGAATATTCTTCTGTAGTAAACAAATTGAATTTATCCATCCCGGTCGTCGACGCGGACGCCGGCTACGAGTCGCTGCTGCAGGAGGGCGATGCCGATTTCGAGTGGCTGTGGCCGAAGGACGAATGGGACGCGATCGCGCTCAACTACACCTCGGGCACCACCGGCGATCCGAAGGGCGTCGTCTACCACCATCGCGGCGCGTACCTGAACGCCGTCTGCAACATCGTCACGTGGGGCATGCCGCACCACGCGGTCTACCTGTGGACGCTGCCGATGTTCCACTGCAACGGCTGGACCTTTCCGTGGACGATGGCCGCCAACGCCGGCACGAACGTGTGCTTGCGCAAGGTAGAGGCATCTACGATTTTCGATTTGATCAGGAAACACAAAGTCACTCACTATTGCGGCGCACCTATCGTCCACTCCACGCTGATCAATGCGCCGGAGGGAATGAAGAAGGGCATCACGCACAAGGTGCATGGCATGGTCGCGGCGGCGGCGCCGCCGGCGGCGATGATCGAGGGCATGGAGGGGCTGGGCTTCGACATCACCCACGTCTACGGCCTGACCGAGGTCTACGGTCCGGCGACGGTTTGCGCCAAGCACGAGGAATGGAACCAGCTCGACATCGGCGAGCGCACCCGCCTCAACGCTCGCCAGGGCGTGCGCTACCTCATGGAGGAAGGTCTTTCGGTAATGGATCCGGAGACGATGACGCCGGTGCCGGCCGACGGCGAGACCATGGGCGAGATCATGTTCCGCGGCAACATCACCATGAAGGGCTACCTTAAGAACGCGAAGGCGACCGAGGCGGCGTTCCGCGGCGGCTGGTTCCATTCGGGCGACCTCGCGGTGATGCAGCCCGACGGCTACCTCAAGATCAAGGACCGCTCGAAGGACGTGATCATTTCGGGCGGCGAGAACATCTCGTCGCTCGAGGTCGAGGACATCCTCTACCGGCACCCGGCGGTGCTCGGCGCCGCGGTGGTCGCCATGCCCGACGAGAAATGGGGCGAAACGCCTTGCGCCTTCGTCGAATTGAAGCCGGATACGAAAGTGACGGAACAGGAGATCCTCGCCTTCTGCCGCCAGCACCTGGCGAAGTTCAAGGCGCCGCGCGCGGTGGTCTTCGGCGAGCTGCCGAAGACCTCGACCGGCAAGATCCAGAAGTTCGTGCTGCGCGAGAAAGCCAAGTCCACCTCCGCCATCGACACATGAGCGCCGTCCCCCAGTCCGACCAGCCGCTGGTTCTCCGCGAAGACCGCGACGGCGTTTGCACGCTGACGCTGAACCGGCCGCAGCAGATGAATTTGCTGACCAGCGCGATGCTGGACGCCCTGCAGAATGAATTTGATTTACTGAAAGCCGACAGGAAAACCAGGGTGGTCATCCTGGCGGCGGCGGGCAAGGGCTTCTGCGCCGGCCACGACCTCAAGGAGATCCGGGCGCTGAAGGAGCTGCCGAAGATCGAGGCGCTCTTCGCCCAGTGCAGCCGCATGATGCAGATGATCCCGGCCTTGCCGCAGCCGGTGATCGCCCGGGTGCAGGGCGCGGCCGCCGCCGCCGGCTGCCAGCTCGTCGCGCAGTGCGACCTGGCGCTCGCCGCCGAAGGCGCGAAGTTCGTCACTTCGGGCGTAACCTGGGGCTTCTTCTGCTCGACGCCCGGCGTCGCCATCGGCCGCAACCTGCAACGCAAGCACGCCATGGAGATGTTGCTCACCGGTGATCCCATCGACGCGCATCGCGCAATGGAATGGGGACTCGTGAACCGCGTGGTTTCTCCTGAAATGCTGGTCGAAGAAACGGCAAGCCTGGCGCGCAAGATCGCCGAGAAACCTCCCGCCACCGTCGCGGCGGGCAAGCGTGGCTTCTACCAGCAGATGGACCAGAGCCTCGCCAAGGCCTACGAGCTCGCCGGCGGCGTCATCTCGGCCAGTTTCGCCCACGCCGAAGGCCGCGCCGGGATGGAGGCCTTCATCGACAAGAAGCCGCCGCCGAAGCACTAGTCTGCTCGACAAGGGGAGGGGCAATGGAAGTAGTTGCAGCGAAGCCAAAGCTCACCACGATCCTGTTTTCCGATGACGGCCGCCTGGCGCGCAAGCCGTATTGGCTGCTCGGTGTCCTTGCTTCCAGCGTAGCTCTGTGGGCCATCGCGTTCGTGTGCAGCGCGATAATGAACGTGGATCTACGCGACCGGTCTGTCCTCGGAGGCGTCGTACTGGCGACCAACGTCGTGATTCTCGGGGCCGCCATGTGCGTCTGGGTATGGATCTTCGTCGTGACCACCATCAAGCGCCTGCACGATCGCGGCATGTCGGGCTGGTGGATCTGGATCGTGCTGGTGCCGGGGCTCGGCTGGCCGATCCTGCTCATCATTTGCGCGATCGCCGGCGACGAGGGGCTGAACAAGTACGGTCCCGCGCCCGTTCGCATCACCTGATGGAGATCTTCGAGTACGAAGGTCGAACTGATCCGCTCCTGCCGAGGCGGAAATTCTTCTCGCGCCTTGCCCGCAGCGGCAGGATCGCGTTCCTGCTGGTCGCCGTGTCGCTGCTCATCGGCATGGCCGGATACCACCTGCTCGAGGGCTTGACCTGGATCGACGCCTTTCTCAATGCTTCGATGCTCCTCGGCGGGATGGGACCGGTGGACAACCCGCAGAGCTTCGGCGGCAAGCTGTTCGCGGGCCTGTACGCGCTCTATTGCGGCCTGGTGGTCATCGTCTCCACCGGCATCATCCTGGCGCCGCTCGCGCACCGCGTCCTGCACCGCTTTCATGCGGAGGGCCGGGAAAAAAAGGGGAGCGAGCAATGAAACCGGAGCAGAGGGTCGTCGCGATAGGTGCCGCGAGCGGCATTGCGGCCATGATCATCGCCGTGTGGTTGCTGACGAAGCTGCTGCCGGCGCCGGGAATTGCCGACGAGCCCGCCGCGCGGCTCGCCTACGCGCTGCGCGCCAACGTATTCGCGCTGGTGCCATTCTTCGTCATGCTGATCACGATCGGCAACAAGCGTTTCCTGAGCGATGCCATCGATCCGACGCGCAACGCGGAGAGCGCGACGATGGACATCGACGGCCGCGTCGCGGACAACACGCTGCAGCAGAACTTCGTCTTCGCCGTCGCCTCGCTTGCCGTCGCGACGCTGGTCCCGGTCGGCTCCGTGCAGGTCGTTTGGGCCTGCGCGCTCTGGTTTGTCGTTGCCCGCTGCCTGTTCTGGGCCGGCTACCGCCTCCATCCGCTATACCGCGCGCCCGGCATGTCGGGGACCGCCTACCTGAATCTGTTCATGATCCTTTACGTGCTGTATCGGCTGGTTTCCTAGAGGAGAAGCTGCAATGACCGCCTACATCATCGCCATGGTCAACGTCACCGATCCGGCGAAATATCCCGAGTACGCCAAGGGAGCCGGCCCGGCAAACGCCAAGTACGGCGGGAAATTCCTGGTGCGCGGGGGGAAGAAGACCACGCTCGAAGGAAGCATCCCGTTCGAGCGCATCGTGGTGACGGAGTATCCCGACGTGGAGACGGCGAAGAAGTTCTACAACTCACCCGAGTATCAGGCCGCCCGCAAGCACCGGCTCGGCGCCGCGGAATTCCACATGGTTATCGTCGAAGGCGCCTAGCAGCGTTGTCGCCCGCGACCCTGCCGAGCACGACCGCGCTGAGCAATCCGTTGCCCGACAGATAGCCCCACACGTGGTTGCCCGATAGCCCGCAAGCGGCGCCGCCGCCGGCGTAGAGCCTCGGTACAGGCTTCCCGCTTCGATCGAGCACCTCAGCCCGCTCATTCACGACCAGACCGCCTTGCGTGTGGAACAGGGCGCCGGTCACCTTGATGGCGTAGTACGGGGGTTGCAGCGCCGGCTTGTCCGCAAAGCTCCGCCCGAAAGAGTCCTGCCCTCCGGCCGCCGCAGGGCTTCGCGCTTTCTGGAGAGTCGCTTCCAGCAGGGGAAACGAGGGATCTTTCTTTACGGCACCGACGCGTAAGGCTTCCCGATAGTCGGGAAAAGTCATACCGAGCTGGTGCAGCCGCTCGTCGTAGATGCACCACGCGACGCCGTCTGGCTGGCGTAGTACGGGCAAACAGGCTTCGGAGTAACCGGCGTGCTCGTTGGCGAAGCGCTCGCCGCGTTCGTTTACCTGGATGCCGCCCTCGGTCATCAGCGCCCAGGTGATGAGGATGCCATGCGGTGTCGCCACCGAGCCGTGGCCCTGGTAGGCGGACATGCCGCTCACCGCGGCGCCGAGCGCGGCACCCCAGCGCACGGCATCACCCTGATTTCCCGCGTGGCCGAAGTACAGCGCATCCGCGATCTCGGGCAAGTGCTCGCGCACCATGGCGCGGTTGCCGCCGAAGCCGGAGCAGGCGAGGACGAGCGCGCCGTAGTCCACCGTCTCGCTAGAGCCGTCGGGCCTTTCGAAGCGTACGGATCGCGCGTCGACGTCCCTCACGTGCGCAGAGGTGAGCAGATCGATCTCCCGGGAGGCGTTCTGCAGGTAACCCATCAACGCCGCGCCCGTTTTGTCCGGCACGCAATGCATGCGCTCCACGCTGTGGCCCGGATACAGAAAGCCCTCGACCCGCTCGAACGGAATTCCGTGCCGGTCCGCGAGCCATTCGATCGCCGGGCCGGAGGCTTCGCACACGGCGCGCACGACCTTCGGATCGGCCTGGCCCTTGTTCTTGCGCTGGATGTCCGCGGCCATGCGCTCCGGCGAGTCGCTGCCGGGGCGCTGGAAGCGCGTCCGCGCGGCGGGAATGAATCCCGACGAGAGCGCGCTCGATCCCGCGGGCGCGGGATCTCTTTCGAGAATCAATACCTCGGCCCCGGCGTCCCGCGCCGCCAGCGCCGCGGTGAGGCCGCAGGCACCGGCGCCGACGACGACCACGTCGATCTTCAACTCGTCGGCCGGTGCAGGTAGCGGCCGCGCGGCTTGCCGAGGACGTTGCCGTTCTCGCAGATCAGCTCGCCGCGCAGGAACGTTGCTTTTACTTTGCAACCCAATTCAATCCCTTCGAACGGCGTGTACCCCTGCGTGGATTCGGAATCCTTCGCACGGATAGTCCACGTCTCGTTCGGGTCGACTAACACGACGTCGGCGTCGAAGCCCTCGGCGATGTCGCCCTTGGCGTTGAGGCCGAACCGCCTGGCAGGGTTTTGACTGGTCAGCTTTGCCACTCGATTGAGCGCAAGGCCTCTCTTCATGCCTTCGGAAACCAGGGCCGGCAGCAGATACTCCGTGCCGCCGAAGCCGGATTTCGCGAGCCAGATATTGCCGAAGGCCTTCTTCGCCACCTTGGTCTCGTGGCGGCAGCAGGCATGGTCGCTCACCACCCAATCGACCTTGCCCTCGAGCAGCTTCTCCCAGAGGAATTCGACGTCCTCGCGCGGCCGGATCGGCGGATTCACTTTCGCCAGCGGACCGGCTTTCGACGTGATGTCCAGGATCAGGTGGCCGATGGTCACCTCGCGACGAAAGTCGATGTGTGGAAAGACCTCTGCCATCTGCAGCGCCGCGGTCAATGCCTTTTTCGAGCTGAGATGCAGCAGGTTGATCGTAGGCAGCGCGGTCTCGTTGGCGAGGTACGAGGCGATGAAGACCGCCAGGCCCTCTGAATGCGGCGGCCGGGCGGCGTGGTAGGCGGCGAGTCCCTTCAGCTTGCCGTTCTTCTCGGCGAGCGCCGTGTACGCCGTCATGATCTCGGCGGTTTCGCAGTGCAGCGACAGGCTGATCTGGCCGGCGAGCTGCGGCAGCTTCGCGCGCGCCGCCTGCACGCCGCGCATGACGAACTCGAAGTGTGCGTAGTCGTAGCGGTCCTTCGGCCCGATCATCAGGAACTTGCGCTGGTCGTCGGAGCGGCCGTGCAGCCCGTGCGAGCCGTAGAACATGAAGATCTTGAACGAGCACACGCCATGGGTTTTTATTAATTTCTCTATTTCCCCGATGTGAGTGCGATCCATCGGCGCCAGGTGAAATCCATAGTCCACATGAAAGCGGCCGGCGGACAACTTCAGCACCTGCGGGAAGAACTTCGCGTACGGCCCGCCCTTGTTGAGGTAGTACTGCCCGCTGCGGAAATAGTTGAGGCTCGAAGTCACGCCGCCCTGCGCTGCCGCGCGGCTCTCGCTCACCGCGTCCTCGGCGAGCGGCGAGTAGATGCCGGTGTGCATGTGCGCGTCGACCACTCCGGGAAACGCCAGTCGGCCTTTGCCGTCGTATGTCGTCTTTGCTTCTTGAATTTGTATGTTTTTGCTTATTCTTGAAAAGCGGCCATTGCTGATGCCGATATCGGCGTCCTCGGGCTGCTTTCCATCCGGCCGCACCACGCGGACATTCTTGATGACGAGGTCGAAGTTCATTTCTTCAATCGCTTTTCCAGGTGGGGCAGTAGCCCGCCGTCGCGCAGCATCGGCATGAGGTGCGAAGGAATGGCCTCGCAGGCGAGAGCCTCGCCGGTGGTGAGGTTCTCGATCCGGCCGGCCTCGACATCTACTTTCAACGTATCGCCTTGCCGGATGCGCTTCGCGTCGGCGCAGGCGACAGCCGGCAGGCCCAGGTTGATGGCATTGCGGTAGAACAGCCCGGCGAAAGACTCGGCGACGAGCGCCGCGACGCCGAGATGCTTCAGCGCTGCGGGCGCTTGTTCGCGGGAGGAACCGGCGCCAAAGTTGCGACCGGCCACGACTACATCGCCTTTTCTTACAGAAGAAACAAATTCGGGCAGGACTGATTCAAGGCAATGCTTGGCGATCTCCTCGATGCCGAACTTCATGTACGCGCCGGGCGCAAGCACGTCCGTATCGACGTCGTCGCCGAGGACCCAGGCCCTCATCGCAGGAATTCCCGCGGATCGGCGATGCGGCCTGCGACCGCCGAAGCGGCGACGGTATAGGGCGAAGCGAGATACACCAGCGACTTCGGCGAACCCATGCGCCCCTTGAAGTTGCGCGCCGTGCTCGAGATCGCCACCGAGTCGTCCTGCAGCAGGTGGCCGCCATATCCGGCGCAGATGCCGCAGGAATTCGCCAGCAGCTGCGCGCCCGCGTCCTCGAGGATCTTGAGCACGCCTTCCTGCCGCGCCGCTTCCTGGTCACGCAAGCTGGCCGGGGCGACCAGCAGCCGGATTCTGGATTTTCTGCTGCGAAGGACTCGCGACGCCATTCGAAGGTCCTCCAGCTTTGCGCCGGTGCAGGCACCGATATACGCAACATTCGGTGCTACGTTTTCAAAGAAGGAAACATCCTTTGTATTTGCCGGACTGTGCGGGGCAGCCACCTGCGGTGCCAGGGTGGAAGCGTCGAAGACATGATGTGAAAGGAGCGCAGCGCCAGCGTCGCTGTCCCAGGCTTCAACATCCTTTTTCAGGTATTCCTTCGTCAAGTCGTCGGAAGCAATCAGCCCAGTCTGGGCGCCGAGCTCGGCGGCCATGTTGCAGAGAGTCATGCGCTCCTGCATCGGCAGCGCGCGGATCGCTTCGCCGCGGTATTCGACCGCCTGATACTGGCCGCCGTCGAGGCCGAAGCGCCCGATGAGGAACAGCATG
>DASXKY010000013.1:0-26134 GCA_036496555.1 Burkholderiales bacterium | reverse complement strand
AGCGGTCGTCGGAGACCTTGTTGTAGTCGACGTCCAGGCGCAGCCCGGGCACGATCGTCTGCGTGTGCAGCCACGAGACGCCGTCGCGCGTAGTACCGGACTGCTTGTCGTCGGGTAGATACTCGAGCTTGAGGGTGCCGTTGAAGTTCTTGTTCAGGTAGCGCGTCTCGTTCTTCAGCTGTATGCCGCGCTTGGTCATGTACACCGGCGTGAGTGTGTCGTCGTACTCCGGGGCGAGGTTCAGGTAGTAGGGAACCGCCAGCTCGAAGCCGCGCTGGCTGGTCGTCGCGTAGTAAGGCGCGAGGACGCCGCTGCGGCGCTTGTTCTCGAGCGGAAAGCTGGCCGCCGGCAGGCCGGCGATCGGCACGTCGAAGAAGCGCAGGCGCGGGCTCTTGGCGTGGCCCTCGTCGTTGCCATAGTCGAGATCGAGCTGCGCCGCGGTGAGCACCCAGTCCTCCTGGTCCGGCCGGCAGGTGGTGTAGCGCGCATTGAAGGCCCGGTAGACGTCCTTGCCGAGGAACTGGATGCGCGAGGCGGTGCCGTGCGCCTCCTGCTCTCGCTGCAGCAGGAAGGTCGGCTCTTCGAAGAAGCCGGTGCCGTCGAGCGTGTTGTACTCCATGCGCGGCCCAAAAAAGCGGTCGGGGCCATCGGTGAGGCGCACACCGCCCTCGCCCTGCGCGCGGCCGAGCTCGCGGTTGTAGCGCAGCTCCTGGCCAAAGATCGCGGTGTCGCCCTGGCGGATCTCGGCGTTGCCGCGCGCCGTCACCTCGATGTCGCTCACGCCCTCGATGCGGTCGCCCTCGATGGTGGTCGGCGGCGGCGCGACGGCGGGTTTTTGTGGAGACTGGGGCGGAGACTGCGGCGCCACCTGCGAGTATGCGGGCGCGACGACGAACAACACGGCAGCCAGCGTCGCTGGGCGGAACGGCATGGGCAGCCGTAAGTCTTTCAGTTATCGTTAGTATTTCAATGATACACAACGACGTCCGGCGCGCCGCGCTCGAACGCTGGCTCGCCGCCGAGCTTGCCGGCGCCGCCTTCACGCTCGCGCCCGCGTCCGAGGACGCCAGCTTCCGCCGCTACTTTCGCGCGACGCTCGGCGGCGGGCGCACGTTCATCGCGATGGACGCGCCGCCCGACAAGGAAGACTGCCGTCCATTCGTCCACGTCGCACGGCTGCTGCGCGATGCGGGCGTGCATGCACCCGAGGTGCGCGCGCAGGACCTTGCACAAGGCTTTCTTCTGCTCGCCGACCTCGGCACGCGCAGCTATCTGCAGGAACTCGACGAGAACAACGCAGCGCGGCTATTTTCGGATGCGACTGACGCGATCGTCAGATGGCAACGGGCAAGCCGCGCAAACGAGCTGCCGCCCTACGACGAAGCGCTTCTTCGGCGCGAGCTGAACCTGTTTCCCGAGTGGTATGTCGAGCGACATCTGAAAAAAGTTCTTTCTCCCCGGGAAAAAGAGGCCCTCGAAAACACCTTCAAGCTTCTCGTGCAAAGCGCGCTCGCGCAGCCGCAGGTCTACGTCCACCGCGATTACATGCCGCGCAACCTGATGGTGTGCGAGCCCAATCCGGGCGTGATCGATTTCCAGGACGCGGTGTACGGCCCGATCACCTACGACCCGGTGTGCCTGGTGCGCGACGCCTTCGTCAGCTGGCAGCCCGAGCAGGAGCTCGACTGGATCGTACGCTACTGGGAGAAAGGGAAAAAAGCGAATCTGCCGGTCGATACCGACTTCGGTGAATTCTGGCGCGCCCTCGAGTGGATGGGGGTACAGCGCCATCTCAAGGTGCTCGGCATCTTCGCGCGCCTGAACTACCGCGACGGCAAGCCGAAATACCTCGCCGACACGCCGCGGTTCCTGAGATATGTCCGCGACGTGACAAAGCGCTACAACGCGCTGGCGCCGCTGGCGCGACTGCTCGACGAGTTGCAGCCGGCATGAAGGCGATGATCCTCGCCGCCGGACGCGGCGAGCGGCTGCGGCCGCTCACCGAGCGCCTGCCCAAGCCGCTGGTCGAAGCCGGTGGGCACACGCTGCTCGACTGGCACCTGCAACGTCTCGCGCGGGCGGGATATCGTGAGGCGGTCATCAACGTCTCGCACCTCGGCGAGCAGATCGTCTCGCACGTGGGCGAAGGCGCACGCTACGGCTTGCGCATTGCCTGGTCGCGCGAAGCCGAGCCGCTCGAGACGGCCGGCGGGCTCGCGCAGGCGCGCCCGCTGCTTGGCGAGGCGCCGTTCCTGCTGGTGAACTCGGACATCTACTGCGAGTTCGATTTTTCGCCTCTTCGAAAGCTCGCGCTCGGCGCGAACCTTGCCCATATCGTCCTCGTGCCCAATCCCCTTCATCATCCCGAGGGCGATTTCACGCTCGAAGCGGGCACGGTCGGCAACGGCACTGCTCCGCGCTACACTTATGCAGGGATCGCGGTCGTGTCCCCGAGTTTGGTCGCCGGTGTAAACCCCGGCGACAAAGCCCCCCTGGGGCCGCTGCTGCGCAAGGCGGCGGGCGAAGGCAGGCTGGCGGGCGAGCTCTACGGCGGCCTGTGGACCGACGTCGGGACGATGGCGCGCTTGGACGAGCTAAGGACCTTGCTGGCATCACGATGAACCTCACCGAGAACCTCGCCGCCTACCGCCTGCGCCGGGAGCGCCTTGCGCAGGCCGCGGGCGCGGGCGTGGCGGTAGTGCCGACCGCGCCCGAGCGCATCCGCAACCGCGACACGCACTATCCCTATCGCTTCGACAGCCATTTCTACTACCTGACTGGCTTTACCGAGCCCGACGCCGTACTTGTTTTGCTTTCTGAAAAAACAATTCTTTTCTGCCGCGAGAAGAATCCCGAGCGGGAGATCTGGGACGGCTTCCGCTACGGCCCCGCCGCGGCGCGCGAGCGCTTCGGCTTCGACGAGGCGCATCCGATCGAGGAGCTCGACGCGCTGCTTCCCGGCCTGCTCGAGAACCAGCCCGCGCTCTTCTACCCGGTCGGCGCCGACGCCGAGTGGGACGCACGCGCGATGGGATGGCTGAACGCCGTGCGTGCGAAGGCGCGCGCAGGCACCGCGGCGCCCGATCGCGTGCAGGACGTGCGAAGCCTGATCGACGAGATGCGCCTGGTGAAGGACGCGCAAGAGCTCGCGGTGATGCGCCGCGCCGCGCGCATCACCGCCGCGGCCCATCGCCGCGCGATGCAGCAGGCCCGACCGGGACGCAACGAGTACGAGATCGAAGCCGAGCTGCTGCACGAGTTCCGGCGCAACGGCGCGCAATTCCCGGCGTATTGGCCGATCGTCGCCGGCGGCCCGAACGCGTGCGTGCTGCATTACGTATTCAACGACGCCCCGCTGCGCGACGGTGACCTGCTGCTGATCGACGCCGGCTGCGAGCTCGACGGCTATGCCGCCGACCTGACCCGCTCGTTCCCCGTCAACGGGCGCTTCAGCCCCGCGCAGCGCGACGTGTACGAAGTGGTGCTCGCCGCGCAGGCGGCGGCGATCGGCGCGGTGAAACCGGGCAACGCGTGGAACGACCCGCACGACGCCGCGGTGCGCGTGCTGGCGCAGGGCCTGCTCGACCTCAAGCTGGTGTCGGGAACGCTCGATGCGGTCCTCGAGAAGGAAGCCTACAAGCGCTTCTACATGCATCGCACGGGCCACTGGCTCGGCCTCGACGTGCACGATGCGGGCGAGTACAAGCGCGCCGGCAAGTGGCGCGCCCTGGTGCCCGGGATGACGCTCACCGTCGAGCCGGGGCTCTACATCCGCCCCGCCGACGACGTGCCGCCAGCCCTGCACAACATCGGCGTGCGCATCGAGGACGACGTGGCGGTCACCGCCGAAGGTTGCGAAGTGCTCACCGCCGAGGCGCCGAAGGCTGTCGCCGACATCGAAGCCCTGATGCGCGATGCGCGCGGCCGCGCCTGACGTCCTGATCAGGGGAGCCGGACCGGTCGGCTGCGCTCTGGCGCTGGCGCTGGCGGATTCAGGTCTCTCAGTAAAGGTTTTCCAGCCAGGCAGCTCAAAACCCGGCTTCCGTCCGATCGCGCTTTCCTACGCTAGCCGGCTGATCCTCGAGCGGCTCGGCGTCTGGGACGAGCTTGCGCCGACGCCGATCGAGACCATCCACGTTTCGCAGGCCGGCGCGTTCGGCCGCACGCGCATGGACGCCGCGGACGCGGGTGTGCCTTCGTTGGGGTATGTAGTGGAGCTGGGAGTTCTCGAAGCAATTCTTCGAGGGAAGGTCGAGAACCTTCTGACTTCTGAAGATACAGAGGCACTCTGCGTGGTGCACGCCGAAGGCGTGTCGCCGGAAGCCAAAGAAACTCCCTACGACCAGGAAGCGGTTGTCGGACTGGTGCGAACCGAGCCGCCGGCAGGTAGCGAAGCCTTCGAGCGCTTCACGTCCGAGGGGCCGCTCGCGCTGCTGCCGCTCGGCGGACGCTATGCGCTGATCTGGAGCGCGCGACCCGAAAGGGCCCAAGCCCTGGCGGCGATGCCCGAGGCCGAATTCCTTGCTGCTCTGGCCGCGGCGGCGGGCCGCCGGCCGGGTCGGCCGATCGCGGTCGAAGGCCGCGCGGTGCAGCGCCTGGCCCTGCGGGTGCGTCCGGCGCGGGTCGGCGCGCGCGCCGTCTATATAGGAAACGCCGCGCAGACGCTGCATCCGGTCGCCGGCCAGGGACTCAACCTCGGCCTGCGCGACGCATGGGAGCTAGCGCAAATATGGCGTGATGCGCAAGACCCGGGCGACGCGGCGTTGCTCGCGCGCTACGCCGCGCGGCGCCGAATCGACGCCGAAGCGACGATCCGTGTCACGCACTGGCTCGCCGGCGGTTTCACCGGAGGAAATCGGCTTTCACGGATCGCACGCGGCGCAGCATTGACCGCGCTCGACGTGCTGCCAGGGCCGCGCCGCTTCTTCGCGCGGCGAATGATTTACGGCCCGTCCGCCCTGCCGTAAAAGTTCGAAGTAGAATTCCCGTCCCGCATGAAGATCGGCGCTCATCCGCTGCGCAACGGCTTGCTCGTCGCTCCGATGGCCGGCATCACCGATCGCCCCTTCCGGCGCATCGCGCGCCGCATGGGCGCCGCGCTCGCGGTTTCTGAAATGATTTCGTCACGCCCGGAGCTTCGCGAGTCGAGGAAGACGCGCCTGCGCCAGGACCACGCCGGCGAGCCCGGCCCGATCTCGGTGCAGATCGCCGGCGGCGATCCGCAGATGCTCGCCGACGCGGCGCGCCACAACGCCGGCCTCGGCGCCGACATCATCGACATCAACATGGGCTGCCCGGCGAAAAAAGTGTGCAATGTCGCCGCCGGCTCGGCGCTGCTCGAGAACGAGGCACTCGTCGCGCGCATCCTGCAGGCGGTGGTCGCCGCCGTCGAGGTGCCGGTGACGCTGAAGATCCGCACCGGGCCGGCGCCGGAGCGCCGCAACGCGGTGCGTGTGGCGCGCCTCGCCGAGGACGCCGGCATCCAGGCGCTTGCGATCCACGGCCGCAGCCGCGCCTGCATGTTCGAGGGCCGCGCCGAGTACGAGACCATCGCCGAGGTGAAGTCGCGCGTGCACATCCCGGTGATCGCCAACGGCGACGTCGAGACGCCCGAGGACGCGCGGCGGGTCCTCGAGCTCACCGGCGCCGACGGCATCATGATCGGCCGCGCCGCGCAGGGCCGGCCCTGGCTGTACCGCGTCATCGCCCACTATCTGGAGACCGGCGAGAAGCTGCTGGCGCCCGCGGTGCCCGAAATCGGTGCGCTGCTCGTCGAGCACCTCGAAGGCCTGTACGACCTGTACGGCGAAGAGCAAGGCGCGCGCGTCGCGCGCAAGCACATCGGCTGGACGGTGCGCGAGCTGCCGGGCGGCGCGGCGTTCCGCGAGCAGGTCGTGCGCATCGCCGACGCGCGCGCGCAGCACTGCGCAGTGAACGACTATTTCGCTAAACTCGCCGCATGAGCCGAAGCAACGAGCTCGCCGACTGCGTCAAGCGCTCACTCGAGCGCTACTTCAAGGACATGGACGGCGAGAAGCCGACCTCGATCTACGACATGGTGCTGAAGAACATCGAGAAGGCGATGATCGAGACGGTGCTCGGCAAGGCGAACGGCAACCAGACGCTCGCGGCGGAGATGCTCGGCATCAACCGCAACACCCTGCGCAGCAAGATGCAGCAGCTGCGCATCAAGGGTTAGCCGGCTGAGTGGGGAAAATCCAGCGGGCGCTGATCAGCGTCTCCGAGAAATCCGGCGTCGTTGAATTCGCCCGGGCCCTCGCCGGACTGGGCATCGAGCTCCTCTCCACCGGCGGCACCGCGCAGCTTCTCGCCAAGGAAGGCATCGCGGTCACGGAAGTTTCGGCGCACACCGGCTTTCCGGAGATGCTCGACGGCCGCGTCAAGACGCTGCACCCGAAGATCCACGGCGGCCTGCTCGCGCGCCGCGACGACCCGGCGCACATGAAGGCGCTGCAGGGCGCCGGCATCCCGGCCATCGACCTGCTGGTGGTCAATCTCTATCCGTTCCAGGCGACGGTCGCCGATCCGGACTGCCGCTTCGAAGACGCGGTGGAGAACATCGACATCGGCGGCCCGGCGATGCTGCGCGCTGCCGCGAAGAACCACGCCGGGGTGGCGGTGATCGTCGACCCGGCGGACTACGCGACGGTACTGGAACAGATAAAGAAGAATGGCGTCGTGTCCGATGAGACGCGATTCATGCTGGCAAAGAAAGTCTTTGCGCATACCGCGGCCTACGACGGCGCCATAGCGAACTACTTGTCCTCGCTCGACGCGAATCGCGAGCGCGGCGAGTACCCCGATACGCTGACGATGCAGTGGCGCAAGCTGCAGGACCTGCGCTATGGCGAGAACCCGCACCAGAGCGCCGCGTTCTATCGCGACGAGCGGCCAGTCCCAGGAGGACTGGCCGCGTATCGGCAGGTCCAGGGCAAGGAGCTCTCCTACAACAATATCGCCGACGCTGACGCGGCCTGGGAATGCGTGAAGACCTTCGCCGAGCCTGCGTGCGTGTTGGTCAAGCATGCCAATCCCTGCGGCGTCGCGCTCGGCGCGACGCTCGCCGAGGCCTACGACAAGGCCTTCAAGACCGATCCGACCTCTGCCTTCGGCGGCATCCTCGCCTTCAACCGCGCGCTCGGCGTCGCCACGGCCGAAGCGGTGAGCAAGCAGTTCGCGGAAGTCGTCATCGCGCCGCGCGTCGAACCGGATGCGCTGAAAGTGTTTTCCAAGAAAGCCAATGTGCGGGTACTGGAGATCCCGCTCGCGCACGACGTTCAGCGCCATGACTTCAAGCGCGTCGGCGGTGGCGTGCTGGTGCAGAGCACAGATTTTCACGCCGTGGACAGGAAGGCGCTGAAAGTCGCAACCAGGAGGCAGCCGACGGAGTCGCAGTGGAGCGACCTGCTCTTCGCCTGGCGCGTAGCGCAATACGCGAAGTCGAACGCCATCGTGTTCTGCGGCAACGGCATGACGCTCGGCGTCGGCGCCGGACAGATGAGCCGCGTCGACAGCGCGCGCATCGCGTCGATCAAGGCGACGAACGCGAAGCTCGACCTGAAAGGCTCGGTGGTCGCCTCGGACGCCTTCTTCCCGTTCCGCGACGGCCTGGACGTGGTGGTCGACGCAGGCGCGGCGGCGGTGATCCAGCCCGGCGGCAGCGTGCGCGACGACGAAGTGATCGCCGCCGCAAACGAGCGCAACGTCGCGATGGTATTCACCGGCGTGCGCCACTTCCGCCACTGAGATGAAACTACTGGTCATCGGTTCAGGCGGCCGCGAGCACGCGCTCGCGTGGAAGCTCGCGCAGAGCCGGCGCGTGCAGAAGGTCTACGTCGCGCCCGGCAACGGCGGCACCGCCACCGAGGAAGGCCTGGAGAACGTCGACGTCACGCAGATCGACGAGCTGGTCGCCTTCGCGAAGAAGAACGACGTCCACCTCACGGTCGTCGGCCCGGAGGCGCCGCTCTCGGCGGGCGTGGTCGACGCGTTCCAGGCCGCCCGGCTGAAGATCTTCGGGCCGACGAAGGCGGCGGCGCAGCTCGAGGCTTCAAAGGACTTCGCGAAGTCGTTCATGGTGCGGCACAAGCTGCCGACCGCCCTGCACCGCACGTTCACCGACGCGACAGAAGCGAAGGCCTTCGTAACCAAGCGCGGCGCGCCGATCGTGGTTAAGGCCGATGGCCTCGCCGCCGGCAAGGGCGTGGTCGTCGCGACCAGCGTGCAGGAGGCGAACGACGCCATCGACGCCATGCTGACGCAGAACAAGTTCGGCGCGGCGGGCGCGCGCGTCGTCGTCGAGGAGTTCCTCGACGGCGAGGAGGCGAGCTTCATCGTCATGTGCGACGGCGCGCACGTGCTGACGCTCGCCACCAGCCAGGACCACAAGCGCCTGGAGGACGGCGACCAGGGGCCCAACACCGGCGGCATGGGCGCCTATTCGCCGGCGCCGGTCGTGACGCCCAAGATCCATGCTCGCGTCATGCGCGAGATCATCCAGCCGGCGGTGGCCGGGATGGCGAAGGACGGCTTGCCGTACACCGGATTCCTCTATGCCGGGCTGATGATCGACAAGGCCGGCAACCCGCGCACGCTGGAATTCAACTGCCGCATGGGCGACCCGGAGACGCAGCCGATCATCCTGCGCCTCAAGTCGGACCTGCTCGACCTCGTCGAGCACGCGGTGCGCGGCAAGCTGGACGAGGTGGAGGCCGCGTGGGACCGCCGCGCCGCGCTCGGCGTGGTGCTCGCCGCGCACGGCTATCCGGACGAGCCGCGCAAGGGCGACCGTATCGAGGGCCTGCCGAAGCCGACCGAAGATTGCCGCGTGTTCCACGCCGGCACGAAGCTCGAGGGGAAGGCGCCGGTGACGAACGGCGGCCGCGTGCTCTGCGTGACCGCGCTCGGTCATTCGGTGGCGAGCGCGCGCACCCGCGCCTACGAGGCGATCGAAGGCATCCGCTTCGACGGCATGCAGTACCGCAAGGACATCGGCCACCGCGCATTGAAAAGGAAGTAAATCTCACGTGAAGGTCCTCGATTACTTCAGGGATTTGCAGACGCGGATCGTCTCCGCCCTCGAAGCCCTGGATGGGAAATCCTTCCTGACCGACTCCTGGAAGCGCCCGGAGGGCGGCGGAGGAACGACGAGAATCATTGAAGACGGCAACGTCTTCGAGCGCGGCGGCGTCAACTTCTCGCACGTGCGGGGCGAAAAGCTGCCGCCTTCCGCGACCGCTTCGCGTCCTCAGCTCGCTGGCAAGCCCTGGGAAGCCATGGGCGTCTCCAGCGTGCTGCATCCGCGCAATCCCTACTGCCCGACGGTCCACCTCAACGTTCGTTTCTTCTCCGCCGGCGATGCATGGTGGTTCGGCGGGGCAATGGACATGACGCCCTACTATGGCTTCGAGGAGGATGCGCGCCATTTCCACGCCACATGCAGGAAAGCGGCAGGCGAGCACTATCCGCGCTTCAAGAAGTGGTGCGACGAGTACTTCTTCATCCGGCACCGCAACGAGCCGCGCGGCATCGGCGGCATCTTCTTCGACGATTTTTCGGAGCAGAACCTCGACTATTCCTTTTCCCTCGCCCGCTCGGTGGCGGATCATTTCCTGACTGCCTATGTGCCCATTGTCGAGCGGCGAAAGGATGTGTCTTTTGGAGAAAAGGAAAGAATCTTTCAGGCGCATCGGCGTGGGCGCTACGTCGAGTTCAATCTGGTCTACGACCGCGGCACGCTGTTCGGCCTGCAGTCGGGCGGGCGTATCGAATCGATCCTGATGTCGCTGCCGCCGGCGGTCGCCTGGCACTACGACTGGAAGCCCGAGCCCGGCTCGCCGGAGGCGAGGCTCTACACCGACTTCCTCAAGCCGCGCGACTGGATCTGACCATGCGCCTCCTCGCCTTCGCCTCCTGCCTCTTCTTCGTCGTCGCCTGCAGCACCGAGGAGCCGGTCACCGAGGCCGACAAAACGGTGGTGCTGCGCGCCGCCGAGCTCGCGCGCTTCGGCTACCGCTTCGACAACATCGAGGCGCTCGAGACCTTCACGAGGAAGCGGCACCTCGACGGCACCTCGGAGATCGCATACCGCTTCCAGAGTCCCCCGGGCAGCAAAGTGCTGTTCCTCCACGTCAGCGTGAAGGTGGCCAAGAGCGAATCAGACGCCGCGTTCACCCAGGGTGCCGAGAAGGTCGGCCTGATGATCGGCTTCAAGAAGAGCGGCGTAGAGGAGCGCGAGCTGGCCGCGCCGCCTGCGGGCAAGCTTTCGCTGCTGGTGAAGGACGAGCGCCCGATCGGCAACATCTTCACCGCCAGCCACGGCGGCAAGACCTTCCTCCTCGTCATGACGGGCCTCTACTTCGACGATCCGGCGCTGTGGCAGAAGGTGATCGAACCTTCGATGAGCCGCTTCCGCGCCTATCAGGCGCTCTAGGGGAGCTCGGCGGCGCGGCGGTAGTGGCGCTGCGCCTCGGCCGGCTGGTCGAGGCGCTCGGCGAGCCGCGCGAGGTCGAGGTGCGCCGCGCGGCCTTCCTCGAACGAGAGGCTCGCCTCCAGGAAGCTGCGCGCCTTGCCCCACAGCTCGGCCTGCGCGCAAAGACGCCCCAGCGCGGCGAGGAGCTGCCCGTCGCGCTCGTGAGCGTGCAGCCAGCCCTCGGCCCGCTCGATGCGCGCGCGCGCTTCCTCGGCGCGCGCCTCGCTGCCCATTTCGTCCGGCAATTGGCCGTAGAGCGCGACGAGCTGCGGCGACCATTCCGCCTCCAGCGCCGCCTCGATGATGTCGCGCGCTAGGCGCGCGCGGCCAAGCTTGGTCGCCTGCTGACCGGCCGCCGCGGCGATGCGCGGCTGCGTGCGGTCAGCCTCGGGGACCAGCCGCCAACGCCGCTCGAGCGAGGTCGCGTCGGATGCGGCGCGGCGCAGAAGCTCGACCGTCGCTTGCACCTTGTACTCCTCGGCCAGCGCGGGCGCGATGGCATCGCGCTTGGCGAGCTGCGCCGAGAGCCGCAGCACCTCGTCCCAGTCGCCCGTGCCGCGTTCGGCGCGCAGCAGCATGCGGCTGGTTGCAATGTGCCGCGGCCCGGCGCCGTGCAGGCTGCGCAGCGCGTCGCGCGCCGCGCTGTAGTCGCGCTCGTCCAAGGCCAGCTCCGCGCGGCTCACCAGGCGCGCGGCGAGCGCGCTCTCCCCCGCGCTCTCGGCACGCTCGAGCCAGCGGTCGCGGCTTTCGAAGTTGCGCAGCTGGTGCGCCGCACGCGCCGCGAGGAGCGCCGCGACGCCGGTCGCCTCGCCGCCTTCGAAAGCCTCGGCCGCCTCCTTCTCGGCGCGGGCATAGCGGCCCTCGTAATAGGCCTGCAGCGCCGCGGCGAGTGCGGCGTGCGAGCGCTCGCGACGTCGGCGCTCGCGCCACGCACGCACGTACGCCGGCAGTGAAAGCGCGTGCGAGAGCAGGCGGAACAGGCTGTAGAGCGCCGCGAAGCCGCCGAGCGCCGCCACGCCGAACAGGACCATCGAAAGCTGCACCTGCCACGGCGGCCAGACGAACACGACGTAGCCGCTGTCGACGCGAGCGAGCACGACGAAGGCGACCGCCGCAGCGGCGAGCGCCAGCAGCCAGAACAGCAACCTCATGCAGGCGCGCGCTGGCGGCGCGACTTGTAGGCGCGCACCGCGTCGAGGCTCTCCATCGCCGGCATCTCGAATGTAATCGAGGTCGAGGCGAGACCCTTGAGCTGGGCGAGCGCATCGATGGTCTGCCTCGCGCGCGGGTCGAAATAGCGGCGGATCCAGGCTTGCGAGGCGCGCAGGTCCTCGCGGTAGCCGGACTCGTCGCGCGTGAGCAGCGAAAGGCGCGCGTTGAGCAGGCGCAGGCGCAGGTTCTCGCGCGCGAAGTAGGCCTGGCCCGGCGGCAGCAGCGACGGCTCCGGCCCGTCCATGCGGCGCACGACCACCAGCTCGCGCAGCCCGCTCCACATCTCGGCGGCGAGCCGCATCCCAAGGCTGCGCTCGGGCGCCGCAGGCTCGTCTTTCGCCGAAGCCGGCCGCTCGCCGCGCTGCTCGAAGGCGAACGGCAGCGCGTCGACCGAGGCCACCACGCTGTCGAGGCGCGCGGTCATGGCAGGCAGGTCGATCGCCGGCGCGGCCTTCAGCCGTTCGATGTCGCGCGCCAGCGCGCGCTTCACCGGCGCGAACTGCGGCCGGTCGTTGCGCGCGAGCCGCGCCTCGGCGAGCTGCAGTGCAAGCAGCGCGGCGCGCACGTTGCCGGCGAGCTGCAGCTGCTGCGAGGCGATGGCGAGCACCTGCTCGATCTCGGCCAGCTGCCATTCGTCGCGGTTACGCGACAGGTCCTGGTAGAGCGCCTCTAGCGCGAGCTGCTGGCCCTGCGACTCGGCGAGGCGGGTTTCTAAGATGCCGATCTTCGCCTGCGCGGCAAACAGCGCGTCCTGGGAAGCATGCGCGACCGAGCGCGCCTCGCGCGCGTCGGACTCGATCTCGCGCAGGCGGCGTGCGAGCTCCTGCTGCGTCCCCGAGAGCCGCTCGCGCACGTCGATCCAATACAGCGTGGCGAGCGCGGTGGCGAGGACGATGGCGAGCAGCGCGAGACGGCCGGCGCGCGATGCGCGCGGCACCGCCGCGGCGTCCTGACCCGGCGCGGAACCTTCAGTCATGACGGCCGAAGTATGCCACCAGCGCCGCGGCCATTTCATCGTCGCCGGGACCGGCGAGAAGCGCCTCGCGCGCGCCGAGGCGGCGCGCTTCGGCGGCCACGCGCTCGTGCGGCACGAAGAGCGGCAGCGCGGCGAGCGGCCCTCCCTCCAGCATGGCGAACAGGTTGCGCAGGCCCTCGGCGGAAGATACGGTGACCGCGTGCAGCGCGCCGCGGCGCCACGCCGCCAGCAGCGGCGCCGGATCGCTGCGCGGTCGCACCCGGCGGTAGCATTCGACATACTCGACGCAGGCGCCGCGGTCGCGCAGCCCCTGCGCCAGCACCTCGCGTCCGCCTTCGCCGCGGAAAATCGCGACGCGAAGCCCCTTCACATCGCGCAACTCCGGCAGCGTGAGGAGCGCTTCGCTGTCGCCGCCTTCGGCGGCGATGACATTCTTGACGCCGTTCCGTTCCAGCTCCCGGCGGGTTCCGGCGCTCAACGCCGCAACCATCCCGGCGTTGTTGAAGTGCTTCAAACCCTGACGCACGGCGGTCGGGCTGATGAAGACCGCCATGTCGAGGTGTCCCGGCGGAAGCGTTACAGCCAGCGGCTCGATCTCGATCGCCGGGAAGAGATACGGGGTGCCGCCTGCCGACGAAATCAGATCGGCCAGCCCTCTGGCGAGCGAGGCCGGCCGGGTCACTATGATCCCTTTGCCCTTAAGCCCCACCCAATATCTCTTTTGCGCCCTGGCGGCGGAGATCCTCCGCCGCCAGCTCGCCTAATCCCTCCGGGTTCGTCGCGGAGCCCGTCACGTCCGCACGAGCGACTCGCCGGCCGTCGGCGGCGGCGACCAGCGCTCGAAGGCGCATCTTCTCTCCGTCGAGCTCCGCGAACGCGCCCAAGGGGATCGTGCAGCTGCCGCCGAAGGCGCGGCTCACCGCGCGCTCGGCGCGCACACAGCGCGCGACGGCTTCGTCGGCGAGCGGCGCGAGGAGCGCGGCGACGTCCTGGCTTCGAGCCAGGCACTCGATGCCGAGCGCGCCCTGCCCGGGCGCGGGCAGGCTGTCCTCGGGCTCGAGCGCTGCGCGGATGCGGTTCGCGAGCCCGAGCCGCGTCAGCCCGGCGACCGCGAGGATGATGGCGTCGTATTCGCCGCGGTCCAGCTTGGCGAGGCGCGTCTCGACGTTGCCGCGCAGCAGCCGCGCGTCGAGCTTCGGGTAGCGCTCGAGGATTTGGGCAGCCCGCCGCAGACTCGAGGTCCCAACCACCCCACCGTCACGCATTTCTTTCAATGAAGAATATTTCGTCGAAACGAAAGCGTCCCGTGGATCCTCCCGCTCCAGGATCGCGCCGATCACGAACCCCGGCGGCAGCTCGGCGGGCAGGTCCTTCATCGAGTGCACGGCAATCTGCGCGCGGCCGTCGGCGAGCGCGTTCTCGAGCTCCTTCACGAACAGCCCCTTGCCGCCAGCCTTGTCGAGGCGCTGGTCGAGCAGCTCGTCGCCGCGCGTGCTCATCGGCAGCAGCTCGACCGCCATCCCGGCGTGCCGCTTCTCGAGCAGCGCCTTCACGTGCTCCGCCTGCCACAGCGCGAGCCGGCTGCGGCGGGTGGCGATGACGAGCTTCTTCATTGGTCGGCGATCAAGTCCCGCACCGCAGGCCACTGCCGGCGGCTCACCGGCAGCTTGTCGGCGACGCCCTCCAGCACCACCAGCCACTGCGATTCCTCGTCGCCGGGGTTGCGCTCGAAGCCGCGGATGGCGGCGCGCGAGACGAGGCAGTTGCGATGGATGCGCACCAGCCGGCCGGCGAACTCGCGCTCGAGGGCGACCAGCGGCTCCTCGAGCCGGTGCTCGCGCTGCGCCGTGCGCACGGTGACGTATTTCTGCTCGGCGCGCAGGAACAGGATGTCCTTCACCGGCACCAGGACGATGCGGTTGCGCTCGACCACCGACAGATATTCGCGCGCGCCCTGGGCGGCGGCGGCGAGCTGCTCGCGGCCCGGCGCCGCGGCGGCCATCGCCTTCTTCAGCGCTGCGGCGAGGCGCGAAGCGCGCACGGGCTTCAGCAGATAGTCGATTGCGTTCAGCTCGAACGCCTCGACGGCGTGGCGGTCGTGCGCAGTGATGAACACCACGGCCGGCGAGCGCTCGAGGCCGGCGAGGTGGCGGGCGAGCTCGAGGCCGCCCATGCCCGGCATGTGGATGTCGGCGAGTAGCACCTGCGCGCCGCTCGCCGGCACGCGCTCGAGCGCCTCCAGACCGTGGCGCGCCTCGCCCACTACGCTGGTCGGCACCTCGGCGGCTACGTCGGCGAGCAGCTCGCGCAGGCGCTCGCGCGCCGGTTCCTCGTCGTCGGCGATGAACACACGCAGGCTCATGCGGCCTCCGTGCGCGCAGCTACTCTGTAGGGAATTTCGATCTCGATGCGATAGCGATTCTGATCCGTCGTGGTGCGGATGCGCGCTTCGGCGTCGAAGAAGAGCAGCAGGCGCTCGCGGATGTTCTCGAGCGCCATGCGGTTGCCGACGCGCTTCTGCTGCTCCTCGATGTAGGGGTTCTCGATGCGCGCGATCACGCGGTCGCCGCGGCGCTCGATACGCACCAGCACCACGCCCGGGCCGGTGCCGGGCTCGACGCCGTGGTGGACCGCGTTCTCGAGCAGCGGCTGCAGCACGAGCGGCGGCAGGAGCGCGTCGTTCGGCGCCGATTCGAGCTCCCACTTGATCTGCAGCCGCTCGCCGAGGCGCAGCTGCTCGAGGTCGGCGTAGCGCTCGAGCAGCGCGATCTCGTCGGCGAGGCGCACGAACTGGCGCGGCTCCGACATCAGCGTGCGGAACAGGTCGGCGAGGTCCTCGAGCGCGCGCTCGGCGCGCTTCGGGTCGCGGCGGATGAGCGAGAGCACAGTGTTCAGGCTATTGAAGAGGAAATGCGGCCGGATCCTCGCCTGCAGCGCCTGCAGGCGCGCCTCGGCGAGCGCGGGTGAGAAAGCCTTCGCGAACAGGCGGAAGTAGCCGAGCAGCGTCGCCGCGGCGGCGGCCGCGAGTACCAGCATGCGCGGCAGGTCGCCTTGCGCGCCGGGAATCATGCCGTAGGCCAGATTCGCCGCAGCCGCCAGGGCGAGCACGACCGCGACGACGATTACGCAGCCCTTCCAGTATTCCAGGCGGCCCAGCCACGCCGACACGGCGGCGAGCGCGAGGATGATCGCGAGCAGGAGCGGCTCCAGCCGGCTCGCCGTTTGCACGAACGAATCGGCCGCCTGCGCGAGGTCGCGCGCCGCGAACACGGCGGCGGCGAGCGCGGCGAGGTTCACCGCCAGCAGGATGCGCGCGATGACGCCCAGGTTGCGGAAGTCGGGGAGAACGTCCGAATAAGCGTTTTGCCTTATACTTGGCATACTTAGGGGGCGGTGTTAAGCCGCATTCTGGTTCATTATGCCGAAGAAGGCGCAACCCTGGTCCGGCCGCTTCGCGCAGCCCGTCGACGAACAGGTCAAGCGCTTCACGGCTTCCGTCTCGTTCGACCAGCGGCTGGCGAAGCATGACATCGCGGCGTCTCTAGCGCACGCGAGGATGCTGGCCGCCCGCGGCATTATCGGCCGCAAGGATCTTGCTTCAATAGAAAAAGGAATGGGAAAGATCACCCGCGAGATCGCCGCGGGCACTTTCGCCTGGTCGCTCGACGCCGAGGACGTCCACCTCAACATCGAGAAGCGGCTGATTGCGCTGGTCGGCGAGGCTGGCAAGCGCCTGCACACGGCGCGCTCCCGCAACGACCAAGTGGCGACCGACTTGCGCCTGTGGCTGCGCGACGAAATCGACGCGGTGGTCGAGCTGCTCGCCAGGCTCGAGCGTGCCCTGTTGGCGCAGGCGTCCAAGCACGCCGCGCTGGTGATGCCGGGTTTCACGCACCTGCAGGTGGCGCAACCGGTGACCTTCGGCCACCACCTGCTCGCGTATTTCGAGATGTTCGAACGGGATCGCGAAAGACTGATGGATTGTAGAAAAAGACTGAATTTTCTACCCCTCGGATCGGCCGCCCTCGCCGGCACGACCTTTCCCATCGACCGCGAGCGGGTCGCGAAGGAGCTCGGCTTCGAGAGCGTGAGCGAGAACTCGCTCGACGCGGTCTCGGACCGCGACTTCGCGATCGAGTTCTGCGCCTGCGCCTCGCTGGTGATGATCCACCTGTCGCGCCTTGCCGAGGAACTCGTGCTCTGGGCCAGCCCGCGCTTCGGCTTCGTGCGCCTGCCCGACGCCTACTGCACCGGCTCGTCGATCATGCCGCAGAAGAAAAACCCGGACGTGCCTGAGCTGGTGCGCGGCAAGACCGGCCGCGTCTTCGGCAGCCTGACTGCCCTGCTCGTCCTGATGAAGGGCCAGGCGCTCGCCTACAACAAGGACAACCAGGAGGACAAGCAGCCGCTCTTCGACGCGGTCGACACGGTGAAGGACTGCCTCGCGGTCTTCAGCGGGCTCGTCGCCGGGCTGCAGCCCGTGCCGCGCGCGATGCGGGCCGCGGTGCTCGAAGGGCACGCCACCGCCACCGACCTCGCCGACTACCTGGTGCGCAAAGGCGTCGCGTTCCGGGACGCGCACGAGATCGTCGCGCGCGCGGTGCGGCAAGCCGAGAAGGACCGGGTCGATCTGGCGAGCCTGCCGCTTGCCAGGTTGAAAAGCTTTTCCAGGCAGATCCAGCCCGACGTGAAAAAATTTCTCACGCCGGAAGGCTCCGTTGCGGCCCGCAACCACATAGGCGGCACGGCGCCGGCGCAGGTGCGCGCGGCGATCGCGCGGGCGCGCAGGCGCCTCGGGCGCTGATGAACCGCGGCGGCCTCACGCAGATCGGTAAATACCCGGTCCTGCGCAAGCTCGGCGAGGGCGCGACCTCCGAGGTTTATCTCTGCCACGACCCGTTCAACGACCGCGAGGTCGCGGTCAAGGTGGCGTTCCAGGACACCTTCGACGAGCCGGAGCACGGCAAGCTGTACCGCAAGCTGTTCCTCACCGAAGCGTCGCTCGCCGGCAAGCTCGAGCACCCGCACATCTGCCAGATCTACGACGCGGTGGCCGACGAGAAGCTCTCCTACATCGTCATGGAGCATGTCGGTGGCGGCACGCTCGAGCGCTTCGCGCGGCCCGACGGCCTGCTGCCGGTCGACCGCGTGGTGGAGATCATCTTCAAGTGCTGCCGCGCACTCGAGTACGCGCACAAGCTCGGCATCACGCACCGCGACATCAAGCCGGCGAACATCCTGTTCCTCGAGGGCACCGAGGTGAAGGTCACCGACTTCGGCGCGGCGCTGATCGCCAGCTCGCGCGACACCACGCAGGTGAGCGCGATCGGCTCGCCCGCCTACATGTCGCCCGAGCAGGTTAAGGAGCACACGCTCGATCACCAGACCGACATCTACTCGGTCGGGGTGGTGATGTACCACCTGCTCACCGGCCGGCTCCCATTTCAAGCCGTCAACAACTTCAGCCTGATCTACCAGATTACCAACGTCGATCCCGAACCGCCCTCGGCGTACCGGCCCGAAATCCCGCCCGCGCTCGACGCCATCGTGCAGCACGCGATGGCCAAGGACGTCGCCGACCGCTACAAGCTGTGGGAGGAATTCTCGCTCGATCTCGCCGAAGCCTCGCGCGACGAGCGGCTGCAGACCCACAAGTCGCAGGAGTTCAAGGACTCGGACAAGTTCGAGACGCTGCGCAAGCTGCCCTTCTTCCAGCACTTCACCGACGCCGAGCTGTGGGAGGTAGCGCGCATCTCGTCCTGGCGCCATGCCGCCGCCGGAGAGCAGCTGATGCGCGAGGGCGAAGCGGGCGACTTCTTCTGCGTGCTGGCGCAGGGCCAGGTCAAGGTGACGAAGAAAGGCAAGCTCCTCAACCTGCTGCGCGCGGGCGAGCCGTTCGGCGAAATGGCGTACCTCTCCAAGCGCGACGCGGTGCGCGGCGCCGACGTGACGGTGATGACCGACGCCGACATCATCTCGGTGCCGACCGGGATGCTGGCGCAGGCCTCCGACGCCTGCCGCCACAAGTTCGACCGCGCCTTCATGGAGATCCTCGTCGAGCGCCTGTCGATGGCGAACCTCCGCCTGTCGGGCGTCTAGCCCGGGGCACGGCGTGGAGCAGATCGCCAACTATCCGGTGCTGAAGAAGCTCGGCGAGGGCGCCACCTCGGAGGTGTTCCTCTGCCAGGACCCGTTCCGCGGCCGCGAGGTGGCGGTGAAGCGCATCTTCCCCGAGACGCTGCGCGACCCGGTGCGCGGGCGGCTGTTCCGCAAGCTGTTCTTCACCGAGGCGTCGCTCGCCGGCAAGCTCGAGCACCCGCACATCGCCCAGATCCACGATGCCGGCATCGGCGAGGACTCGGGGTACATCGTCATGGAGTACGTCCCCGGCGGCACGATGGAGCGCTTCTGCGCGCCGGAGAACCTGCTGCCGATCGAACAGACGGTGGAGATCGGCTTCAAGTGCGCCCGCGCCATCGCCTACGCGCACGCGCAGGGCGTCACGCATCGCGACATCAAGCCAGGCAATATCCTCTACGCCGCCTCGCCCATCGACGTGCGCATCGGTGACTTCGGCCTCGCGCAGAAATTCAGCGCCGAGACGACGCAGATCACCGGCATCGGCTCTCCCGCCTACATGTCGCCGGAGCAGGTGCGCGAGGAGCTGGTCGACCACCGCACCGACATCTACTCGCTCGGCGTGGTGCTTTATCAGCTGCTCACCGGCATGCTGCCGTTCCGCGGCGCCAACAAGTACAGCATCATCTATCAGATCACGCAGCAGGACGCGCCGGCACCCTCGACGCTGCGCCCCCAAGTGCCGGCGTCGCTCGACCGCATCGTGCGCCGCGCCATGCACAAGGATCTCGCTGCGCGCTACCAGAGCGGCGACGAGATGGCGCAGGAACTGATCGACGCCCTGCGCGCCGGCCTCGGCGAGCCGCGGCGCGAGGAATTCGGCGAAGCCGACAAGTTCGCCGCGCTTCGCGCGATGGGCTTCTTCACGCGCTTCGCCGACCCGGACCTGTGGGAAGTCGTGCGCGTCAGCGCCTGGGAGCGCGTCGCCGCCGGCACCCAGCTCGTGCACGAAGGTGAGCCGGGCGATTTCTTCTGCGTGCTGGTCGACGGCGAAGTGCGCGTCACCAAGAACAAGAAGCTGCTCACGGTGCTCGGGCCGGGCGAGTGCTTCGGTGAAATGGCCTACCTCTCGCTCTCCGGCCACGAGCGCGGCGCCTCGGTCACGGCGAGCAAGGACTCGCGCATCGTGCGCATCGGCGTCTTCGACCTCGAGCGAGCCTCGTCCGACTGCCGCAGCAAGTTCGACCGCGCCTTCATCGGTATCCTCGTGGAGCGCCTCAATCTCGCCAATACTCGGTTGACCTCGGGATAAAGCAGGTTGAACGACGAATTCAAGAGAAGCCTGGCCATCGAGCAGTCCGCCCGGGTCACGGGGGGTTGCATCCACGAGTGCTACCGCGTCGCCATCGGCGCAGGGACGTTGTTCCTCAAGACCAACGCGATCAAGTACGAGGATGCCTTCGCCGCCGAGGCCGACGGCCTCGGCGGCCTGCGCGAGGCTGGCTACCGCGCGCCGGCGCCGCACTCGCGGGGCGTGGTCGCCGGCCGCGCCTACCTGCTGATGGAGTTCCTCGACCTCAAGGGCCGCGTCGACTTCCCCGCCCTCGCCCGCATGCTCGCGCACGCACACCGCAAGCGCGGCCCCGCGTTCGGCTGGGAGCGCGACAACTACATCGGCGCCACGCCGCAGATCAATGCTTGGAAAGAGAATTGGGGCGAGTTCTGGTTCGAGAACCGGATGCAGCCTCAGCTCGCGCTCGCGCGTCAGAAAGGCTTCTCGCTACCGGAGATCTCTCGCGGGCTTCTCGAAGGGCATCGCCCGCAGCCCTCGCTTTTGCACGGCGATCTCTGGAGCGGCAACGTGAGCTTCATGCCGGAAGGGCCGGTGGTGTTCGACCCCGCCGCTTACTATGGCGACCGGGAAGCCGACCTCGCGATGACGGAGCTCTTCGGCGGATTTCCGCAGAAGTTCTACGACGTCTACAACGACGTGTTTCCGCTGCCGCACGGCTATGCGCAGCGGAAGCCTCTCTACAACCTGTACCACCTGTTGAACCACCTCAACCTGTTCGGCCGCAGCTACCTCGGCCAGGTCGAGGAAACGCTAGGCTTGCTGCGTAGCGCCTAGCACCTTCTGCAGCTCGCCGGACTGGTACATCTCGCGCATGATGTCCGAGCCGCCGACGAATTCGCCGTTGACGTAGAGCTGCGGGATGGTCGGCCAGTTGGCGTAATCCTTGATGCCCTGGCGGATCTCCTGGTCGGCGAGCACGTCGACGCTGTGGAACTGCTGCACGCCGCAGGCATTGAGCACCTGCACGGCGAGCTGTGAGAAGCCGCATTGCGGCATCTGCGGCATGCCCTTCATGAAGAGCACGACGGGATGGCCCTTCACGATCTGATCGATGCGTTGTTGAGTGTCCATGTCGCTCATTTTACCCCTGATCGAAAACTCGCCCCGCAAACCCTGGGGATGCCGGCCAGATCAGGCCAGCTCGTCACGCTTTCAAGCCCCGCAGTCCCAAGCAGCGACCGCACTTTCCCGTCCTGTCCGATTCCATGCTCCAGAAGGAGCCACCCGCCCGGCGCGAGATGCCGCGGCGCCTGCGGGGCGATTTCCCTGATCGCGTCAAGGCCGTCGGCGCCGGACACGAGCGCCGACTGCGGCTCATAGCCCAAGTCCTTCAAATGAGGGTCTCCTGCGGCAACGTAAGGGGGATTCGACACGATTACGTCAAAGCGCCTGTCCCCGACGCCCTCAAACCAGCGAGCGTGGACGAAGTCCACGGCGAGGTTGTGCTTCATCGCGTTGCGCCGCGCTACCGCTAAGGCCGCTGCGCTTGCCTCCACGGCGCACACGCGTGCGGAAGGCAAATGCTTCTTGATAGCCAGCGCAATCGCGCCGCTGCCGGTGCCGAGATCGAGAACCGTTGCAGGCCTTCTTTCGAGCGCGAGATCGACCAGCAATTCGGTCTCGGGCCTCGGGATGAGAACGGCCGGATTGACCGACAGCTCGAGGCTGTAGAACTCCTTGCTTCCAACAATGTAAGCAATGGGTTCGCCTTTCTTCCTGCGCTCCGCTCGCTTGATGAACTCGTCGCTCACATCCGGCGCGAGTGCGCGTTCCATGCTTGAGAGCAAAGAAGCTTCCGAGAAACCGGTGACGGAGGCGAGAAGAAGGCGAGCCTCCCGCGCATCGATGACGCGGAGGGCTTCCGCGACGGTCACGCGGCTTCTTCGGCGAGGGCCGAGAGCTGCTCCGCGAGGTGCTCGGCAGCGAGCGCGTCGAGCAGCTCGTCGAGTTCGCCGTCCATGATGCGCTCGATCTTGTAGAGCGTGAGGTTGATGCGGTGGTCGGTGACCCGACCTTGCGGGAAGTTGTAGGTGCGGATGCGCTGCGAGCGGTCGCCCGAGCCGATCAGCGACTTCCTCGTCGAGGCGGTCTTCGCCTGCTGCTCGCTCACCTGCTTGTCGCGGATGCGCGCGGCGAGAACGCCCAGCGCCTTCTCGCGATTCTTGTGCTGCGAGCGCGAATCCTGGCACTCCACCACGATGCCGGTGGGCAGGTGAGTGATGCGGATCGCCGAGTCGGTCTTGTTGACGTGCTGGCCGCCGGCGCCCGAGGCGCGGAAGGTGTCGATGCGCAGCTCGGCCGGGTTGAGCACCACGTCGTCGACCTTGTCCGCCTCGGGCAGGACGGCGACGGTGCAGGCGGAGGTGTGGATGCGGCCCTGCGCCTCGGTTTCCGGCACGCGCTGCACGCGGTGCCCGCCCGACTCGAACTTGAGCCGCGAGTAGGCGCCCTGGCCGGCGAGCTTGACGATCACTTCCTTGTAGCCGCCGAGCTCGGAATGGCTCTCGGAGATGATCTCGACCTCCCAGCGCCGGCGCTCGGCGTAGCGCGCGTACATGCGGAACAGGTCTCCCGCGAACAGCCCCGACTCGTCGCCGCCGGTGCCGGCGCGGATCTCGAGGAAGATGTTGCGGTCGTCGTTCGGGTCCTTCGGCAGCAGAGCTTTCTGCAGCTCCGCCTCGAGCTGCTCCATGTTCGCGCGGGCGGCTTTCAGGTCCTCGGGGAGCTCGAGCTCGCGCGCCGCCTCGGCGTCGCCTTCCGTCTGCTTGTATTTCTGGTACAGCGCGACGACCTGCGATGTCTCGGCATATTCGCGCGACAGGCGGCGGAACTGGTCCATGTCGCGCGTGGAGGTCTCCGCCGCGAGCTGGTTGTTGAGAACCTCCAGGCGCCCGACCAGGCTGTCGAGCTTCGTGCGCAGCGTGGCCTTCACTTGGTCTTCTTCAACGCCTGCGTCGGGCCGTGCAGCAGCTTGTTGGTGAGGCCGTGCGACAGCGCGTCGAGCACCGCCTTCGGATCCTCGCCGCGGGCGAGCGCCTTCAGCGCGCGGTCGAGCTCCTGGCGGCGCAACTCATCGGCCTGCTCGCGCAGCTGGCGGATGAGCGGCACCGTCTCGCGCTCGTGCATCCAGTGCATGAACTGGCCGACCTGCGTCTCGATGATCACCTCGGCCTGTACCACCGCCGAGCGGCGCGCGTCGAGGTTGGCGGCGACGATCTCGCCGAGATCGTCGACGGTGTAGAGAAATACGTCGTCGAGCTCGCCCGCCTCCTGCTCGATGTCGCGCGGTACGGCCAGATCCACCATGAAAATCGGCCGGTGGCGCCGCGTGCGCAGCGCCCGCTCGAGCAGCCCCTTGCCGAGGATCGGCAGGGACGAAGCGGTGCAGGAAACGACGATATCGTGCTCGTGCAGGTGCTCGGCGAGAGAGCGCAGCTCGATGGCGCGCGCGCCGAACCGCGCAGCCAGGCGCTCGGCGCGCTCGAGCGTGCGGTTCGCTACCGTGATGCGCGACGGGCCCTGCGCGGCGAAGTGCGTCGCGCACAGCTCGATCATCTCGCCCGCGCCGATGAAGAGCACGCTCTGGTCCTTGAGGCTCGGGAAGATGCGCGCGGCGAGCTTGACCGCGGCGGCGGCCATCGAGACGCTGGTGGCGCCGACCTGGGTAGTCGAGCGCACTTCCTTCGCCACGGCGAAGGTGCGCTGGAACAGCTTGTGCAGCACCGTGCCGAGCGTGCCGGCGGACTCGGCGGTGCGTGCCGCCTCCTTCATCTGGCCGAGGATCTGCGGCTCGCCGAGCACCATCGAGTCGAGCCCCGACGCCACCCGGAAAGCATGGCGCACCGCTTCCTCGGTGGGCAGCGTGTAGAGGTAAGGCGTGAGCTCGTCGGGAGAGAGGCGGTGGTACTGCGCGAGCCAGGCGGCGGCCGCCGCCGGCTCCTCGCCGGCGAGATAGAGCTCGGTGCGGTTGCAGGTCGAGAGGATTGCCGCCTCGGGCGCGAGGCGCTGCTTGAGCTCGCCGAGCGCCTCCTGAAGGCGCTCGACGTGGAACACCACGCGCTCGCGCACCGCGAGCGGCGCCGTGTGGTGATTCAATCCGAGAGCATAGAGTGACATGCGGCCTTACCTAGGCCGCTGATTATACGGCCTTAAGCAGCGCCTCGATGCGTTCGGCGGCGACGGGAGGACTGAACAGGTAGCCCTGCGCCTGGTCGCAGCGCAGGAGCCGCAGCAGCTGCGCCTGCTGCTCGGACTCGACACCCTCGGCGACGGTCTTCAGGCGCAGCGCCTGGGCGAGCGAGATGATGATCGAGATGATGCTGGTGTCCTCGGCCTTCGCCGTCATGCCGTGCACGAAGCCGCGGTCGATTTTCAGGGTGTCGACCGGCAGCTTCGAAAGATAGGCGAGCGAGGAGTAGCCGGTGCCGAAGTCGTCGAGCGCTACGTGCATGCCGGCCTCGCGCAGCGCGCGCAGCTTGCGGATGCTCTCGTCGACGTCGCTCATCAGCAGGCTTTCGGTGATCTCCAGGTCGACACCGCCGCCGTCGGCGCGCAGATCGACCGCGCCCATCACGTCGTCGACGAAGCTTTTGCGCCGCAACTGCAGCGCCGAGACGTTGACCGCGATGCGCGGCGCGGCGAGACCGGCGGCCTGCCAGCGCCGGTACATCTTCGAGGCCGCGGTGAGCGCCTGACGGCCGGCCTCGAAGATGAGGCCGGTCTGCTCGAGCACGGGCACGAAGCGCGCCGGCGAGACGAAGCCGCCCTCGCCCGTCGGCTGCCAGCGCATCAGCGCCTCGACGCCGACGATGGCGCGCGTGGCCATGTCGACCTTCGGCTGATAGTGCAGGAACAGTTCGCCGTTCTCCACCGCCTTGCGCAGCCGGTTCTCGAGGTCGACCTGCTCGGAGACGCGCGCGTTGATGTGCGGCGCGTAGAAGAGGTAGCGCTCGCCGGTCTCCTTCGCGCGCTTGAGCGAGGCCTCGGCGTTGCGGAACAGCGCGTCTGCATCGGCGCCGTCGTCCGGGTAGACCGCGATGCCGGCCTTGCCGGCGAGCCGCACCTCGTGGCCGTCGACCTGGAACGGCGCGCCGAAGAACTTCGCCGAGCTCGCCTCCAGCCGCCGCGCCACCTCCTCCACTGTCTTGATGTCGTGAAACATGAGGGCGAAGACGTCGTTACCGAGGCGCGCGAGACGCTGGATGTCGCCGGCCGACTCGCGCAAGCGCTGCGCCACCGCCTGCAGCACGCGGTCGGCGACGCCGCGGCCGAGGGTGTCGTTGATCGCCTTGAACCGCTCGATATCGATCAGCGCGAGCGCGAGCGGCGTACCGGCGCTGCGCGCGGCGTCGATCGCCAGGGTCAGGCGCTCGTGGAACAGCTTGCGGTTGGGCAGCGCCGTGAGCGTGTCGTAGAGCGCGAGGTAGCTGATCTGGTCCTGCTTGGCGAGCAGCTCGAGCGCGAAGGAGATGTTCGCGGTGAGTTCCTCGAGCAGGCGGATCTCGTCCTGGTCGAAGAAGCCGACCTCGGCGGCGTGCAGGCCGAGCAGCGCCACCGGCCGGCCGTCGACGATCAGCGGGAAGCTGCCCGCTGCGCAGATGCCGTGCTCGAGGAAACGGTCGCGGTTGTGTACGTCGTCGGCGTGCTCGAGGTTGTTGCGCACCACCGGCTTCATCGAGCGCAGCGCGCGGCCGCCGATCGTCTCGCCCTCGCCGGCCGGCTCGTTCAGCGACACGCTCACGTAAGGCAGATGCGCGACGCTCGTGCCGTAGCGCGCGCCCCACTCGATCTTGCCGTCGGCCTGCAGCGCGCCGACGTGGGCGCCGCAGAAGCGGCCGACCTCGACCGCGATGCGACAGACCTGCTCGAACAGCGCCTGGCGGTCGCGCAGGCGCACCAGGGCCGAGTTGATGCTGCTCGCAAACTCGCGCACGCGCGAGAGCCGGGCGATACGCAGGCGGTGGTCCACCTGCTCGGTGATGTCGCGAGCGATGCCGTCGATGCGCTCGAAGGCGCCGCGCGC
>DASXKY010000012.1:0-12976 GCA_036496555.1 Burkholderiales bacterium | reverse complement strand
CGCCTTTGTTTTCGGCTGGTCGCGGCTCACCGTCATCCAGACCGGCGCCATCGCCGGCGTCGCGTTCGTGTTCGGCGACTACGCATCCGAGATCTACTCCTTCGGCAAGCAGAGCTCCGCGATCTGGGCTGCTCTCTCGGTCGCCGCGCTGACCGCGCTCAACGTGGCGGGCACGCTGCAGACGAAGCTGCTGCAGAAGGTGATGGAGACCTGCCTCATCGGCGGGCTGATCCTGTTCTCGATCGCCGCCATCGTCCACGGCGGCGCGCCGCAGCAAGCGCCTGTAGCGCAGGGCGGTAGCCTCGGCGCTTTCGGCTTCGCGATGATTTTCGTGCTGCTTGCCTACGGCGGCTGGAACGAGGCCGCGTACCTCGCCGGCGAAGTGCGCGACGCGCGGCGGAACATGACGCGCATCCTCGTGTTCGGTGTAGTAAGCGTCACGGTGCTTTACCTGCTGGTGAACGTCGCCTATCTCGCCGTGCTCGGCCATGCCGGCGTGAAGGCGTCGAAGGCGGTGGCAGCGGACGTGATGCGCGCCATCACCGGCGACAAGGGGGCGGTGCTCCTCGCGCTGATCGTCTGCGTCTCGGTGCTGACGACCATCAATGCCGCCATCTTCACCGGCGCTCGCACCAACTATGCGCTGGGCCGCGACTTTGCACTGCTGCGCGGACTCGGCCGCTGGCGCGAGACGGGCAGTACGCCGGCCAACGCGCTCCTCCTGCAGGGCGCGATAGCGCTGGTCCTCGTCGGCGCCGGGGCGCTCACGCCCGATGGGTTCAACGCCATGGTCGCCTACACCTCTCCGGTGTTCTGGACTTTCTTTCTCCTCACCGGCCTGACATTGTTCATCTTCCGGTTCAGGAATGAAAAACTGGACGGCTTCAAAGTGCCGCTCTATCCGGTCGTGCCGGCGGCGTTCTGCCTTACTTGCGCGTACATGCTGTACTCGAGCATCAACTATGTGCGGTTCGCGGTCGATTTCGGCGTGCCCGTGCTCGCCGGCCTGCTGATCATGCTGGCCGGCGCTCCTCTGTATTTCCTTTCGAAAAGGCGATGACGCTCACCGAGCTGCGCTACATCGTCGCGGTCGCGCGCGAGCGCCACTTCGGCCGCGCGGCGGAAACCTGCTTCGTGTCACAGCCCACGCTGTCGGTGGCGGTGAAGAAGCTGGAAGAGGAGCTCGGCCTCACGCTGTTCGAGCGCGGGCCGGGCGAGGTGACGCTGACCCCGGGCGGCCAGAGCATCGTCGAGCAGGCGCAGCGCGTGCTCGAGGAAGCGTCGCGCATCCGCGAGATCGCCGCCGCCGGGCGCGACCCGCTCGCGGGGCCGCTGCGCCTGGGCGCGATCTACACCATCGGTCCGTACCTGCTGCCGAAGCTGGTGCCGATCCTGAGGAAGAACGCCCCCGCGATGCAGCTCCTGATCCAGGAGAACTTCACCCATCGCCTCGCCGAATCGCTGAAGAGCGGCCAGGTCGACGTGATCCTCATCGCGTTGCCGTTCGTCGAGGCGGCGGTCGAGACGCGCGCGGTGTACGACGAGCCTTTCTTCGTTGCAGTGCCGAAGGGCCATCCGTGGGAAGGCCGCAAGCGCATCACCTCCGACGAGCTGACGCGCGAGAGCCTGTTGCTGCTCGGCGAAGGCCATTGCTTCCGCGACCAGGTGCTCGACATCTGCCACACCGTGCGCTCGAAGGACCGCAGCTCGCTCTCGCGCACGGTGGAAGGCGGCTCGCTCGAGACGATCAGGCAGATGGTGGCGGGCGGCGTCGGCGTCACGGTGCTGCCGGCGACTTCGGTGGCGCCCGGCGCCGCGCCGGGCGGCGACCTGATCCGCGTGCTGCCGTTCGCGCGGCCGGTGCCGATGCGCCGCGTCGGGCTCGCCTGGCGCAAGAGCTTTCCGCGCCCGGAAGCGATCGAGGCGCTGAGGAAAGCGGTCCTTGCGTGCAACCTGCCTCAGGTCGAGAAGCTGCCTTAGCATTTACAAACGGAATACAAAACATTCCGAATGCGCAGGGCAGCCGGCGGCGGCGTAGGCTAGACTGCCAGCCATGGAAAAATCCTGGCGCACCCCTCTCGTCATTCTTGTCTGCGGCTGCGCGATCATGTCGATCTCGTTCGGCATCCGCGCGGGGTTCGGCCTGTTCCTGCAGCCGATGAGTCTCGAGTACGGCTGGGGTCGCGAGGTGTTTTCCTTCTCGATCGCGCTGCAGAACCTGATGTGGGGCGTGCTCGGCGCGATCGCCGGCGCCTTCGCCGACCGCTACGGACCGGGCCGCGTCATCGCCGGCGGGGCAGTCTGCTACATCCTCGGCCTGATCGGCATGGCATATATCGCCACGCCGTGGCTCCTTCACCTGAACGCGGGCTTGTTCCTCGGCGGTGCGCTCGGCGGCACCTCGTTCGGCATCATCCTCGCCGTCATCGGCCGCACCGTCGCGCCCGAGCGCCGCAGCTTGTACATGGGCGTCGCCACGGCGGCCGGCTCGTTCGGCCAGTTCGCGCTGCTGCCGATCACCCAGACCCTGATCGCGGCCTTCGACTGGCACGTCGCGCTGCTCGTGCTCGCCGGAGTCGCCGCGCTGATTCTGCCGCTCACCGGCGCGCTCGCCGGCAAGCCGGGCGGCGGCGTGCAGAGCACCCAGTCGATGGGCGCCGCGCTGCGCGAGGCGATGAACGAGAAGGGCTTCCATCTTCTCTTCTGGGGCTACTTCGTCTGCGGCTTCCATATCGCGATGCTGACGGTCCACCTGCCGGCTTTCGTCATCGACTCGGGCCTCAAGGCCTCGCACGGCATGACGGCGCTCGCGCTGATCGGCCTGTTCAACATTGTCGGCACGCTGAGCGCCGGCTATCTCGGCGGCCGCGTGAGCAAGAAGTACCTGCTCTCCGGCATCTACTCGATCCGCGCGGTGCTGATTGCGACGCTCGCCTTCCTGCCGCTCACGCCGCTTACGCTGTACACGTTCGCAGTCGGCATCGGACTGCTGTGGCTCGGCACGGTGCCGCTCACCAACGGCCTGGTCGGCCAGATCTTCGGCATGCGCTACGCGGCGATGCTCGCCTCGATCGTCTTCTTCGGCCACCAGATCGGCAGCTTCGTCGGCGTCTGGGGCGCGGGCTGGCTCTACGACCACACCGGCTCGTACAAGTACGCCTTCATCGCCTCGATCTGCCTCGGCGTCTTCGCCGCCATCGTCAACTTGCCGGTGAACGAGAAGCCGCTCGCCGAGCGGCGCGCGCAGCCGGTGCCGGCCTGATGGGGAAGAAGCTCTGGCTGAAGGTGCTGCTTGGCGCCGGGCTCGCGCTCGGCGCGGCCGCCGCGTTCGCGGCCTACCTGAAGCCGGACATGCTGATCGAGTTCGCAAACCTCGTGTTGTGCTCGTAGCCCGCTCGGACTAGGCAGTCCCCGAAGCACGGCACCGGCGCCGCTCTATGGTGTCGGATCGCCATGAATGCCCCCGAGATCAAGCTTTCCCGCGTGAGGGAGGGCCTGCCGTACCCGAAAGGCGCCACGTGGGACGGCAAGGGAGTGAATTTCGCGTTGTTCTCCGCCCACGCCAGCAAGGTCGAACTGTGCGTTTTTGATTCACAGGGAAAAACAGAACTAGAGCGCATAGAACTGCCCGAATACCGGGATGAGATCTGGCACGGCTACGTGCCGGACCTGCGGCCGGGCACGATCTACGGCTACCGCGTGCACGGGCCGTACGCGCCCGAGGCCGGCCAACGCTTCAACCCGAACAAGCTGGTACTCGATCCGTACGCGCGTGCGCACATCGGTGCGCTGACCTGGGACCCGGCCGTGTTCGGCTACAAAGTCGGCGATGCGCAGTCCGACCTGTCGTTCGACGAGCGCGACAGCGCGCCGTTCATGCCGAAGTGCGTGGTGGTCGATCCGGACTTCGACTGGAAGCGCGAGAAGGTATGGCGCCCGGTGCCGTGGGATCGCACCATCGTCTACGAAGCGCACGTGCGCGGCTTTACCAAGCTCCACTCCGGCGTGCCGGAGCGGGAGCGCGGCACCTTCTGCGGCTTCGCCTCGAAGGCGGTCATCGACCACGTCAAGTCGCTGGGCGTGACGACGATCGAGCTGCTGCCCGTTCACACCTTCATCAACGACAGTTTTCTGCTCGAAAGGAAGCTGACCAACTACTGGGGGTACAACAGCATCGGCTTCTTCGCTCCCGATCCGCGCTACGCCGCCGACCCGGCGAAGACGCTGCAGGAGTTCAAGGAGATGGTGGCGCGCTTCCATGACGCCGGCCTCGAAGTGATCCTCGACGTGGTCTACAACCACACCGCCGAGGGCAACGAGCTCGGGCCGACGCTGTCCTTCAAGGGCATCGACAATGCGTCCTACTATCGCCTGGCCGAGAACCAGCGCCACTACATCAACGACACCGGCACCGGCAACACGCTCAACCTCAGCCACCCGCGCGTGATCCAGATGGTATGCGACAGCCTGCGCTACTGGGTGCAGGACATGCACGTCGACGGCTTCCGCTTCGACCTCGGCACCATCCTCGCGCGCGAGCCGGGCGGCTTCGACACCCACAACGGCTTCATGAAGGCGGTGATGCAGGATCCGCTGCTCGGCACGGTGAAGCTGATCGCCGAGCCCTGGGATTGCGGGCCCGGCGGCTACCAGGTCGGCGGCTTCCCGCCGGGCTGGGCGGAGTGGAACGACAAGTTCCGCGATACCGTGCGCGACTACTGGCGCGGAGAGGCGAGGCCGGCGGACTTGGCGCCGCGGCTGTGCGGCTCGCCGGACGTCTTCGCGCGCCGCAGCCGGCAACCGTGGGCGAGCGTCAATTTCATCACCGCGCACGACGGCTTCACGCTCAACGACTGGGCGACCTACAACGACAAACACAACGATGCGAACGGTGAGGGCAACCGCGACGGCCACTCGCACAACCGCTCGTGGAACCACGGCGTCGAAGGCCCGACCGAGGACCAGGCGGTCAACGGCCTGCGCAAGCGGCAGATGAAGAACATGCTGGCGACGCTGCTGCTCTCGCAGGGTACGCCGATGCTCCTGGCCGGCGACGAGTTCGCGCGCACGCAGGAGGGCAACAACAACGCCTACTGCCAGGACAACGACATCAGCTGGGTGCACTGGAGCGACGACGACCGCTCGCGGCGCATGATCGTCTTCGTGCAGCGGCTCACCGGGCTGCGCCAGCGCTACCCGATCCTGCGGCGCAAGCGCTTCCTCTCCGGCGTCTACAACGAGGAGCTCGGCGTCAAAGACGTCGCTTGGGTGAGCGCCACCGGCGCGGAGATGAGCGAGGACAATTGGAAGGACGGCAACGTGCGCTGCTTCGGCATGCTGCTCGACGGCCGCGCGCAGGAGAGCGGCATCCGCCAGCGCGGGCAGGAGGCGACGCTGCTGATCGTCTTCAATGCCTGGCAGGACGTCGTCAACTTCACGCTGCCGGCCGCCACGGACGGCGAGCGCTGGTCGCTTCTCCTCGACACCAACATGCCCGAGCTGCCCGAAGGCGCGCCCTTCGATTTCGGCCAGGCCTACGAAGTCACCGGGCGCTCGCTGCTGGTGTTCGAGCTGATCTGAGCGCCGCGCCCGCATCGGCTTTCCCCGGCGCCGCGAGGCCGCGCGGCTGGTCGCTGTTCATCATCGTGGTCGTCGTCGCGGTGCTCTCCCTCGCGCGCGAGGTCCTGGTTCCGCTCGCGCTCGCACTGCTGTTCAGCTTCCTCCTCGCGCCGTTGGTGCGGCGCCTGGAGCGTTTCATCGGCCGCGCGCTCGCCTCGACGCTGGTTGTGCTCGCCGGCGTCGCGATTCTCGCGTCGGTGGGTGTGGTGGCGGCGAACCAGGGGCTTTCGCTCGCCGCGAGGCTGCCGGAGTATCGGCACAACATCGTCAAGAAGATCCAGGCGGTGCGCGCGCCCGGCAAGAGCGATCTCGGCAAAGCCGCCGAGGCGATCAAGGACATCGAAGGGCAGGCGGCGCCGGCGCAAAAGCCGATGCCGGTCAAGGAAACCGCGGCGAGTCCGCACGAGGCGCTCGCCGATTTCCTGGCACCGATCGCGCAGCCGCTCGGCACCGCATTCGCCGTGGTCCTGCTCACCATCCTGATCCTGGTTCACCGCGAAAGCATGCGCGAGCGGGTGATCGGCGCGATCGGGCGAGGGCGCATCAACGTCACCACGCAGGCGATGGGCGAGGTGGCGCAGCGCGTGAATCGCTACCTCAGCATGCAGCTCGTCGTGAACGCGCTCTTCGGCGTGCCGTTCGCCATCGCGCTGTACTTCATCGGCGTGCCGAACGCCGCGCTGTGGGGCCTGCTCGGCATGCTGCTGCGCTTCATCCCGTACGCCGGCGTGTGGATCGCGGCAGCGATACCGGCGCTGCTCGCGTTCGCCATCTCGGACGGCTGGTCCATGCTCGCGTGGACTGTCGGTGCGTTCCTGGCGATCGAAACTGTGTGCGCGTATGTGTTCGAGCCCTGGCTCTACGGCAAGGGCGCCGGCCTCTCGCCGATGGCAGTGATCCTCGGCGCGCTCTTCTGGACCTGGCTGTGGGGTCCGATCGGGCTCCTGCTTTCCACCCCCATCACCGCTTCAGTGGCCGTGATGGGGCGCTACCTGCCGGAGCTAGGGTTCCTCAACACGCTGCTCGGCGTCGAGCCGATCCTCACGCCACAGGCGAAACTCTATCAGCGCCTCGTCGCTCTCGACCAGGAAGACGCCGCCGAGCTGGCGGAGAAGTACGTCGAGGAGCACGACGCGGCCGCTTTCTATGGCGAAGTCCTGATCCCGGCACTCGGCCTCGCCGAGCGCGATCGCCACGCTGGCGCGCTCGATCCCGCCGCCGAGCGCTTCCTCTTCGACAACCTGCGCGAGATTGTGGAGGAAGTGCAGGAGGAGGCGCCGCCACGCAAGCCGCTCGCGGCCTGCCTGGTCGCCGCGCACGACGAAGCCGACCAGCTCGCCGCCATGGCGCTGGCCGCCGAGTCAGGCGCGAGCTTGATTCCTCATCCGCTCCTCGCCAACGAAGCGATGCAGGAGATCGAGAAGCGGGGCTGCAAAGTCCTCCTCATCTCCGCCATCCCGCCGCAGGCCGCCAACCACGCCAGCTACGTCGCGCGCCGCTTCAAGCGCAAATTCCCGCAACTGAAGATCCTGGTCGCGCTCTGGACCAGCGTCGAGAACATCGAGCGTTCGCGCCAGCGGCTCAAGGACGCCGGCGCCGCGCACGTCGTCGCCACCTTCCCCGAAGCCCTCCAGCTTCTCCGCGACCTCTCCGGCCCATCAGCCGGATAAAAAGACAATTCGGCCCTCTATATAGGTATAGGGCGATAGGTCTCCTTGGCAGGACGCTGCCGTTCCTCCATATTTCGCGCAACAGGGAGGAACACAAAGATGAGCACGCCAAATCCGTATGCGCCCCCACGGTCGAACGTCGACGCGGTGCCGGGCGAGGTCGATATCGACAGCCTCGACGTCTCCGATACATGGAAAAAGAGATTCAAGGCGATGCAGAAGGCTGGCGGCCCGAGCCTGCCCAAGCGGAAGGAGCTCAGCCGCGAAGATCGCAAGGCCATTGCGGGTTTCAACGTCATTGCGTTCTTCCTCGGGCCGATCTACTACCTTGCCAAAGGCATGTGGAAGAAGGCGATCACGATCTTCGTCCTCGGCTTCATCGCGCTCCTCGTTCTCGATGTGATCCTGGCGGCTGTCGGCTGGTCGGCGGCGTCTAACGCAACCGGCATCGGCTTCGCGGCGGTCTGGGCCTCTCTCGCGAACGCCGACTATTACCGGAAGATGGTGCTCGGGCAGAATGGCTGGTGGTGGGGGAAGGGGTAGCGCCAAGCTAGAATTGCCGTGTCAAAGGGAGACAAAAAGATGGCGAATCGAACGATGGTTCTCGGAGGCGTGGCGGGCTTGGTGCTTGTCGGCGCTGCCGCTGCTTACTGGTTTCTCTACATGCAGGACGATGCGCCGAAGCCTGCCGCCAAGCCGGCGGCGGTAGCGTCCAAGCCGGCTGCGGTAGCCGCTGCTCCAGCGGCGCCAGCGCCGGCCACCACGCCCGCGCCCGCCGCGTCGCCAGCGCCAGGAAATAGCATCGCGGCGCTTGATCGCGAGATTCAGACGACGCAAGCAAAGGTCGCCGATCTGGAGAAGCGGGTCGTGGACCTGCGGAGCCAGATCGAAGCAAAGAACAAGCAGATCGCCGACATGGAGAGCAAGCTCGCCAAGCGCTAGTTCTCCTTCCTAGGAAGGAATTACAACGATAGGCAGCGAGGGTAGGCGTTGGCGTAATAAGGAGGATGTGAGAGTCTATGCGCGCGGTTCTCTCCAAAAGGGCGATGAAAATGGGATACGGCAAATCGGTGTTGGCGGTGGCGCTGCTGGCGGCGGCGGGTGCGGCGCAGGCAGCGGGCGCCGGGCTGAAGATCGGGACCACCGGCGTGGGCGCGGATTTCGGCTGGGAGATCGCGCCGACGCTGGGCGGACGCATCGGCGTCGCGGGCGGGACGCTCAACACGCACGTGGACTCGAGCGACATCCATTACGACGCGAAGCTCAAGCTCGCCAACGCGAACTTCCTGCTCGACTGGAGCCCGATCGGGCCGTTCCGCATCACGGGCGGCATCGTGCCGAACAGCAACAAGATCGATCTGACCGGCCAGCCGACCGGCGGCATGTTCACGATCAACGGCAGGCCGTACAGCTCTAGCGAGATCGGCAGCGTCACCGGCACGGTGAAGCCGGGAAACAGCGCGGCGGGCTATCTCGGCGTCGGCTACGGCAACGTGTGGACCAGGGGCGTGAACTTCTACTTCGACCTCGGCGTGATGTTCCAGGGCTCGCCGAAGGTCAATCTGAACGTTGTCTGCGGGCCGGCCGCCTCGGCAGCGCAGTGCTCGCAGGCGCAAAGCGACGTCGCGGCCGAGCAGGCGCGCGTCGAGGACAAGCTGAAGAAGTTCCAGTACTACCCGGTCGCGAGTATTGGCCTGACGATCGGTTTCTAGCGCCTACGGCTTCGACTGCAGGAGGAAGAGGAATTCCTGCAGGTCGATGCCGACGCGGGCGCAGGTCGTCTTGACCAGCGGCCCGAGCTTGTCGAGCACCTCGGAGGCGCGGTCTACCGCCGCTTTGTCGAGCATCTTGATCGCCAGCTCGACGTCGTTGCCGGTCGCGCGCTGCAGCGTGGCGCCAAAGTCGAACGGCGCCGCGGCGCGCTGCTCCTCGCTCTTTGCCGCCGCTTTTTCCAGGCGCTCGCCGGCGACCTTCAGCAGGTCTTCGATCGAGCCGGGATTGTCGTGGCCCATCGCGGAGACGCCGAAGCTCGTGCGGATGCGGATCTGCTCGCCGGCATGCGTGATGCGCGCGCTGTCCAGCCGCTCGCGCAGGCGGCGCGCGAACACTATCGCCTGCTCGGCGGCGGTGGTCGGCAGCAGCACGGTGAAGAGGGCGGGCCCCATGCGGCCCATCGTGTCCTCGGCGCGCAGCGTGCCCTGCACCAGCTTGGCGATGTTCTTGAGGAGCGCTCCGGCGGGATCCTTGCCGACCTTGCCTTCGACCTCGGCGTAGTTGTCGATGCGGAAGTTCACCGCCGACAGCCCGCCGCCGTGGCGCTTGGCGTGCGCAAAGTGCTTGCCGCCCTCGGTCGTCAGGTAGGCGGAGGTGAACGCGCCGGTGAGCGCGTCCCACATCGACTCGTCGTCCGAGACCTTGAGCGCGCTCGAGCTCGCCTCGAGGTCGTGCTTCGCCTTGACGAGGCGCAGCAGGTTGTCGATGCGCGCGATCGCTTCAGCGCCGCGCGTCGATTTCGAGATGAAGTCGTTCGCGCCGCCGGCGCGCGCCTTCTCCCGGGTGTCGTCGTCCTCGTTGCCGGAGATCACCAGGAAGGGCAACTCGCGGACGCGCGGCTGCGGCGAGTTGCGGATGCGCGCGAGCAGCCCCATGCCGTCGAGCTTGGGCATGCCGAGGTCCGAGATCACGGCGACGATGGTCGGGTCGCCCTCGATGGCGGTCCAGCCCGCCTCGCCGTCGCCTTCCTCGCGCACGTCGAACGAGGCGCGGATGACCTTGGCGAGCGAGCTGCGCACGACCTTGGAGTCGTCGACAATCAGTACGCGCGGACGGTTGTCCATGATTCCCTCCAGCAGCAGCGGCGATTTATTGTTCTAGCTAGGATGCAACAATATAGGAAGGCTCCCAACTTTGCCTGACCTTCCATCAGACTGGGTCGTGCGCTGGGCGCCGCTCGTCGAGCGGGGACCGGTGCTGGATGTTGCCTGCGGGACGGGGCGGCACGCCCGGTTTTTCCGCGAAAAAAATTTGGAAGTAGTGGCGGTGGACCGCGACGACCGGGCGCTGCCGGGCGGCATCAGGTTCGTGAAAGCCGATCTGGAGGGCGGCGGCGCGTGGCCCTTCGCCGGTCAACGCTTCGGCGCCGTGATCGTTACGAATTACCTGCATCGCCCCTTGTTTCCGCATCTGGTCGAATCGCTGGCCGAGGGAGGCGTGCTGATCTACGAGACTTTCATGTCCGGCAACGAAAAATTCGGCAGGCCCTCCAATCCGCAGTTCCTGCTGCGGCCCGGCGAACTGCTGCAAGCGTTCGGCGAGCTCGCCGTCGCGGGCTTCGAGCAGGGAAGGGTGGAAAGGCCGAAAACGGCGGTCATTCAAAGGCTTTGCGCTCTGCGGGGCGAGGCTGAAAAGGTTAGAATCGCGCCATGATTACCGGCAGCCTCGTAGCAATCGTCACGCCGATGAAAGAAGACGGCGCCCTCGACCTGGTGGCGTTCCGCAAGCTCATCGATTGGCATGTGTCCGAAGGCACCGACGGCATCGTGGTCGTCGGCACCACCGGCGAATCGCCCACCGTCGACTTCGACGAGCACAAGGAGCTGATCCGCATCGCGGTCCAGCATTCCAAGGGCCGCATTCCCGTCATCGCCGGCACCGGCGGCAACTCGACCGCCGAAGCGATCGAGCTCAGCGAGTCGGCCAAGAAGGCGGGCGCCACCGCGTCGCTGTCGGTGGTGCCGTACTACAACAAGCCGACGCAGGAAGGGATGTACCGCCACTTCCGCAAGATTGCGGAGACGGTCGACCTGCCGATGATCCTCTACAACGTGCCGGTGCGCACCGTCGCCGACATGCAGAACGACACCGTGCTGCGCTTGTCCGAGGTGCCCGGCATCATCGGCATCAAGGACGCCAGCGCGAACATCGAGCGCGGCACCGACCTGATCCGCCGCATGCCGCGCAACTTCGCCATCTACAGCGGCGAGGACGTCACCTCGGCTGCGCTGATCCTGCTCGGCGGCCACGGCGTCATCTCCGTCACCGCCAACGTCGCGCCGAAGCTGATGCACCAGATGTGCGCCGCGGCGCTGGTGGGCGACGTGAAGAACGCGCGCGAGATCAACCTCAAGCTGCTGATGCTGCACCAGCGCCTGTTCATCGAGACCAGCCCCGCGCCGGTGAAGTGGGCGATGTCCGAGATGGGCCTGATCGAGAACGGGCTGCGCCTGCCGCTCGTGCCGCTGTCCGAGAAGTCGAAAGCGGCGGTGCGCGAGGCGCTGCACGAGGCCGGCATCGCGCCGCCGGGCCTGCGGGTCGTCGAGGGCCGCGCTTGAAAAAGCGGCTCGCGGCCGCCGCAGCCGTGCTGTCCCTCGCCGGCTGCTCGTTCGACGACGCGCTGAGCTCCAAGGTCGACTACAAGTCGCAGGGCAAGTCGATGCCGCCGCTCGAGGTGCCGCCCGACCTCACCACGCCGGCGCGCGACAACCGCTTCGTGGTGCCCGAGACCGGCAAGTCCTCGGCGACGCTGTCCGGCTTCCAGGCCGAGCGCAAGGAACAGGCAAAGGTCGGCAACAGCTCCGTGCTGCCGTCGGTCGACAACATGCGCGTCGAGCGCGCCGGCTCCGAGCGCTGGCTGGTGGTGGCGAACCAGAAGCCGGAGCAGCTGTGGCCGATCATCAAGGATTTCTGGCAGGTGAACGGCTTTCTCATCAAGACCGAGGTGGCCGAGGTCGGCGTGATGGAGACCGACTGGGCCGAGAACCGCGCCAAGGTGCCGCAGGGCTTCCTGCGCGAGGGCCTCGGCAGCCTCCTCGACCAGGTCTACTCGACTTCCGAGCGCGACAAGTTCCGCACGCGGCTCGAGCGCACCGCCGACGGCAACGGCAGCGAGATCTTCATCAGCCACCGCGGCATGAACGAGGTGTATACCTCGCCGCGCGGCGTCGCCGGCGAGAACTCGCAGACCATCTGGACGCCGCGCGAGCCCGACCCGGGCCTCGAGGCCGAGTTCCTGCGCCGGCTGATGGTCCGCCTCGGCGCGCAGACCGAGCGCGCGAAGGACCTCGCCTCGACCCCGGCGGCGCAGGCGCAGCGCGCCGAGATCCGCAAGGGAATCGACGGAGCTGAGCTGCTGCAGGTGAACGAGCCGTTCGACCGCGCCTGGCGCCGCGTCGGCCTTGCCCTCGACCGCGTCGGCTTCACCGTCGAGGACCGCGACCGGCAGAAGGGCCTCTACTACGTCCGCTACGCCGACCCGGAGAGCGAAATGGCGATGAAGGACCGCGACCGCGGTTTCTTCTCCAAGCTCTTCGGCGGCGAGTCGAAGCTCAAGCCCGAGCAGTATCGCGTCCTCGTCAGCCAGTCCGGCGACGCCGCCCAGCCGAAGGTCGACGTGAGCCAGGTCCAGGTGCTCAACAAGGACGGCGCCACGGAAAACACCAAGACCACGCAGCGCATCCTCACGCTGCTGCACGACCAGCTCAAGTAATCCTGCGCTTCGCCTCCCTCGCCAGCGGCAGCAGCGGCAACTGCCTGATCGCCGAAGCGGGCGCGACGCGCGTTCTCATCGACTGCGGCCTCAACCTGCGCGACACCGAGAAGCGGCTCGCGCGCCTCGGCCTCGCGCCGTCGGATTTGCAGGGCATCCTCGTCACGCACGAGCATAGCGACCACGCCGGCTGCGCGTTCGA
>DASXKY010000011.1:0-5181 GCA_036496555.1 Burkholderiales bacterium | reverse complement strand
CAGGGATATCATAAGTTGTTTAGTTGATTGCAAGACTAGGCCAAATCCCCATGGATTACAAGGACTAGTGGCCTCCCTGTTGTCGTTTCAAACCGCCGCGAGAGTCAACGGCGTGCGCCGCCGTCCGGCGCTTTGGATTTTAGGCAGCGATGTTGGAGTTGGACGTTCGATGTTCGCGTTCCCTAACTTGCCTTCCACCCATTCATCCAGAATAGTCTCCATGGTGGCCATTACTCCAGACAGCGGGGACGAATCCATCGTGATTCAGGGCGCGCGCGAACATAATCTCAAAAACCTGAGTGTCGAAATCCCACGCAACCAATTCGTGGTCGTCACCGGCGTCAGCGGTTCCGGCAAAAGCACCCTCGCCTTCGACATCCTTTTCGCCGAAGGCCAGCGACGCTATCTCGAATCACTGAACGCCTACGCGCGGCAGTTCGTACAGGCGGCGTCGCGGCCAGACGTCGACGCGATTTTCGGTATTCCGCCGACCGTGGCGATCGAGCAGCGCACCAGCCGCGGCGGGCGCAAGTCGACCGTCGGCACGCTGACCGAGGTGCATCACTTCCTGCGGCTGATGTTCGTGAAACTGGGCACCCAATACTGCCCCGACTGCGACGTGCCGATCGAGCCGCAGAGCGAGGACGCGATCGTCGCGCGGCTGATGCGCGAATACCGCGGCGAGACGGTCGTGATGCTCGCCCCACTGGTGATGAACCGCAAAGGCGTCTACACCGACCTCGCGAAGTGGGCCTCGGACAAGGGCTACAAGCAGCTGCGGGTCGACGGCAAGCTGCTGCCGGTGCGTCCCTTCCCGCGCATCGACCGCTTCAAGGAGCACACCATCGAGCTGCCGGTCGGCTACGTCAAGGTGGTTCCCAAGGAAGAAAAAGCCCTGAGGGAACGGCTCGCGAAAGCGCTCGAGTTCGGCAAGGGCGTGGTGCATGTCCAGACCGGGAAGCGGATCCAGGTGTTTTCCACCAAGCGCGCCTGCCGCTCCTGCGGCCGCAGCTTCGCCGAGCTCGACCCGCGCCTGTTCTCCTACAACTCGAAGCACGGCTGGTGCGCCAAGTGCTACGGCACCGGCCTCAACATCGACGAGGTCGACTGGTCCGACGAGCGCGCGCGCACCGGCGCCGAGGACAACGTGCTGGACTCGTGGATCGAATGGCTCGAGGTCGACCAGGCGTGCGAGGCGTGCCAGGGCGCGCGCCTCAACCCCGAGGCCCTCGCGGTCCGCTGGCGCGACAAGAACATCGCGCAATATGCGGGTGAGCCGATTGAAGCTCTGCGCAGTTTGTTTTCGAAGATAAAGACAAACGGCAGAGAAGCCGAAATCGCCCGCGACATCGTGGCCGAGCTGAAGTCGCGCCTCGGCTTCCTCGAGGAAGTCGGCCTCGGCTACCTGACGCTCGACCGCTCGGCGCCGACGCTTTCCGGCGGCGAGGCGCAGCGCATCCGCCTCGCGGCGCAGCTCGGCTCCAACCTGCGCGGGGTCTGCTACATCCTCGACGAGCCAACCATCGGCCTGCACCACCGCGACAACCGCATCCTGCTCGACGTGCTCGACCGGCTCGAGGCGAAGGGCAACTCGCTGGTGGTGGTCGAGCACGACGAGGACACCATCCGCCGCGCGCACCACGTCATCGACCTCGGCCCCGGCGCCGGCAGGCTCGGCGGCGAGGTGGTCGCCGAGGGCGATGCCGAGGAACTGGCGAAGAACCCCTCATCGATCACCGGGCGCTTCCTCAAGGATCCGCTGCGCCATCCCTTGCAGCCACGGCGGCAGGTCGCCAAAGACTTACCTTCCCTCGAGATCGAGAAGGCCAGGCTGCACAACCTGAAGAACGTCGACGTGCGGCTGCCGCTCGGGCGGCTGATCGCCGTTACCGGCGTGTCCGGTTCCGGCAAATCGACGCTTGCCAGGGACGTTCTTTTTTCATCGTTGGCAAGCAAATCCGTTGTGGGCTGCAAAGCGATCAAGCATCGCCAACGGGTGGAGCGAGTGCTGGAGGTCGACCAGACGCCGATCGGCAAGACGCCACGCTCGTGCCCGGCGACCTACGTCGGTTTCTGGGACGCGATCCGGCGCCTGTTCGCCGACACCAGCGAGTCACGCGTGCGCGGCTGGAGCGCAAGCCGCTTCTCCTTCAACACGAAGGGCGGCCGCTGCGAGGAATGCCAAGGCCAGGGCATGAAGAAGATCGAGATGTCCTTCCTGCCCGACGTCAGCATCACCTGCGAAGCGTGCCGCGGCGCGCGCTTCAACCCCGAAACACTGTCGGTGCGCCTGCGCGGAAAGACAATCGGCGAGGTGCTGGCGATGAGCGTCGACGAGGCGGTCGAATTCTTCGCCGCCCACCCGTCGATCCATCGCTGCCTGCGCCTGCTGCAGGACGTCGGCCTCGGCTACCTGACGCTCGGCCAGCAGAGCCCGACACTGTCCGGCGGAGAAGCCCAGCGCATCAAGCTGGTTTATGAATTATCCAAAGTAAATTCTTCTTCTACCTTTTACGTGCTGGACGAGCCAACGGTGGGCCTGCACATGGCCGACGTCGAGAAGCTGATCCGCGTGCTGCATCGACTGGTCGACGCCGGCAACACGGTGCTCGTCATCGAGCACAACCTCGACGTCATCGCCGAAGCCGACTGGATCGTCGACCTGGGGCCCGAGGGCGGCGGCGGCGGCGGTCGCGTCGTCTTCGCCGGCCCGCCGGAGAAGATGAAAAACGGCCATACCGGCGAGGCGCTCTCGCAGTTCCTCACCGAACGCGCCGCGCCGGCTCGTGTATAATGCGTTTCAAGCTTCTGTTACGCACATTTCCGGTTAGCGTCTCAGTCTGTTGTAGCAGCTCATCCTGGGCTGCCGAATAACAAGCGAAAAAAGTGTCTGCCTGAACCGGTCGAAGGCGAAGCCTTCCCAGGCCGATCTCAGGAGAAATCCATTAGTACGTCTTTCGATTCACTCGGCCTTTCGGCCGAGCTGCTCCGCGCTGTCGCCGAGCAGGGCTATACCGTTCCCACCCCGATCCAGGCGCAAGCCATCCCCGTAGTGCTCGCCGGCAAGGACCTCCTCGGCGCCGCGCAGACCGGGACCGGCAAGACTGCCGGCTTCACGCTGCCGATCCTTCAGCTTCTTGCGCAGAAACCTTCCACCGCGAAGAAAGTCCGCGTCCTGATCGTCACCCCGACCCGCGAGCTCGCGCTCCAGGTCGAGGAAAGCGTGCGCACGTACGGCAAGCACGCCAAAGTGAAGTCGACGTGCGTCTACGGCGGCGTCGGCATGCAGCCGCAGGTCGATGCGCTGCGCCGCGGCGTCGACATCGTCGTTGCCACCCCGGGCCGCCTGCTCGACCACGTGCAGCAGAGGACCGTCGACCTGAAGCAGGTCGAGATCCTGGTGCTGGACGAGGCCGACCGCATGCTGGACATGGGCTTCATCCACGACATCCGCAAGATCCTCGCGCTGCTGCCCTCGACGCGGCAGAACCTGCTGTTCTCGGCCACTTTCCCGGAAGAGATCCGCAAGCTGGCGAGCTCGTTCATGAAGAGCCCGCAGACCGTCGAGGTCGCGCGGCGCAACACCCCTGCCGAGCTGGTCGCGCAGGTGCAGCACCCGGTCGACCACGACCGCAAGCGCGAACTGCTCGCCCACCTCGTCAAGACCAACGACTGGCGCCAGGTGCTGGTGTTCTGCAAGACCAAGCACGGCGCCAACCGCCTCGCCGACCAGCTCGACAAGAGCGGCATCGAGGCCGACGCGATCCACGGCAACAAAAGCCAGAACGCCCGCAATCGGGCGCTCAAGCGCTTCAAGGAAAACGAACTGCGCATACTGGTAGCGACCGACATCGCCGCCCGCGGCATCGACATCGAGGCGCTGCCGCACGTCGTGAACTACGACCTGCCGCACGTCGCCGAGGATTACGTGCACCGCATCGGCCGCACCGGCCGTGCCGGCGCCGAGGGCGAGGCCGTGTCGCTGGTGTGCCATGAGGACCGTCCACTGATGGCGGCGATCGAGCGCCTGATGGCGCGTGAAGTCACCAGCCGCGTCATCGAAGGCTTCGAGCCGGGACACAGGAGCTCGCGTCCGTCGTCGCAGCCGCAACAGCAGCGTGGGCAGCGCGGCCAGCAACGCCAGTCGCGAGGCCCGCAACGCCCGCCGCAGCGGGGCCAGGGACAGCCGCGGCCGCAGCAACGGGCGCCGCAGCAACCGCAGCACCGCGGGAATGGACAGTCGCAACCGCAGCATCGCGGACATGGACAGCCGCAACGCCGGCCCGCCGGAGCACATGGCCAGCCGCAGCGCTACGGACAGCAGCCTGCGCGCCCCAAAGACCGCCTTACGGCGGAGCAGGAAGCGCAGTTGCAGGAAGCCTACGCGCGGATGAAGGAAGAAGGACTGCGCTAGTAGACGTCGCGCTGGTAACGGCCAGCGCGCGCCAGCCCGGCCAGGTACCGCTTCGCTGCGGCGGCGTCCATCCCGCCCTGCGCGACCGCGATCTGCTGCAGCGCCAGGTCGACGTCGCCGGCCATGCGCTTCGCGTCGCCGCAGACGTAGAGGCAGGCGCCGTTGGCGATCCAGCGCCACAGCTCGTCGGCCGCCTCCAGCATCTTGTGCTGGACGTAGACCTTGCTCGTCTGGTCGCGCGAGAACGCGAGGTCCATGCGGCTGAGCACGCGCTTCTCCGCGAGCGCCTCCAGCTCCTCGCGATAGAGGAAGTCGGCCTCGCGGCGCTGGTTGCCGAAGAACAGCCAGTTGCGGCCCGGCGCGCCGGCCGCGGCGCGCTCCTGCAGGAAAGCGCGGAACGGCGCGATGCCGGTGCCCGGGCCGATCATGATCACCGGCGCCGCCGGGTCGGCCGGCAGGCGAAAGCCGTGCGAGCGCTGCACGAAAACCGAAAGCGGGCGTCCCGCGCGCAGGTGCTCGGCGAGGAAGCTCGAGCCGGTACCCTGGTAGGTGCGGTCGTTCCTCTCGTAGCGCAGGACGCCGACCGTGAGGTGCGCCTGCCCCGAGTGCAGGCGCTGCGAGGAAGCGAGCGAATAGAGCCGCGGCTGCATGCGCCCCAGCGCGGAGACGAAGTCGCCGATGCGCGGGCGCGCCGAGGGGAACTCGAGCAGCGCGTCGAGCACATCGTGCACGCCGAACACCTCCGCCTGCGCGTCGTCCTGCGCGAG
>DASXKY010000010.1:0-5859 GCA_036496555.1 Burkholderiales bacterium | reverse complement strand
GGCGCAGAAGTACATCCCCGAGATCAAGGACGGCGACAAGCGCGTGCTGCTGATCGACGGCAAGCTGGTGCCGCACTGTCTCGCGCGCATCCCGAAGGCAGGCGAGTCGCGCGGCAACCTCGCCGCCGGCGCGCGCGGCGTGGCGCAGCCGGTGACCGCGCGGCATCGTGAAATCGCCGCCGAGCTGGGACCGATTCTTTCAAAAAGAGGCTTGCTGCTGGTGGGCCTCGACGTCATCGGCGATTGGCTGACCGAGGTGAACGTCACCAGCCCGACCTGCTTCCGCGAGATCACCGACCAGACCGGCTTCGACGTGCCCGGCATGTTCCTCGACGCGCTCGAGAGGAAGCTCGCATGATCGGCGTGCTGATCGTCACCCACGGCACGATCGGCGAGTCGCTGCTGTCGAGCGCGGGCCAGATCCTCGGCGGCGTGCCGCCGCTCGTCGCCACGCTCGGCGTCTCACGCCACGACGACCCCGAGGACATCACGCTGCACGCGCGCGAGCTCCTCGACGGCCTCGACCAGGGCGACGGCGTGCTGATCCTCACCGACATCTTCGGCGCGACGCCGGGCAACGCCATTTCGCGCCTGCTCGACAACGGCCACGTCGAGGGCGTCTCCGGTCTGTCGCTGCCGATGCTGCTGCGCGTGCTCACCGGCCGCAACGGCAACCTGAGCGCAGCCGTCAAGCGCGCGCTTTCCGGTGGCGCGGAAGGCCTGGTCCACATGAACACCGATCGGTGTCTCGATGCCTAGCGCCGACGCCGAGATCGTCAACAAGCTGGGCCTGCACGCGCGCGCCTCGGCCAAGCTGACGCAGCTTGCCGGCAGCTTCGAGTCCGAGATCTGGCTCTCGCGCAGCGGCCGTCGCGTCAACGCCAAGAGCATCATGGGCGTGATGATGCTCGCCGCCGGTATCGGCAGCACGGTGAAGGTCGAGGCCGAGGGCCAGGACGCCCAAGCCGCGCTCGCCGCGATCCTCAAGCTGATCCAGGACAGGTTCGGCGAAGGGGAGTAGGGAGAGGAGCGAGCCCCGATGAACTTCGTCCTCCACGGGCACGCGGTCTCGACCGGCATCACGATCGGCCAGGCGCACCTCGTCTCGACCGCGCGGCTGGAAGTCGCGCACTACGAGATCGAGACGCCCGAGATCGAGACCGAGATCTCGCGCTTCGACAAGGCGCTGCGCGCCGCGCGCGAGGAGCTGTCCGATCTGAAGGCGCACATCCCGGCGGGCTCGCCCGCCGAGTTCGAGGCCTTCCTCGACCTGCACCGCATGATCCTCGACGACTCGGCGATCGCGCAGACGCCGCGCGAGCTGATCCGCAGCCGCCGCTGCAACGCCGAGTGGGCGCTGGTGCAGCAGATGGAGAAGCTCACCGACCGCTTCGACGAGATCGACGACCCCTACCTGCGCGAGCGCAAGGCCGACGTGCAGCAGGCGGTCGAGCGGGTGCTGAAGGAGATGATGGGCGGCAGCCGGCCGCCGGAGCCGGCGCTGTCGGAGGAGAAGGAGCTGGTCGTGGTGGCGCACGACCTTTCGCCCGCCGACATGCTGATCTTCAAGAAGCACCGCTTCGGCGGCTTCGTCACCGATGTCGGCGGCGTCACCTCGCACACCGCCATCGTGGCGCGCTCGCTCGGTATCCCGGCGATCGTCGGCCTGCACCATGCACGCCACGTAATCAGCGAGGGCGAGACGCTGATCGTCGACGGCCAGCACGGCGTGCTGATCGTCAACCCCGACCCTCTGGTGCTCGCCGAGTACCGCCTGCGCGAGTCGCAGCTCGGCCTCGAGCGCCAGCGCCTGAAGCGGCTGAAATCGACCCCGGCGGCGACCATCGACGGCACGCCGATCGAGCTCTACGCAAACATCGAGCTGCCGCAGGACATGCCGCAGGTGCTCGAGGCGGGCGCACAGGGCGTCGGCCTGTTCCGCACCGAGTTCCTGTTCCTCAACCGCGAGGGACTGCCCGACGAGGACGAGCAGTTCACCGCTTACCGCGACGTGGCGCAGGCGATGCAGGGCCGGCCGGTGGTGCTGCGCACGCTCGATCTCGGCGCCGACAAGGCCCTCAACGGCGACGGCAACGAGCACGCCACCATGCCCAACCCGGCGATGGGGCTGCGCGCGATCCGCTTCTGCCTCGCCGAGCCGCAGATATTCCTCACCCAGCTGCGCGCCATCCTGCGCGCCTCGCACCACGGCAAGGTGAAGATCCTGCTGCCGATGCTCGCCCACGTGCACGAGATCGAGCAGACGCTCGCGCTGATCCGCCAGGCGAAGCAGCAGCTCGACGACAAGGGCCAGCCCTACGATCGCGCCATCGAGATCGGCGGCATGATCGAGATCCCGGCGGCGGCGCTCGCGCTGCCGATCTTCATGAAGCGGCTCGATTTCCTGTCGATCGGCACCAACGACCTGATCCAGTACACGCTCGCCATCGACCGCACCGACGACGCGGTGGCGCACCTCTACGATCCGCTGCACCCGGCGGTGCTGACGCTCGTCGCCGGCACCATCCAGACCGCGACGCGCGGCGGCACGCCGGTCGCCGTGTGCGGCGAGATGGCGGGCGACCTGCAGCTCACGCGGCTGCTGCTCGGCCTCGGCCTGCGCAACTTCTCGATGCACCCGTCGCAGCTCCTCGCCATCAAGGAGCGCATCCTGCGCACCAACCTCGCCGAGGTGCAGGCGCTCGCGCAGCGCGTGCTGCGCGCGAGCGATCCGGTCAAGACGCGGGAGCTGCTTGGCCGGCTAAACGCCTGATGAGCGGCCCGCTCACCGGCATTCGCGTCCTCGACCTCACCACGGTAGTGATGGGACCGTTCGCCACGCAGATCCTGGGCGACTTCGGCGCCGACGTGATCAAGGTGGAGCCCCTGGAGGGCGACGTGATGCGCCACGCCTGGCCGGCCAGGCACCCCGGCATGGGCAGCATCTATCTCAACACCAACCGCAACAAGCGCTCGGTGGCGCTCGATCTGAAGAATGCGGCCGCCCTGGAGGGCTGCCTGGCGATCGCCAAGACCGCAGACGTCCTCGTCTACAACATCCGCCCGCAGGCGATGGGGCGACTGAAGCTCTCCTATGAAGAAGTGAAGAAGGTGAGCCCGCGGATCATCTATGTCGGCTGCTTCGGCTTCAGCCAGCGGGGCCCTTACGCCGCGAAGGCCGCCTACGACGACATGATCCAGGGCGCCGCCGGCATTCCCTGGCTGCTCAAGAAACAAGGAGCGGCGGAGCCGCGCTACGCACCGATGATCGTCGCCGACCGCTCGGTCGGCCAGCAGGTGGCGAGCGCGGTGAGCGCCGCACTCTACTACCGCGAGAAGACCGGCAAGGGGCAGCGCGTCGACGTGCCGATGTTCGAGCACCTCCTGCAGATGATCCTCGGCGACCACCTGGGTGGCTACACGTTCGAGCCGCAGCACGGCGACCCCGGGTACCACCGCATCCTGGCGCCCGACCGGCGGCCCTACCAGACGAAGGACGGCTACGTCTGCGCGCTCATCTACAACGACAAGCAGTGGAAGGCGTTCCTCGACATCGTCGGCAGGCCGGAGATGATGAAGGATCCGAAATACGCGACCCAGGAAGCGCGCAGCCGCAGCTACGGCACCGCGTACGCGTTCGTCGCCGAGGAAATGGAGAAGCGCCCGACCGCCGAGTGGATCGCGGCGCTCGAGACCGGCGACATCCCGGTGCAGCGCATGAACAGCCTCGACGACATCGTCGCCGACCCGCACCTTGCCGCCATCGGCTACCTGCGCAGCGTCGAGCACCCGAGCGAGGGGCGCATCAAGGCGCTCGGCGTCCCCTCGGAGTGGTCCGAGTCCTCGCCCGAATACCGCCGCCACGCGCCGCGCCTCGGCGAGCACACGCGCGAGGTGCTGAAGGAGGTCGGCTTCAGCGACGGCCAGATCGACGGCCTCATCGAGGCGAAAGCCGCCGGAACCTCGCTATAATCCGCAGCGCGCCGATTTGAAGTCAGCTTGCGGGCGCCTAACAAATACCGCTAAAGAGATGAACGCTCCTCACGATCCAACCTCCGTTGGCGCAGTCACCGCGCAGATGGCGCATTTCGGCGCGCCGATCAAGCTGCGCTCGGGCGCGACCCTGCCGGCCTACGACCTCGCCTACGAGACCTATGGCGAGCTGAACGCGGCGAAGACCAACGCAGTGCTGGTGTGCCATGCGCTGAACGCCTCGCACCACGTCGCCGGCTTTTATCAGGAAGATCCGGGCAACGTAGGTTGGTGGGACAACCTCGTCGGCCCGGGCAAGCCGCTCGATACGCGGCGCTTCTTCGTCGTCGGCTCGAACTACCTCGGCAGCTGCTTCGGCTCGACCGGCCCCGCCTCCGCCAATCCGGCGACGGGCAAACCGTGGGGCGCGGACTTTCCGGTCGTCACGGTGGAAGACTGGGTCGAAGCGCAGGCGCGGCTCGCCGACCGCCTGGGCATCGAGCGTTTCGCCGCGGTGATCGGCGGCTCCCTCGGCGCGATGCAGGCGATGCAGTGGGCGCTGTCGTATCCGCACCGGGTACGCCACTCGATCGTGGTGGCGTCCGCGCCCAAGCTCACGCCGCAGAACATCGCCTTCAACGAGGTGGCGCGCCAGGCGATCATGACCGACCCGGATTTCCACGGCGGCCACTACTACGAAAAAGGCGTGGTGCCGGTGCGCGGCCTGCGCATCGCGCGCATGATCGGCCACATCACCTACCTGTCGGGCGACGCGATGACGGAGAAGTTCGGCCGCTTGCTGCGTCGCGGCGCGCTCGGCTTCGACTTCGACACCGACTTCGAGGTCGAGTCCTACCTGCGCTACCAGGGCGACAAGTTCTCGACCTACTTCGACGCCAACACCTATCTGCGCATCACCAAGGCACTCGACTACTTCGATCCGGCGGCCGACTTCGGCGGCGACCTGTCGGCGGCCATGGCGCGCGCCGAGGCGGCGTTCCTCGTCGTGTCCTTCAGGTCCGACTGGCGCTTCACGCCGGCGCGCTCGCGCGAGATGGTGAAGGCCCTGCTCGACCAGCGCAAGATCGTCTCCTACCTCGAGATCGACGCGCCGGGCGGCCACGACGCGTTCCTCCTCGAGGACCCGCGCTATCACAACGCGCTGCGCGCGTACTTCGCGAGCATCGACCTGTGACCGCGCAGGAACATGCGCTCCTCGCCGCGCGCCCCGACCTCGCCGCCATCGCGCAGTGGGTGGCGCCCGGCTCGCGCGTGCTCGACCTGGGCTGCGGCGACGGCGCGCTGCTGCGCTACCTGTGGAACGCGCGCCAGGCGCCCGGCTATGGCGTCGAGATCGAGGACGAGCGCGTGCTCGCTTGCGTCGCGAACGATGTCAACGTCATCCAGGCCGACCTCGAGAGCGGGCTCTCGCTCTTCGCCGACGGCTCGTTCGACAGCGTGATCCTGTCGCAGACGCTGCAGGCGATGCGCCACCAGGAAGCGCTCCTGCGCGAGATGCTGCGCGTGGGACGCGAGGCGATCGTCAGCTTCCCGAACTTCGGGCATTGGAGCGCGCGGCTGCAAGTGCTCGCAGGGCGCATGCCGGTGTCGGAGACGCTGCCCTACGAGTGGTACGAGACGCCGAACCTGCACCACTGCACGGTCACCGACTTCGAGGACCTCTGCCGGCGCATCGGCATCCACATCCGCGAGCGCCTGGTGCTGCACGAAGGCCGCGCCGTCACCGTGATGCCCAATCTTCTGGGCAGCCTCGCCGTCTACCGCTGCGCCGCCGCTTGAAAAGCGGCAACCCGCTCCGCGAAGGGCTGCGCGCGGTCGCGGTATTCGAGGCGTTCAAGGGAGCGCTCGCGCTGCTCGCCGCCGGCG
>DASXKY010000009.1:0-12555 GCA_036496555.1 Burkholderiales bacterium | reverse complement strand
TGCCATCACGGCCGTCGAGATAGTTCATCCCGCTGTTGCCGATCATGACGTTGGCGAAGCTGTTGCCGGAGCTCTGCGTATTCGCCGTGCCGAGGTAGGTGATGTTCTCGATTGCCGATGGAAGGGCGAAGCTCGCGCTCGCGAAAATGGTGTCGATGCCGCCGCTGTCCTGGATCACGTCGCCCGGATTGACGACGTAGACGTCGTTGCCCGCGCCGCCGTTCAGCGTGTCGTTGCCGCCGAGACCTTCCAGATGATCGCGTCCCGCCGTACCGGTGAGGCTGTTTGCAAGATCGTCGTTCGAAGTGCCGGTGGTGTTGTCGCCGACGAGGAAGTCACTGCCGTCGGCGAAGGTGAGGTTGGTCACCGCGATCTGAGGCAGGCTGACGTTCGTAAGGAGAACGTCCTTGTCGCCTACGCTGATGCGCAGGTTCGCCCCTTCCGTCGCGGCGCCTACATCGGCGGCGGCGATGGTGGTTTGGTCGAAGTTGAGAACGTCGGTGTCGGGGTTGAAACTGATCGCTTGGCCATCGGACAGCGCACTGAACTGATACGTCGCCACGTTCGCTCACTCCTCGCTCGTTTAGGGGCGCGAGGAGTGTGAAGTGCTGGCGGCCTATGGTCGATAGCCCTTCAGGTGTGTCAGGAAAGGTCCGACGCGGGTACGGCGCTTGCTCGCCTTATTCGATTCGTAGCTCGACGCCGCCGAGGTTCTCGAGCTCGAAGCGCACCACGTCGCCCGCCTTCACGCGCTTCGAAGTGACGATGCTGCCGGTAATCACGACATCCCGGCGCAACAAGCTGAAGCCGCGTGACGCGAGGTGATCGGCGATCCAGACCACCGCATCGAGCGGATGGCCCATCGCGTCGGCACCGAAGCCTTCGCCTACATGGGCGCCGTTGACGCTGGCGATGCCTCTGAGTTTCTCAAGCTGTAATTTTTGCCATTCCGGCACCGGCCGGCCGAGCACCGCGCCTTCGTTCCAGGCGTTGTCGGCGATGAGGTGCAGCGGATGTTGCGCGAGCCGGCTGTAGTCGGCGTTGCGATCGTCGGCGATCTCGAGGGCCGCCATCACCGCGCCCACCGCCCCTTCCACCTGCTGGCGCGAGAACGGCGCGTCGGCCGCCGGCAGGTCGTCGGCCAGCTCGACCGCGATCTCGAACTCGATGATGCAGTTGACGTAGTCGGCGGCGCGGATGCGCGCGGGGGAGCGCCGCACGGTCGATTCGTGGAGCACGCCGGCCTGCGGCGAATCGACGCCGACGAAGCGGCGCATCGCGGCGCTGGAAAGCGCGATCTTGTAGCCCACCGCGGCGCCGCGCTTCTGCGCCCGCAGGGCGACGAAGGCTTCCTGGATCGAATAGGCCTCGGCGGAAGTCTCCGGCGCGAGCTCCGGCGGCAGCGGCCGGAAGCGCTCGCGCCGCTCGTGCTCTTGGAGGAGCCAGGCGGCTGCCTGGGCGGCTTTGCTCATCCCGTATCCCTCATTTTCCAGGATGGACGTGGCCGCAGGACGGGCAGCGCCGCGCGCCGGCGTAGAACGCCTCGAAGAGCGGCGGCAAGTCCTGCACGATGTTCTGCACGTTGACCTGCACGCGGTGCACGAGGCTCCAGCACTTCGGGCAGTACCACTCGAAGCCGTCGTCGACGTCGAGCGGGCGGATCTTCTCCACCACCAGACCGACCGAGCCGGGCTGGGGGCGCTGCGGCGAATGCCGCACGCGGCCGGGCAGGAGCAGGATCTCGCCCTCGCGGATCGGCAGCTCGCGCGGCCGGCCCTGCTCGATCACCTTGAGCACCATGTCGCCGCGCAGCTGATAGAAGAACTCCTCGTAGGGATCGTCGTGGTAGTCGGTGCGCGCGTTCGGCCCGCCGACGACCTGCACGATCAGGTCCTGCGCCTCGCGGAACACCATCTGGTTGCCGACCGGCGGCTTGAGCAGGTGCGCGTGCTCGTCGATCCAGCGGCCGAAGTTGAAGGCGGAGAGCGCCACGGTGAAGTCATTCTAGAATACGCGACAACAGGATGACCCGCATTTGAACCTCAACCCTCGCTTGATCGCAGACGTCCTCCTGCTGGCGCCGGCCGGCCGGCTCGACCACGAGAGCGTCGACGCCTTCCGCAGCGACCTGCAGCCGCAGCTCGACCTCGCCTTCGCCACCGGCCGCGGCGTGCTGTTCGACCTGGCGAAGCTCGAGTATGTTTCCTCCTCCGGCCTGCGCTGCTTCATGCTCGCGGCGAAGCAGGCGGCGATGAAGAAAGGCCGCCTGGCGGTGGCCGCGCCCTGCCCGGTGGTGGCCGAGATCTTCGAGATCAGCCGCTTCAACCTGCTGTTCCGCATCTTCCCGACGGTGCGCGAGGGGCTCGGCCACGTCTCGGCCGAGGCCGCCGCGGCCTTCGAGGGGCGCTAGCCGGTGCGCGTGCGCTTCTGGGGAACGCGCGGCTCGCTGCCGGTCTCGCTCACCTGGCAGGACGTGCGCGACCGCCTGGTGCGCGCGCTGGTGCTGGCGGCGCCGCATGGCCTCGACACCGCCGACAAGGCGCAGGCGTTCGTCGCCAAGCACTTCGAGTTCTCGCTCTCGCACACCTTCGGCGGCCACTCGGCCTGCGTCGAGCTCGAGCTGGCCGACGCCGCGGACTCCGGCAACTACTTCGTCTGCGACATGGGCAGCGGCGCCCGCGCGTTCGGCGAGCACGTGCTCGCGCGCCAGTCGGGCCGACCGGCGACGGTGAACGTCTTCATGTCGCACATGCACTGGGACCACATCATGGGGTTCCCTTTCTTCCGGCCCGCCTACCGCCCCGAGTACCGCCTGCGCATCCACGGCTGCCACGAGGAGCTCGAGCATGCTTTCCGGCGCCAGCAGGAGCCGCCTTCCTTTCCGGTGCCCTTCGGCGCGCTCGGCGCGCAGATCGAGTTCGTGCGCCTCGCGCCGGGCGAGACGCACCAGATCGACGGCATCAAGGTGACGCCGATGCTGCAGCTGCATTCGGGCGACTCCTACGGCTTCCGCTTCGAAGGCGACGAGCGCTCGGTGGTCTACACCACCGACTCGGAGCACAAGCTCGAGGAGGCCGGCGAGAGCGAGAAGTACGCCTTCTTCTTCCGCGACGCCGACCTGGTGATCTTCGACGCGATGTATTCCCTCGCCGACGCGATCTCGGTCAAGGCCGACTGGGGCCATTCGAGCAACGTGATCGGCGTCGAGCTCTGCCAGCTCGCCGGCGCCAGGCGCCTCGCCCTGTTCCACCACGAGCCGGCCAACGACGACCAGGCGATCGCCCGCATTCTCGAGGAGACGCGGCGCCTCGAGGAGCTCACGCGCGACGGCGAGCCGCTCGAGATCCTCGCCGCCTACGACGGGCTGGAGATCGAGCTGTGAACGCGGCGCGCCTCGCCGCCGCCTCGCTCCTCGCCTTCTTCGGTGCGCTGATCGTCGTGCCGCCCGCACCGGTGGAGGCGCTGCGCGAGGCGCTCTTCGACGCCTACCAGCGGGCCTTTCCCCGCGAGCGGGAGTCCGCGCCGGTGGTCATCGTCGAGATCGATGAGCGCACGCTCGCCGAGCGCGGGCAGTGGCCCTGGCCGCGCACGCAGCTCGCCGAGCTGCTGACGCGGATCGCGGCCGCCAAGCCGGTGGTGATCGGCCTCGACATGCTGATGTCCGAGCCCGATCGCTTCTCGCCCGATGCGCTGGCGAGCCTGGTGCCCGACCTGCCGCGCGCGGTCGCCCAGCACCTGCGCGCCCTGCCGAGCAATGAAGCACGCCTCGCGGCCGCGCTGCGCGGCCAAAGGTCGGTGCTGGCCATCGCCGGCCTCGATTCGCCCGACCCGCGGCACGCCGCGCCAGGCGCTCCGCCGGTGCGCTGGGCGGGCGGCGAGATCCCGCCGCTGCGCCGCTTTACCGGCTGGCTCGGCAGCGTGGACGAGCTCGACCGCGCCGCCGCCGGCCGCGGCCTGATCAGCTCCGACGCCACCGGCCGCATCGTGCGCCGCATCCCGCTCATCGCCGACGTGGCGGGAACCGCCACGCCCGCCCTTTCGCTCGAAATGTGGCGCGTCGCCACCGGCGCCACGGCGCTCGCGGTAAGCGCGCCGAGCCGGGGCCTGATGGAGGTCTCGTTCGCAGACGCGCGCATCCCGCTGCAGGACGACGGCACGATCTGGGTGCGCTACGCGCGGCACGATCCCGCGCTCTTCGTGTCGGCTTCGCAGGTCCTCGCCGGCACGGCCGATGCGGAGTTGTTCGCCTCCAAGCTGGTGCTGGTCGGCGTGACCGGCCTCGGCCTGGTCGACTTCCAGCCGACGCCGCTCGGCGAGCGGGTGCCCGGGGTCGAGATCCACGCCCAGCTGATCGAGCAGATCTACGACCGCACGTTCCTGGTGCGGCCCGCCTGGGCGCGCTGGGTCGAGGCCGGGACGCTGCTCGCAGCGGTGCTGCTCCTGATGTGGATCGTGCCGAGGCGCCGGGTGGCGGTGTCGGCCGCCACGCTCGCCGCGCTGGTCGCGGCGCTCATCGGCGCCGGGCTCGCCGCCTTCGTGCTGGGCGGCCTGCTGCTCGACATTGCCTGGCCGCTCCTCGGCGTGCTGTTCGCGTTCTCGGTCCTGCTCGCCGCCACGCTCGCCGAGGCCGACCGCCAGCGCCGCGCCCTGCGCGAGCAGGCGGCGCGCTCCGCCGGCGAGCTCGCCGCCGCCTACCGCATCCAGATGGGCCTGCTGCCCGACCTCGCCGCCATCACGCGCGCGCTGCCGTCGCTGCGCATCGCCGCGCTGCTCGAGCCGGCGCGCACCGTCGGCGGCGACTTTTTCGACTGCCTGCAGCTCGACCGCCACCGCGTCTTCTTCATCGTCGGCGACGTGTCCGGCAAGGGGATGCCGGCGGCGGTGTTCATGGCGCTGTCCAAGGCGACCATCAAGGCCGCGGCGGCGCGCGGCGGCGACCTCGGCGCGGCGATGACCCGCGCCGGCGCGGAGATCTCGCGCGAGAACCCGGAGCAGCTCTTCGTCACCGCGTTCGCCGGCATCCTCGATCTGCGCACCGGCATGCTCGAGTGCTGCAACGCCGGCCACGAGCCGCCCTACCTCTTCACCGCCGAGGGCGCCGTCGAGCGGCTGCCGAACGCGGGCGGGCCGCCGCTGTGCACGCTGGAGGGATTCGAATACGCGACCGCCTACCGCGAGCTCGGCCCGGGCGACAGCCTGTGCGTGGTGAGCGACGGCGTGACCGAGGCGATGAACGAGCGCCACGCGCTATACGGCGCGCACCAGCTCGAGCTGGCGCTCAAGTTCGCCAAGCGCGATGCAGCGCCCCACGAGCTGGTGGGCGCGGTGCGCGAGGACGTGCGCCGCTTCGTCGGCAACGCGGCCGCCTCCGACGACATTACCCTGCTTGCGCTGCGCTGGGCGGGGCCGCCCCCGCCGCCCGACGTGACCGACGAGCTAGCGGACGTTGATCTCGACGCGCCGGTTGCGGGGCTCGTCGATCCCGTCGTCGGTCGGCACTAGCAGCTCGCGCTCGCCGCGGCCGGAGGCGCGGATGCGATCCGGCGGAATGCCCAGAGACCGCATCTCCTCCCGCATCGCCTGCGCGCGCTGCAGCGAGAGCGCGTCGTTGTCGGCATGGCTGCCGACGGTATCGGTGTGGCCGATCACCAGGATGTCGGGCGCCGGGCGCCGCCGCAACTCGTCGAGCACGCCTTGCAGCTCGGTCTTCGAGTCGTCGGTCAGCTCGTCGGTGCCGGTGACGAAGTACAGCGTGAACTTGGCCGGGTTCGCCGGGATGGCAGCGAGGGTGGCGGCGAATTCGCGGCTCACCTCCTCCGGCGGCACGGTCACGTTCTCCACCTCGCGCGCGCCGACGGCGCGCGACGAGGCGTAGGCCGTGTTGAGGGTCGTCTTCTTGCCGCCGCGCTCGATGACCACGGTGCCGATATGCCCGTCGGGCGCGGGCACCAGCACCACCACTTCTTCGTGCCCCCGGGTGAGGAAGATCGCCAGCGCGATGGCGACGCCGGCGACGACTACCCCCACCTCAGTCGACCTTGACCACGAACTCCGTGCCGCGCACGCCCATGACGCTCGAAGGGGTGCGGATGCGCATCGAATCCGGCGACTGCTTGACCATCTTGCCCGACACGACCGCGAGCGAGCCCTTGTTGAGCGAGGCGTCGAACTCGCCGGCGTGCGTGGTGGTGTCGAAGCGGTACTTGTTGATCACCAGCACGCTGTTCGGGCCGGCCGAGAACAGGCTGTTGTCGAGGAAGGTGATGCCGACCGAGCCGTCGGCGCCGGTGACGATGGTGTCGGCCTGGCGCAGCTGCAGGCCGACGGTGGCGGGCAGCTTCTTGCCTTCGCGCTCGACGTGGGCAGCGCCCTTGACGGTCTTGATCTCGCCGACGTCCTGCGCCCACACGCTCGCCGCGAAGACCAGCGTTCCCAGTGCAATTATCCAACGCATAGCGGACTCCCTTTATTGTGACTTCTGATACTACCCCCTAGGTCAATCTTATAATGCCGCCAGCCCGCCAACGCGCCGAGGGTGTGGAAAATTCCTTGTCCGAACAATCTACGATGATTCCGGCGCGGCTCGCGCGGATGCGCGATCTGCGCGGATTTCTCGAGGGTTTTTGCGCTGCAGCGGGCGTCGGCCGCGAGGCCTGCCTGCGGCTGAACCTGGTCCTCGAGGAATTGTTCACCAACACGGTGCGCCACGGCCACGGCGGCGACAGCGACGCGCCGGTGTGGGTCTCGCTCGAGCGGGACGGCGAGCACGTGCGCCTCACCTATGAAGACGTGGCGCCGCCCTTCAATCCCTATGCGCGGCTGACCGCCGAATCGCCGGATGCCACGCTCGAAATGCGCAAGGTCGGCGGACTCGGCGTGCTGCTCACGAAGGAGATGGCCGCGACCCGCTACTACGCCTATGTCTTCGGCCGCAACCGCATCCGCCTCGCGCTGAAGGCCGAGTGAGCGGGTGCCCGGGGCAGGACTTGAACCTGCACGGCCTTGCGGCCTAGGGATTTTAAGTCCCTTGCGTCTACCAGTTTCGCCACCCGGGCGCTTGCGCCCGTCAGGCTAATCGCGCCGCTGACGGGAGTCTGGAGGCGGGAGTCGGAATCGAACCGGCGTCCACGGCTTTGCAGGCCGCTGCATGACCACTCTGCCATCCCGCCAGGGACGGACGAAATCGGGGGATGGAGCGGGAGACGAGTCTCGAACTCGCGACCTTAACCTTGGCAAGGTTACGCTCTACCAACTGAGCTACTCCCGCGTCTTGAGCGTCGGGGCGGATTATAAGGCATGCGGTAGGGCGCGGCGGAGGTAGTAGAGCATCGACACCACCGTCAGGACCGCCGCCACGCTGATCAGCAGGGTCCCCAGCCACTGGGAGTCGACCAGGCCGAGCAACGGGTCGTGGTACAGAAGCAGCGGGATCGCCACCATCTGCGTCACCGTCTTCAGCTTGCCGATGAACGCCACCGCGACGCTCTTGCCCTGCCCCAGCACCGCCATCCATTCGCGCAGCGCCGAGATGGCGATCTCGCGGCCGACGATGATCAGCGCCACCAGCGGATCGACGCGCGCGAGCGCGAGCAGCACCACCAGCGCGCCGACCACGATCAGCTTGTCGGCCACCGGGTCGAGGAAGGCGCCGAACGCCGAGGTCTGGTTGAGCCGCCGGGCGAGATAGCCGTCGAGCCAGTCGGTGACGGCGGCGACGATGAACACCCACGCCGCGATCTGGTTCTTGGCGGTGAACGACAGCCACTGGTCGGGCAGATAGAACACGCCGACGATCAGCGGGATCAGGATGATGCGCGAGAAGGTGACGAGGTTGGGAACGTTGAGCGGCATCAGTGCGCCGCACTCTCGTGGAGATGGCGGTAGATGCGCTCGGCGAGCGGGCGGCTGATGCCGTCGACCTTGGCGATATCGTCGATCGCCGCCGCCTGCACGCCGCCGAGGCCGCCAAAGTGCTCGATCAGCGCCTGGCGGCGCTTGGAGCCGATGCCGGGAATCTCGTTCAACATGGAAGTGGTGCGCGCCTTCGCGCGTCGCGCTCGATGGCCGACGATCGCGAAGCGGTGCGCCTCGTCGCGGATCTGCTGGATGAGGTGCAGCCCCGGGTGCGTCGGCGGCAGCTGCAGCGTGCGCGCCTCCGACTCGATGATCAGCTCCTCGAGGCCGGGCTTGCGCTCCGCTCCCTTGGCTACGCCGACCAGCGCCACGTCGTTCAGCCCGAGCTCGACCAGAATTGCTTTCGCCGAGCTCACCTGCCCTTTGCCGCCATCGATCAGGACCAGGTCCGGAAACTTGCCCGCCTCGGCGCTGATGCGCCCGTAGCGGCGCGCGAGCACCTCGCGCATCGCCGCGTAGTCGTCGCCCGGCGTGACGTCGCGGATGTTGAAGCGCCGGTATTCGGACCGCTGCATCTGCTGGCGGTCGTAGACCACGCACGAGGCGACCGTCGCCTCGCCCATCGTGTGGCTGATGTCGAAGCACTCGATGCGGTTGGCGCCGTCGGGCAGGCCGAGCGCCTCGCGCAGCGCGAGCAGGCGCCCCTCCTGCGTCGCGCGGTCGCGCACCCGCTGCGCGATCGCCAGCTGGGCGTTTTTCGCCGCCATGTCGAGCCAGACGCGCCTCTCGCCGTGCGATGGATGGATGATTTCCGCCTTCTCGATGTCCAGCTCCACCTCCTCGCCGACCACGACGAGGGAGGGTACCGGCTGTTCAAGGTAATGCTGGTCGAGAAATGCCGCAATTACCTCGGCCGGCGCGGCGCCTTCCGCGTTCGCCGGGAAGAAACTCCTGTCACCCACGTGCCTGCCGCCGCGGATCATCGTCAGGTTAACGCACGCGATGCCGCCTTCGATGACGCAGGCGACGACGTCGGCGTCGACGCCGCGGTTCGATTCGACGTACTGGCGCGCCTGCACGCGCGAGAGCGCCCTCACCTGGTCGCGGTAGGCGGCTGCCTCCTCGTACCGGTGCGTCGCCGAAGCCCTTTGCATCTTCTCGGTCAGGCCTTTCACCACGTCGTCTTCGCGGCCCTCCAGGAAAAGCATCGCGTTGCGCACATCCTCCGCGTATGCGACGGTGGTGATCCTGCCGGTGCAAGGCGCGGTGCAGCGGTGGATCTGGTGCAGCAGGCAGGGGCGCGAGCGGTTCTCGAACACCGTGTCCTCGCAGGTGCGCAGCTGGAACACGCGCTGCAGGAGCTGGATGCTCTCACGCACCGCATAGGCGTGCGGGAAAGGACCGAAATAGCGGTGCCGCCTGTCCTTCGCGCCCCGGTGGAAGCCGAGGCGCGGGAACGGGTGGCCGGTGACCGCGAGGTAGGGATAGGACTTGTCGTCCCGGAACAGGATGTTGTAGCGCGGCGCGAGGCTCTTGATGAGGTTGTTCTCGAGTAGCAGCGCCTCGCCCTCCGAGCGCGTCGCGGTCACCTCGACCGCGGCGATCTGCGACACCATCATCTGGATGCGCGGGCTCGGCTGGGTCTTCTGGAAGTACGTGCTGACGCGCTTTTTCAGGTCGCGCGCCTTGCCGACGTAGAGCGCCTCTCCGGACTTGCCCAGCATGCGGTAGACGCCGGGCAGGTTGGGCAGCCCGGCGACGAAGGCCTTCGCTTCGAACACGATCGAAGCATTATAAGTCGTGTAAAATCCCGCCCCTTTTCAGGTTGCTCCTATGGCAAAAGTTGAAGCGGTTGAAATCCGGGCGGGACAGCTCCTCGAGTGGGACAAGCGCGTCTGGCGCGTGCTCAAGGCCTACCACGTGCACGTCGGCGGCCGCGGCGGCGCCTTCATGCAGGTCGAGATGAAGGACATCGACAAAGGCACCAAGACCAACCAGCGCTTCCGCACCGAGGACAAGATCGAGCGCGCCTTCGTCGACCCGCGCGAGATGCAGTTCCTCTACCAGGACGGCGACAGCTTCGTCTTCATGGACCAGGAAAACTACGAGCAGATGTCGCTGTCGGCCGAGTTTCTCGAGGGGCAGTCGGGCTACCTGCTGCCGAACACCGACGTGCAGATCAACTTCTACAACGGCCGCGCCATCGGCATCGAGCTGCCGCCGCACGTGATCCTCACCGTCGAGGACACCGAGCCCGGCATCAAGAACTCCACCGCCACCAACAGCTTCAAGCCGGCGAAGATGGAGACCGGCATCACGGTGCAGGTCCCGCCCTTCATCAACAAGGGCGAGAAGATCAAGATCGATACCGCCGAAGGCACCTACATGGAAAGAGCTTAAGAAAGCAGCTGCAGGCTTTCTTGCGCTTCCCGATAGGCAACGCTTTTTCTCAGGTCTCTACCGCCCTTCTTCCTCATCCGCTCCAGCCGATCGGGCCGCTCGAGCGCCGTGTCCTCGAGAGATTCCAGCAGCACTTCCTGACCCGCCGGGTCGTTGCAGAGCAGGACCATGTCGCAACCGGCGCCGAGCGCCGCCCTCGCCCGCTCCGGGAAGCCGCCGGCCGTGCTGGCGCCTTCCATCGACAGGTCGTCGCTGAAGATGAGGCCGTCGAAGCCGAGCTTGCCGCGCAGCACCTCCTGCAGCCAGAACTTCGAGTAGCCCGCCGGCTCGGGATCGATCTGCCCGTAGATCACGTGCGCCGGCATTACCGACGCGAGCCCGACTTCGATGGCCGCCTTGTACGGCACCAGGTCTTTCTTCTCGATCTCCTTGAGCGCTCTTTCGTCGCGCGGAATGGCAACGTGCGAATCCGCCTCGGCGAACCCATGACCCGGAAAGTGCTTGCCGCAGGCCGCCATGCCGGCGTCGGCGAAGCCCTGCACCAGCGCCGCGCCGAGCGCGCCGACCGCGGTGGGGTCGAAATGCAGCGCGCGGTCGCCGATCACGCCGCTGGTGCCGAAGTCGAGGTCGAGGCAAGGCGCGAAGCTGAAGTCGACGCCGTGCGCGCCGAGCTCGGCTGCCGCGACATACGCTGCGGCGCGCGCCGCGGCCCTGCCCGCCGGCCGGTCGCGGTCCCAGAGCTTGCCGAGCGCGCGCATCGGCGGCAGCAGCGTGAAGCCGGCCTTGAAGCGCTGCACCCGCCCACCCTCGTGGTCGACGCAGACCGGCAGCGCTGGCTCCCGGAGCCTTTCGATTTCTTCGCAAAGACTTCTCAGCTGATCGGGATTTTCGTAGTTTCTGGAGAAAAGGATCACCCCGCCCGTGGCGGGATGCGAAAGCCGCCTGCGGTCGTCGTCCGTCAGCGCGAGGCCCACTACGTCGATCACCGCCGGGCCTGGCGGCAGCCTTACTTTTCGCATTCCAGGATCACCGTGGCGAAGGCCACGCCCTTTTCATCCGACAGCGAAAGATGGGAAGCGGTCACGCCGCGTTTTTCCAGGAGCGAGCGCAGGGCCGCAGAGTATTCAAAAACCGGCTTTCCGGACGGCAGGTTCTTCACCCATACGCCGTGCCAGTTGGCCGGAGCATGGATGCCGGTACCGAGGGCTTTCGTAAAAGCCTCCTTCGCGGCGAAGCGCTTGGCCAGGTAGGCGGCGGGCTTCGCGTGGCCGGCGAAGCGGCGTAGCTCCGGCTCGCACAGGATGCGGCGGGCGAAGCGCTCGCCGAAGCGCTCGAGCGCGCGCTCGATGCGGCCGATCTCGACCACGTCGTTGCCGACGCCGTAGATCATCGCCCGGCGCGGCCGGCGGCGGACAGGGCGGCGTCGGCGATGAGGCGCTTCATCTCGCGCACCGCCTCGCGCATGCCGACGAACACCGCGCGGCTGACGATGGCGTGGCCGATGTGCAGCTCGCGCACGCCCGGCAGGCGCGCTACCGGATCGACGTTGAAGTAGTTGAGGGCGTGCCCGGCGTTGAAGCGCATGCCAAGCCCGCGGATCGCCTCACCCGCCGTTTGAATAAGTTTCAATTGGGAAATAACAGCAGCGCTCTCGGCATCGCGTCCTTTCGAATGGAACGCATGCGCGTAGGGGCCGGTGTGTATTTCGCAGACCGAAGCGCCGATGCGCTTCGCCGCTTCGACCTGCTTCGGATCGGCATCGATGAAAACGGATACGACGATCCCATGGTCGAGAAGCTTTCCGACTTTTTCCTTCAGGAGCTTCTCCTGGGAAACAATGTCGAGGCCGCCCTCTGTGGTGACCTCGTGCCGACCTTCCGGGACCAGCATCGCCATTTCCGGCTTGATGCGCCCGGCGATGCCGACCATCTCGTCGGTGGCGGCCATCTCGAGGTTGAGCTTGATGTGGGTCAGCTCGCGCAGCCGCCGCACGTCCTCGTCCTGGATATGGCGCCGGTCCTCGCGCAGGTGCACGGTGATGCCGTCGGCGCCACCGAGGTGCGCCTCGACCGCCGCCCAGACCGGATCGGGCTCGTAGGTGCGCCGGGCCTGGCGCACGGTAGCCACGTGATCTACGTTCACGCCAAGCTCGATCATAGTTCGCTCAGGTCCTTCAGCACCGTGCGGGTGTGCAGCTCCTGGCCGTGCAGCCGTTGCGCGATCAGCGCGCGCATCAGCGCGCGCGCCTCGTCGCGCGTCTCCGGCCGCGCGTACTCGTCGGCGGCGACGTCGAGCAGCGTC
>DASXKY010000008.1:0-15295 GCA_036496555.1 Burkholderiales bacterium | reverse complement strand
CGTGCAGAACCGGAGCGGCGATGGCGCCGTAAGGAAAGCCGGACAGCGAGGTCGCATAGCCGAGCGGATTCGGCCCGTTCATCGATGCGGAATGGATGCTGCCGCTGATCTCGTTGCCAAGGTTCTTCGCCAGCCACCGCGAGCTGATGGTGCCGAAGCTGTGTCCCATCAGGAAGATCCTGGTGAAGCCGTGCTCTTCCCTCAGCTTGGCGATGACGCTTCTCACGTCATCGGCGTGCTCCTTCGACGACCGGTAATCGTCGACACAGCCGACCAGGCGGTTGCCGGGCGAGCCCCACTGATCGGTGGGGCAGTCCACCACCACCAGCGCGATGCCTTCTTCCGCAAAACGGCGCTGGTTCATTCTCATGAACGGCTGCAGGTTGGCGGACTTGTCCGCCACGGATTGAATCCGCGCGATGCCGGGGTAGCCGCGGAAATATAGGAGCGCAGTGTCGGTGGGCTTGGCCGGCTTGGCGAGGATCGCGCGCTGGAACACCGGTGATTTCTTGAACAGCCCTTCGGTCCGCCCCCGGTCGATCTCGATCAGCACGTCGGTCTGTGCGCGAGCGAGCGGGATGCAACATAGCGCCGCCGCGACTGCCAGCAATGTTTTGGTCATGGCCCTCTCCACGAGGCATTATCATCGCGCGATGGCGACAAAAATGCAGCGAGTCGAGGATATCTGCCGCAAGGTGGTGCCGGCAAAGGCGCTCGCGGCGGATGCGAAGCTCGCACTCAAGGACAAAAAGGGCGTCGAGAAGAAGTACGGCGAGTTCCTGGCGAAGGTACTCGGCGATCCGGCGAGGGGGACGCGGCTGGTGCACGCGATGCTGCTGCCGCGCAAGCAGTCGGCGGCGAAGCTGAAGGAGCTCGAGTTGAACGGCGGGCGGCTGCAGATGCCCGGCGCGATCGTCGAGCGGCGCGGCAAGGCGTCGATCGTCACGATCACCAACCCGCGCTACCTCAACGCCGAGGACGACACGACCCTCGACGGACTGGAAACCGCGGTCGACGTGGCGCTGCTCGATCCGCAGACGCAGGTGTGCGTGCTGCGCGGCGGAACGGTGGAGCATCCGAAGTACGCCGGGCGGCGGCTGTTCGGCGCGGGGATCAACCTCACGCACCTCTACCAGGGAAGGATTCCGTTCCTCTGGTACCTGCGGCGCGATCTCGGCCTGGTCAACAAGCTCTACCGCGGCCTCGCCAAGCCCGGCGTCTCGCCCGAAGCCGACTCGATCGAGAAGCTGTGGATCGCCGCGGTGGAGGGCTTCGCCATCGGCGGGCACTGCCAGATCCTGCTGACGATGGACTACATCATCGCCGCAGCCGACGCGTACATGACGCTGCCCGCGCGCAAGGAAGGCATCATCCCGGGCGCCGCCAACCTGCGCATGGCGCGCTTCGTCGGCGCGAGCCTCGCACGGCAGGCGATCCTCGCCGAGCGGCGGCTCGATTGCGACAGCCCGGAAGGCCGCATGATCTGCGACGAGGTGGTGCCGCCTTCCCAGATGGGTTCCGCGATCGACAAGATCGTCGAAAGGCTGACCAGCTCGGGCGTGGTGAGCGCGGCCGGCAACCGCCGTGCGCTGCGTATCGACGAGGAGCCGCTCGACGCCTTCCGCCGCTACATGGCGGTCTACGCGCGCGAGCAGGCACGGTGCCACTTCAGCCCGGCGCTGATCGACAATCTGGAAAAAAACTGGGACGCAGCGAGCCGGAAGTAGATTCGGCCGCTGTCAGGCCTTCTTCAGGATGGTGTAGAGGGTGATGCCGCGCGCCACCCAGCTGAAGATCTTGCGCGAGCCGAACAGCACTACCGCGCTGGCGATGATGCCCGAGACCATCGGGTAGCGGCGCACGGAGGAAAACGCGCGGTCCACCGCGCTCGTTTTCTCCACCAGCGGCTCAACCACTCTCGCGATCGCCGCCCGCTGCGCCGCGGAGCGCTCGATCAGCTCGTGCCGGCGCATCTCGAGCGTCTGCAGGTGGCGGTCGCTCACGGCTTGATCGCGGTCAGGTCGCGCTGCAGCTCGGACAGCGTCGCTTCGAACGCGCGCGGTTTTTCCGCGGTGACGCGGCGGATCCGCCAGGCGACGATGCCGGCGGCGACGAGGAAGAACGCCGCCACGCAGGCCGTCGCCGCGACGCGGTGCTCCGGGGCGACGACGAGGATGATGGCCACCGCGCCGAAGGCGACGGCGAACAGGCCGAGGATCAGCACCGCCACGCCGCCGATCAGCGTCACCGCGAGGCGCGCCAGCTCTTCGCGCAGCTCGACGCTGAACAGCTCGAAGCGCGTGCGGCCGAGGTCGAGCACCCCGGCGATCAGGTTCTGCGCCGACTCCAGCAGGCCGCCGCTCATTTGCGGCTCAGCAGAATGCCGACGATGAGGCCGATGCCGGCGGCGACGCCGACCGCGGCCCAGGGGTTCTCGCGCACGCGCGTATCGAGCTCGCGCCCGGCGCCCTGCAGGTGCTCGCGCGCGTTGCGCAGCGATTCCTCGGCGCGCGCGCGCACCTCCTGCACCTTCGGCCCCGCCTGGTCGGCGGTGGCGCGCAGCAGCTCTTCGGCGTCGGCGATGACGTTGCGCAGCTCGTCCATCAGTCTGTCGGCGGGCGTGTCCATCGGGGTCTCCGGGAGTGGAACCCGCCCATCTTACCGCCGCCCCGGCGGCGGCCGCGCGCTAGTTCACCGCGGGCAGCGCGCGCAGCGCTTCGCGCGTGAGGCGCAGGCAGACCACGCGGTCGCACCAGTCGATCGACTCGACGGCGGCCGGCGGCGCCAGCACGCGGCGGCCCGGCAGCCAGCGGTTGAGCGCGATCAGCAGGCTGCAGACGGTCCAGCCGGCATCGTTCAGGATCAGGTCCTCGACCCGCCCCAGGTGGCCGTCGAGCGCGTGCACGCCGAAGCCGATCACCATCTTGCTCGAGCGCAGGTGCCGGTCGGCCATCGCGCGCCGCGCGAAGCTGAGCTCGTGCTGGCGCCAGACCGGCAGATCCATCTCGGCCTCCGGGGAATGCTCGACCTGGGCGCGGGTGAGCTGCACCGGCAGCTCGCCGTTCCCCGGCTCGGAGGTCAGGCAGGCGCGCGGCACGAGGACTTCGCGCTGCGGCATCGAGTGGCGGGTATCGACGACAAGGTAACGCAGCTCCCAGCGCTCGTCGTCGAAGTAGACGTCGACGACCTCGCCCATGTTCCCGTCCCGCGCAGAGATCGGGCGGCCGCGCAGGGCTTTAACGCTTTGCATCATCCAATGGGAGAGACTCCTGGCACGGCGCCGAGTTCCTACCTCGGCTGTTCGAGCCGGCGGGCGTAGAGCGACATCGCGTAGCAGAAGACGAAATACACGACGGCCGCAAAAAGATAGGCCTCGACGCCGAAGCCGGCCCACTTCGGGTCGTTGAGCGCGACCTTCACCGTGGAGAGGAAGTCGAACAGGCCGATCACCACCACCAGCGAGGTGCTCTTGAAGAAGCCGATGAAGGTGCTGACCAGCGGGGGCAGCGCGATCTTCAGCGCCTGCGGCAGCACCACGCTGCGCGTGCGCTGCCAGTAGGTGAGCCCGAGCGCGTCGGCCGCCTCGTACTGCTCGCGCGGGATCGCCTGCAGGCCGCCGCGCACCACTTCGGCGAGATACGCCGCCGCAAAAAGGATCAGCGCCGCCTGCGCGCGCAGCAGCTTGTCGATCGTCGTCCCGGCGGGCAGGAACAGCGGCAGCATCACCGAGGCCATGAACAGGAGCGAGATCAGCGGCACGCCGCGGATCAGCTCGATGTAGCCCACCGCCAGAGCGCGCAGCGCCGGCAGCCCGTCGCGCCGCGCGAGCGCGAGCAGGATCGAGAGCGGAAAGGCGAACGCGACGCCGAACGTGAACAGCAGCAGCGTCAGGATCAGCCCGCCCCAGCGCCCGTTCTCGACGTAGGGCAGCCCGAACACGCCGCCCCACATGAGCGCTCCTATTGAGACCAGGCCGATGGCCCAAATTGCGATTAGTTTGGGTTTCCAAAAAACTCGAAAACCAGAAAGCACCCAGAGGGCAACAAGGAATACCGTGGCAAGCGCGGGTCGCCAATGCTCGTCGTACGGATACGTGCCGAACAGAATGAAGCGGTATTTGTCCGCGATGAAACCCCAGCAGGCGCCGGCGGCTGCGCGGCAGGCGCTCGAGTCGGGCCGCCAGACGGCCTCGACGAACGCCCATTCGACGAAGGAGTGGAGGCACTTGCCGGCGAAGAGAAGCAGGAGCACCGTGAAGAGCGCGTTCCACTTCTTCACTTCGCCACCCGCGCGTTGTACCAGTTCATCAGCGCCGAGATGGAGAGGCTGATGGTCAGGTACACCATCATGATGATCGCGATGCCCTCGATCGCCTGCCCGGTCTGGTTGATGGCGGTGTTGGCGATGGAGACGAGGTCGGGGTAGCCGATGGCCACCGCCAGCGAGGAATTCTTGGTCAGGTCGAGATACTGGCTGGTCATCGGCGGCACGATCGCGCGCAGCGCCTGCGGCAGCACGACGTGGCGCAGCGCCTGCGCGCGCGTGAGGCCGGCCGCCAGCGCCGCGTCCGATTGCCCCGGTCGCACCGAGAGGATGCCTGCGCGCACGATCTCGGCGATGAACGCCGCGGTGTAGGTGACCAGGCCGAGGAGCAGCGCGGCGAACTCGGGCGAGAGCGCTGCGCCGCCGGTGAAGTTGAAGCCCTGCAGCACCGGAGCGCCCGAGAAGGTCGGGAAGAAGATGCCGCGGTTCGCGAGAAACACGCCCGGCAGCGGCTCCAGCGCCTCGCGCACCGGCGGCAGCCCTTCGGTGATCAGCGCGTACCAGAAGAAGAGCTGCACCAGCAGCGGTACGTTGCGCAAAAACTCGACATACGCCGCGCACAGGCCTCTTAGAAGAACATTGGTTGATAGGCGGCAAACCCCGATCGCCGTCCCGAGCGCCGTGGCGAGAACGATGCCGAGCGCCGACACCGCGAGCGTGTTGAACAGGCCGACGCCGAGCGCTCGCAGGTAGCTGTCGGACGCGTCGTAGCGCAGGAAGAAGGATTCGCCGACCTCGAAACCCGCCGGGCGGCCGAGGAAGCCGAAGCCGCTCGCGATGTGCTGCGCTGCAAGGCTGGCGGCGGCGTTGCTGGCGATCCAGACGATCGCAAGCGCCACTAGCGCGGCCGCCGCCACCTGATACGCTAGCCGCCTGTATTTCACTGCGATCGATCCATGAGCGAGCGAAAGCTTACCCGACAGGACCTGCGCGACGCGTCAGAGAAATTCAAGAACTGGGGGCGCTGGGGGCCGGACGATGAGATCGGCACGCTCAACCACACCACGCCGGAGGACATCGTCGCCGCCGCGCGCCTGGTGCGCAAAGGCAAGGTCATCTCGCTCGCGCTCAACTTCGACAACAGCGGCCCGCAGGGCGCGAAGAGCAAGTACCCGTCACTCGGCCGCATCAATCCCGTGCATACCATGCTGCGCACCGGCACCGACGCGTATTCGGGCGTGCTCGACAAGCGCGGCATCCGTGCCGCCGACGACATGGTGGTGATGCCGCTCCAGTGCGGCACGCAATGGGACGGCCTCGGCCACGTGTTCTACGAGAACTACATGTGGAACGGCTACGACTGCCGCGAGGTGACTTCCGCAGGCGCGCAGAAGTGCGGCATCGAGAAGACCAAGGACCGGATGGTCGGCCGCGGCGTCCTGCTCGACGTGCCACGCGCGCTCGGCATGGAGATCCTCCCCGACGGCCACGCAATTACAGGCGCAGAACTGGATAGAACAGCTTCTTTTCAGAAGGTGGATCTACGCAAGGGCGACTTCGTCATCGTGCGTACCGGCCAGATGGAGGCGAAGCTCGCCGCCGGCAGCTGGGACGGCTATCCCGGCGGCGACGCGCCGGGCTTTTCCTTCGGCACGCTGGAATGGATCCAGCGCACGCAACTCGCCGCGCTCGCCAGCGACACCTGGGGCTGCGAGGTGCGGCCGAACGAGAGCGAGGCCGGCATCAACCAGCCCTGGCACTGGATCACCATCCCCATCATGGGCATGACGATGGGCGAGATCTTTTACCTCAAGGACCTCGCCGAGGACTGCCTCGCCGATAAGGTGTACGAGTTTCTCTTCGTCGCTCCGGCGATTCCCATCACCGGAGCGGTCGGATCCCCCACGAATCCACTTGCAATCAAATGACCATGAAAAAGCTTCTGCAACTATTCATCGTTCTGTTCGCCGGCTCGGCATTCGCCCAGTCCTACCCGACCAAGCCGATCCGCATGATGGTCGCCTTCCCGCCGGCCGGCCCGGTGGACCTGATCGCGCGCCTCGTCGCGCCCAAGCTGGGCGAGATCCTCGGCCAGCCGGTGGTGGTGGAGAACAAGGTCGGCGCCAGCGGCAACCTCGCCACCGCCGAGCTCGCCAAGTCGGCGCCCGACGGCTACACGCTGCTCGCGCACTCTTCGGCCTTCGCGGTGAACCCGTCGCTCTTCGCGAACGCCGGCTACGACCCGGCACGCGACGTCCTGCCGGTGGCGGTGGTCGCGCAGCAGGCCAACATCATCGTCGTCAATGCCGAGTTCCCCGCGCGCACGCTCGAGGAGCTGAAGCAGCAGGTGCAATCGCGCAAGCTCGCCTTCGCCTCTCCCGGCGCCGGCACCACGCCGCACCTCACCGGCGAGAACCTGTTCCACGTGCACTGGAAGGCCGACATCACTCACGTGCCCTTCAAGGGCGCCGGCCCGGCGGTCGCCGGCCTTCTCGGCGGCCAGCCGCCGATCGGCTGCATGGCGGGCTCCGGCCCGATGGGCAACATCAGGTCCGGCAAGCTGCGTGCGCTCGCCGTGTCCTCGGCGAAACGCCTGCCGCAGTTGCCCGACGTACCGACGCTCGGCGAGCTCGGCTACGCCGGCATGGAGGATTACACCTGGGTCGGCATCTTCCTGCCCGCGGGCACGCCGCGCGCCATCGCCGACAAGCTGAACGCCGCGGTACTGAAGGCGCTCGAGGATCCCGACCTCAAGCAGCGGCTGGACACGCTCGCCTTCGAGACCACGGCGAAGCCGCTCGAAGCGACCGCGGACTACGTCAGGGCCGAGGTCGTGAAGTGGGCACAGGTCGTCAAGGAGACCGGCGCCAAGGTGGACTGAGCGGCCGGCTGACAAAAGCACGCAGACCCGCGGCGCACCAGCGCAGCTTGTCGGCGCGCCGCAGCTGCTTGAGGGCGTATTCCGCGCGCAGCGCTTTCCCCTTGGTCGCCAGGCGCACCTTGCCCAGGATCTTCAGCGGCCGGTTCAGCCGGGTGAACTTGGCGCCCTTGCCGCTGCGGTGCGCCTCGAAGCGCGCTTCCACGTCCTTCGCGATGCCGGTGTAAAGCGCCCCGCTATGGCACTCGAGCACGTAGAGCCACCAGCGCGCCGCCTTAGCCACCGGCCCCCGACAGCATCGCAGCGCGGCTCTCCGGGGTTTCCAGGCTGACGCGGCCGAGCGCGCCGCTGCGATAGTCGTGCACCAGCGCGTTGCCGGCTTTCTCGTAGTCGACGCGGCTGCCCTTGAGCAGGTAGCCGCGCTTGCGGGCGATCGCCTCGACGAGCCCCGGGCCATCCAAAGTATCGCTTTTAAATTCGTACCTCTTTTCTATCAAGAGCGGATAGCGCGCGAGCAGCAGCTCGGCGAGGAACGTGGCCACCTCCTCGCTGATGAAGGCGTTCTCGCCGATGGCATGGCTGGCGGCCAGCATCAGGCCGTCGCTCGCATGCTTGATCGACCACATCAACCCGGGAGTATCGATCAGCACCATGTCGTCGCCGAGGTCGAAGCGGCTCTGGTGGCGGGTGATGGCCGGCTCGTCGCCGGTCTTCGCCACCTTGCGCTTGAGCAGCGCGTTGATGAACGTCGACTTGCCGGTGTTGGGCACGCCCATCACCATCATGCGCAGGGATTTCACCCCGCCGTCGCGGTGCGGCGCGAGGGCCGCCGCCAGCGCGGGAATGCGGGCCACCTCGGCCGCTTTCTTGCACGACAGCGCGACGGCGTTGACCGTCCTGTCCTTGCCGAAGTGGCGCACCCACGCCGCCGTCGCTTGCGGATCGGCGAGGTCCGATTTGTTCAGCACCTTGAGGCAGGGGCGCTGCCGGTGCAGGCGCAGCCGCTCGATCAAGGGATTGCTGCTCGCACCGGGCAGCCGCGCGTCGAGGATCTCGATCACGACGTCGATCTTCGCCATGGTTGCGGCGGCTTGCTTGCGCGCCGCGTCCATGTGGCCCGGGAACCAGTTGACGCTCATGCGTGCGCGAGGCGCTGCACCTCGCCCGACAGCGTTTCGTCGCCGAGCGTGACGTAGACGTGACGGTCGGTGACCGAAAGATCGAGCTCCGTGCGCCGCTCGAGGCGCGCGACCAGATCCGCCACCAGCTCGCGGCCGACCGAGTAGAGCTCGAGCGCCTCGGCGCGGTGGATACGCTCGCCTTCGAGCGCGCGCAAGAGCAGCGCCGGATCCTTGTGCGTATAGACCGCGACCCGCGGCGCCGCCTTGGCCGCCTTGTGCAGCCGCGCCGCGTCGGGTGAGCCGACCTCGATCCAGCTGCGCAGCGTGCCGGTCAGATCGCGCACCGCGATGGCCGGCTCGTCCGGCTCCGACAGCCCGCGCGAGAAGCCGATCCCCTCGGCGTACTCCAGGCAGTACGCGAGCACCCGCGTCACCAGATACTCCGCGGCTTCCGATGGATGCCGCGCCACCTTCAGCTCGAGCGTCTCGTAGACGCCGCGGTCGACGTCGCTCAGGCGGATCGTGAAGTGATGGATCGTCGCGGTCAGCGCCACGCTCTGATCACCGGATCGGCGGCGCGTACATCAGGCCGCCCTGGTTCCAGAGGCGATTCAGGCCGCGCTCGAAGCCCAGCGGCTTCAGGTTGGCGTCGAAGCTCTCGCCGTAGTTGCCGACCTGCTTGACGATGTTGTAGGCCCAGCGGTTGTCGAGGCCGAGCATCTTGCCGATGTCGCCGTTGGCGCCGACGAAGCGCTGCACCGAAGGGTTGGCGCCCTTCGCCTGCGCGTCGATGTTCTTCGAGGTCAGGCCGAGCTCCTCGGCCTCGATGGTGGCGAAGAGGGTCCACTTGACGATGTCGAACCAGCGGTCGTCGCCGTGGCGCACCGCCGGCCCGAGCGGCTCCTTGGAGATCAGCTCGGGCAGCACCAGGTGGTCCTCGGGCTTCGGCGCGCGCGAGGCGCGCAGCGCGACGAGGCCGGAGTGGTCGGTGGTGTAGGCGTCGCAGCGCCCGGCGAAATACGCCGCCAGCACCTCCTCCAGCTTCTCGATCACCACCGGCTTGAACTTCATGTTGTTGGTGCGGAAGTAATCCGCCAGGTTGAGCTCGTTGGTGGTGCCGGGCTGCACGCAGATGGTGGCGCCGTTCAGCTCTTTCGCGCTCTTTACGCCGAGCTTCTTCGGCACCATGAAGCCCTGCCCGTCGTAGTAGTTCACGCCGACGAAGTTGAGGCCGAGCGAAGTATCGCGCACGATGGTCCAGGTGGTATTGCGCGCGAGAATGTCGATCTCGCCCGACTGCAGCGCGGTAAAGCGCTGCTGCGAGGTGAGCGGCGTGTAGCGCACCTTGTTCGCGTCGCCGAACACCGCCGCCGCGACGGCGCGGCAGAAGTCGACGTCGAGGCCGCGCCAGGCGCCCTTCGAATCGGGCTGCGCGAAGCCGGCGAGGCTGGTGTTCACGCCACACTGCAGAAAACCGCGCGAGCGCACGGTATCGAGGGTCGACTGCGCGAGTGCGCTTCCTGTGAAGAAAAGAAGAACAAAAAGATATTTCATGGAGAATCCATCAGGAAGTCGCGCACCAGGGCGATCTGGTCGGGTTGCATCAGCGTAGGCGCGTGACCGACGCCTTTGATCTCGACCACGCGCGCCTTGGGCCCTCGAGCTGCCATTTCCCGCGTCGTATTTTTCGACAGCAGATCCGATTGTTCGCCGTGCAGCACGAGCGTCGCGCAGCGAATAGCGTCGTAGAGCGGCCACAGCTCGATGTCCTTGTCGGGCAGCGTGGCGCGGTAGGCGTCGGCGAGGCGCGGGTCGTAGTTCGGCCGCCACGAGCCGTCGGCCTCCTTCCTCATCCAGGCCTCGGTGAGCTGGCGCCACTGTGCGTCGCTGTGCGGGCCGAACGTCGCGTTGGTGAAACGCACATGAGCTTCCGCCGCCTCGATGGTGGGAAAAGTTTCGGTGTTGCCGATGTAGGTAGCGATGCGCCGCAATGCCGCCAGCCGGATCACCGGGCCGACGTCGTTCAGCACCAGGCGCACGATGGGACTGCCGCTCTGCGCGGCGAGCGCCATGCCGATCAGCCCGCCCATCGAGGTGCCGACCCAGCCCACCGTCTCGACGTCGAGGCGCGCGATCAGCGTCACCATGTCGGCGACGTACTGCGGCAGGTCATAGAGCCGCGGATCGGCGAGGCGGTCGGAGTCGCCGCGCCCGGCGACGTCGGGGCACACCACGCGGTAGCGGCCGCACAGCGCGCGCGCGAGCTCGTCGAAGTCGCGTCCGTTGCGCGTGAGGCCGTGCACGCAGACAACCACGTCGCGGTTGCGCGCGTCGCCCCATTCGCGGTACGCGATGCGGTGCAGCCCCTTGGGCGAGACGCATTGCACCGAGCGCCGCCGCGGCGCTTCGGCTACTTCTTCAGCCATTTCTCGACCAGCGCCTCGCGCGCCGCGCGGCCCGCCGCGTCGAGCGACGAATGACGCCCGTCGCTCTTGCGCAGCTGCGCCAGCTTCTCCGACTTCAGGTTCGCCCCGCGCACCGGGTAGCCGTAGCCGGCGTAGCGCGCGCGCTCGAGGGCGGCCCCCTCCTCGTCGTACCAGAGCCACTCGCCGACGAAGTCGAAGGCGGCGTCCTCGAGGGCTTCGTTCGGAGCATCAAGCGGAATCAATTCCAGTTCGTCGCTGCGCCAGTGAAAGTATGTGTGCCGGTCCGCGGTAGCCGCATAGCCCATCAACCCTTCGGCGCCGGCGCGGCACACCATGCCGAGGACCAGGCGGCCGTCGTCGCCGACTTCGACGTCGACGGCGCCCTCGCCCTCGCGCGCCTGCGCCTGCTCGAGGACGCGGCCGTTCTCGATCACCGCGCGGCCGCGCGCGCCGGCGTGCTCCCACTCCGCCTCCACGCGCAGCTCCGGAAATTCGCCGGAAGCCTCCGTGAAGGCGGGAAACGGGATGCCGCGGCGGGGCTGGAAGCGGTACTCGAGGAAGCCGTCGCCGTGGTGCTCGCTGTAATCCTCGGCCTCCGGGTCGCGCACCATCAGCCAGCGCACGCGCTCGCGGAAATCCGCCAGCCGGCCGGTGCCGCTGATGCGCACCACCGCGGTGAACATGTCATTCTTTCTGGCGACGGCTTAGCCGTCGTACTTGAAGGAGAGCGACAGCCGCGCGCGGAACTGCGTGATTTTGCCGTCTTCGATCTTGACGTCGAGCTTGTTGACCTCCGCGATGCGCAGGTCGCGCAGCGACTTCGACGCGGTCTTCACCGCGTTCTTCGCCGCCTCTTCCCACGAGTTGCTGCTGGTGCCGATGACGTCGGTGACGCGATAGACCGCATTGCTGGCCATGGCTCGCTCCTCTCTACTCGGTTGTCGGGGACTTCAAATTCATTGTAGCCAATACCGTCCGCGGCGAGCGCGCTCTCCGGCGACCGAAGGCTGTCCGTCCAGCACGACTTGCAGCGCCCCTTCCCGGTCGGTCCTGCGCACCTCCACACCCGCCGCCCGGTAACGTTCCAGCACCTGCTCATTGGGATGGCCGAATCGGTTGCGGTAGCCGGCCGTCACCACGGCCCAGCGGGGCGCTACGGCGGCGATGAAGGGCTCGGTCGAGGACGTCTTGCTGCCGTGGTGGGGGACCAGCAGAACATCGCTTTTTACATTGGAATTTCCACTCAATTCCTTTTCGGCCCCGCGCTCGATATCTCCCGTCAACAGCAGCGAGCCGCCCGAAGCCTCGATCCGCAGCACGCAGCTGGCATCGTTCCGCTTCCAGGCGCGGCCTGGCGCCGGGTGAAGGAACTCGAAGCGCACGCCGTCCCATTCCCACTGCTGCCCTGACGCGCAGCGCCGCGAGGGCGCGAGGGTATTGAGCGGATGGGCAGGCGGCAGCGACGAATAGAGCACGCCCGCCTCCAACGTCTCCAGCACCGTGAGCGCGCCGCCGGTGTGGTCGCGATCCTCGTGGCTGAGCACCACGGCGTCCAGGCGCGGCACGCCCGCCGCGCGCAGCACCGGCACAACCACGCGGCCGCCGCTGTCGGCCTCGGGCCCGAACGCCGGACCCGCATCGAAGAGAAGCGTATGGCCCGAGGTGCGCACGATCACGGCGAGCCCCTGCCCTACGTCGAGCGCGGTAATCCACGCCGCGCCGGCCGGCGGCGCAGGCGGCGCGACGAGGAACGCCGGAGCGATCAGCGCGAGGCCGGCGGCACGCCAGGGCACGCCGCGCGGCGCAAGCAACCAGGCGACGCCGAGGAGAGCGAGCGCCACGCTCCACAGCGCAGGCACGTGCTGCTCCCAAAGCGCGCCCGGCAGCGCCGCGCACCACTCGAGGAACTGCAGCAGCCATTCGACCAGCCATGCCGCCACGTCGAGGATCGCCGGCACCGGCAGCACCGCCGCCGCGAGCGCGAGCGGCGTGACGACGACCGACACCACCGGGATCGCGATGGCATTGGCGAGCGGCCCGGCGATCGAGATCTGGCCGAAGAGCAGCAGCGACGCGGGCGCAAGGCCGACGGTAATGGCCCACTGCACCCGCGCCCACTGCATGATCTGGTTTTCATTCTTCAGGGCAACGTAAAAGATGATGCCGACGGCGCCGAACGAAAGCCACAACCCCGGCGAGAGCGGCGCCCAGGGGTCGAAGGCCACCACCGCGGCAAGCGCCAGCGCAAGCGTGCGCGAAGGCGCGGCGATGCGTCCCGACCACAAGGCGAGCGCGACGACGCTCACCATATAGAACGTGCGCTGCGCCGGCACGCCGAAGCCGGCGAGCAGTGTGTAGCCGAGCGCGCCGAAGATCGCCGCCAGCGCGGCGCTCTTGCGAGCGGGCATCCGCAGCGCGAGCGCCGGCACGCGGCGCCAGCCGAAGGCGACGAGAAACGCCGCCAGCCCGGATACCAGCGTCACGTGCAGGCCGGAGATGCTCATCAGGTGCGTGACGCCAGTACGGTTGAAGAGCCGCCACTCCTCATTCGAGATCGCGCGCTGGTCGCCGACCGCAAGCGCGATGAGGATGCCCGCCGCCGGCGTGGCGCCGAGCTGCCTTTCGAATCTTTCCCTTATCGCCTCCCTCGCCTGCTCCACCCGGTCCAGGACGCTATTGCGCAAGCCGATCCACTCCCCCCGCCTCACATAGCCCGTCGCGCCGATCCCGCGCTCGAGGAGCCAGGCCTCGTAGTCGAAGCCGTTCGGATTGACGTTGCCGTGCGGCCGCTTGAGCCGGACCGTCAGGCGATAGCGCTCGCCCGGGTGCACCTCGCGTTCCAACGGCGCGGCGCCGTCGCTGAACCCCGCGCCATACCAGGACAGCAGCAGCTTGTTCGGCAGGCGCTCGCTGTCCGGCGCCGCCTCGGTGTCGAGCTCGAAACGCACCCCGCGCTCCACGCGCGCCGGCAGACTCGACACGACGCCGACGACCTCGATATCGCGTGCCTCGAGCTCCGGCGCGAGCCAGTCCGCCATGCGCAGGTGCGCGCAAGTGGACGCCCAGAGAAAGCCCGCCGCCAACGCGAAGACGAACAGGAATCTCCTGCTAAGAAGAATTCCCAGTGCTAGGAACGGCAGAGCCCACACCCATTCCCACTCCGGCAAAGCCGCCTGCCACTGCAGCAGGGCGGCGCCGCAGGCAAAGGCGATCGCCGCCGGGGTCATCTACAATCAACGCGACCGTCCTCCAATCGGCTGACCGTGCCCCCCGGCTTCATCCGCAAATACCAGCCGCAACTCGATGCCTTCCGCCAGCATTGGCTCGTCGTGCGCTACGCGAGCTGGCTGCGCCACCCCAGCCTGTGGCATTGCAACCGCCGCACGGTGCCGGCGGCGGTGGCGATCGGGCTCTTCGCGGGGCTGGTGCCCGGCCCGTTCCAGATGCTGACCGCGGCGCTGCTCGCCGTGCCGCTGCGCAAGAACCTGCCGATCGCCCTGCTCGTGACGCTCTACACCAACCCGCTCACCATCGTGCCGCTCTGGGCGCTCGCCTACGCCTACGGCAGCCTGCTCCTCGGCATGGGCTTCGCGATCGTCGACATCGATCCGATGAACATGCACGTGTCCGACCTTCTCTCGATCGGCAAGCCCCTCGGCCTCGGCCTCCTCGCGCTCGCGATTACCCTGGCAGTCGCCGGCTACTTCGCCGTCGCGATCGCCTGGCGTGTCCACGTCGTGCGCGCCTGGCGCCGCCGTAAGCGCGCATGACGCACCAGGAGTTCGTCACCGGCTACCGCGAAGGAACGCTCAAGGTCCACGTCGACCCGAAAGCCGCCGCGCAACTGGTCTCGCGCCAGATGATGCTGCCGCTGGTGATGCTGCCGTTTTTCGGTATTGCGGTTGCGCTAGCGCTCGTCGGCTATTTCATCGCCGGCGCCGTTGTGTTTGTGCTCGCGCTCGGTTTCCGTTACTTCGTCCGCCGCACGAGCACCGGTTTCATCCTCAGGCGTGCCCTGGGAGATCCCCGCTTCTATCAGGAAGTGGTCGCTGCAAGCATTCTCGCCGTCCAAGACGCCTAGCGGCTTGATCTAGCTCACACGTAGGGGACCAGGTCTGACGGCGTTTTCACTCCATGTGAAATGATTTCGAGGACGCCAGTCGGTGACTCTGCATTGTCGGCATCTACGATGTAGTACATGTAGCCCGGATCGGCCTTCACACCCAGGTCCTGTTGGCGCGGCAACGCAGACTCGGATGCCAAACGTACTAGGTTTGATTCGAACGAGGAACCGACGCAATAAATCCCGACGGATGCAAGATGCATCAACTCCGAGAATACCTTCGGCAGAACGGAACGATCGTTGATCTTGACTAGTCCCTCATGAGAAGCCACAACATATTGCAGAAAGCCAATGAATCTTGGCAGCAGGGTACGAGCAAACACGATCTCGATGCCGTCCTGCTTCTTTAGCTGCTCATAGGTGCCAATAGGCCGCCCACCTTGTCCGTGTACATAGCAGACGCGTCCGTCGGCTAGAGAAGAAGATCTTGATAACCTCTCTACGACTTCTTGAGCACCTTCGATAGTGGTGGTCCTCGCAACTT
>DASXKY010000007.1:0-5042 GCA_036496555.1 Burkholderiales bacterium | reverse complement strand
TTCGAGTCGGTCGAGTAGGCCTTCTCCGCGCTCATCTTGTACTTGTGGCCGGCCGCGGCGAGGTAGTCCGACATCTCCTTGCGGCCGCCCAGCTCGTCGATGAATTTCTGGTCGAGCCAGGGCTTGTAGATGCGCAAGGCGGGATTCGCCAGCAGCCCGTAGCGGTAGAAGCGCTCGATGTCGTTGCCCTTGTAGGTGCTGCCGTCGCTCCAGATGCGCACGTCGTCCTCGCGCATGGCGACGACCAGCATCGTGCCGGTGACCGCGCGCCCGAGCGGCGTGGTATTGAAGTACGTCGCGCCGCCGGTGGAAATGTGGAAGGCGCCGCACTGGATGGCGGCGATGCCCTCGGCGGCGAGCTGCGGCCGGCACTCGACCAGCCGCGCCTTCTGCGCGCCGTAGGCGAGCGCCTTCTTCGGGATCTCGGCGTAGTCGGGCTCGTCGGGCTGGCCGAGGTTCGCGGTGTAGGCGTACGGCACGGCGCCCTTCGCGCGCATCCAGTGCACGGCGGCGCTCGTGTCGAGCCCGCCCGAGAAGGCGATGCCGACTTTCTCTCCCTTCGGAAGCGTGCCGAGTATCGATGCCAAAGTGCTGTGCTCCGTCTGCTTCTCTCCTGAAGACGCGATGATACGTACAATGCCCGTCATGCGCATTCTGGCCGCCCTGCTCGCCGCCTTCGCTGTGGAATGCGCGGCAACGCCTTTCGCCGTCCAGGTCGGCGACACGCGCCTCGGCATCGACGCGCCGCCAGGCTTCGCCGACACTGCGTTCACCGGCTCGCCGCGACTGCAGGACCTGGGCGAGTCGCTCACCTCGGCGTCCAACCGCGTCCTGCTGTTCGCCATCTCCGACGCCGACCTGCGCGCGTTCATGGCCGGCGACCGCGGCGAGATGAAGCGCTACATGCTGATCGCGATCTCGAAGGGCAGCGAGCAGGACAGCCTGAGCGCCGGCGCCTTCGCCAAGCTGGCGGGTAGCTCGCTGCGCGATCTGGGCGAGCCGCCGCCCGCCGGCACCGAATATCCGCGCTATCTCGACCGGCAACCGGCGGGCCGTTCCGCCCTGCTCGCCGAACTGGCGAAAGAGCCGACCGTGATGTCGATCTTGCAGGGATCGCGTCTCCCGCCGCAAAGGCGCAACGAGCCGCCGACCTACGTGCTGTCGACGACCACCCTCCTGCTCCTGCGCGGCAAGGCGATCAACCTCGCCGTCTACAGCGCCTACGAGACCGACCTCGACGCGGAGTGGATCCGCACCGTCACCGCGCGGTGGATCGACGAGATCAAGCGGCTGAACGCCCGCTAGCCGTGGCGCGGCTGCTCCTCCTCCTCACGCTCGTCGCGGCAGCCGCTGCGCCGGCGCGCGCCAATCCCGAAGAGGGCGACGAGCAGCCTCCTTACGCGGTGCAGGCCGCGCTCAGGCGGCTCGCTCCGCAGCGGCCCGGCAAGGTCGATCTCTACGCGCTGGTAGTGGCCGGCGACGCCGAGGAGGTGTTCCGGCGCGAGGCGGAAACCGTGCGCGACGTGCTCGACGAGCGGCTCGGCACCGCCCGGCGCTCGCTCGCGATGGTGAACGACGTCGCCATGGCAGAGCCCGAAGTAACGCTGAACTCGCTGCGCTTCGTCCTGCGCGAGCTCGCGCACAAGATGGACGCCGACGAGGACGTGCTGCTGATGCACTTCACCTCGCACGGGCTGCACGACGGCGAATTCTCGTTGCGCCATCCCGCCGCTCCGCTCTACGCGCTGACGCCGCTCTACCTGCGCTCGCTGCTCGACGAGGCCGGCGTGCGCAACCGCGTCGTCATCGTCTCCGCCTGCTTCTCCGGCAACTTCGTCGGCCCGCTCTCCACCGACGACACGATGGTGCTGACCGCCTCGAGCGCCGACCGCCCGTCGTACGGCTGCGGCAACGACTCGAAGATGACCGACTTCTCCCGCGCGCTGTACCTCAAAGCGCTTACGCACACGCGCTCGCTGCGAGAGGCAGCGGTAGAGACGCTCGGGCTGGTGGCGGCCGACGAGAAAGCGCGCGGCTACAACCAGTCGCTGCCGCAGCTGCGCTCGGGCCCGGCGATCGAGGAGCGGCTGCGGGTGATCGAGCGCGACCTCACGGGCCGGTAGGAAGCCTGGACTATCATTGAGCCATGCCGTCCTTCGACATCGTCTCGCAGGTCAATCAGCAGGAAGTGAAGAACGCGGTCGAGCAGGCGAACAAGGAGATCGCCAACCGCTACGACTTCAAGGGCTCCGACGCGCGCATCGAGATGAAGGAGCTCGAGCTGACGGTGTTCGCCGACGACGACTTCAAGCTCGGCCAGGTGATGGACGTGCTGCGCGGACGCCTCGCCAAGCGCAGCGTCGACCCGCGCTTCCTCGAGCCGGGAAGCAAGGAAACGATCTCGGGCGACAAGGTGAAGCAGCCGGTGAAGGTGAAGAACGGCATCGAGCAGGAGAAGGCCAAGTCGATCGTCAAGCTCATCAAGGACAACAAGCTGAAGGTGGCCGGCTCGATCCAGGGCGACGCGGTGCGCGTCTCCGGCGCGAAAAAGGACGACCTGCAGGCGGCGATCCAGCTCGTCAGGTCGAGCGTCACCGACCTGCCGCTGCAGTTCATCAACTTCCGGGACTAAGGCCCTTCGTCCAGCGGTCGTAGAGCCGCGTCGCGACGTCGTGCAGCTCGTCGAGGCGCCGCGTCAGGTCGCGCCCGATTTCCGCCGCCTCCTGCACGCCGGGGCTCGCACAGGCCTCGCGCATCTCGTCGGCGCCGCCCGCCAGCCACGCGCGCACCAGCTCCTCGGTCATCTCCACGTGGCATTGCAGGCCGAGGTGCTTGCCGAGCGCGAAGGCCTGGTTCGCGCAGTGCGGGCTCTCGAGCAGGCGCGTGCCGCCCGGTGGGATGCTGAAGGTCTCGCCGTGCCAGTGGAACGACTCGAAGGACTGCACATCGCCGAACCACTCGCGCGCGAGCGCGTTGTCGGCGACGCGCACCTCGCCCCAGCCGATCTCCTTCACCGGGTTGGCGCGCACGACGCCGCCGAAGGCCTTGGAAATCAGCTGCCCGCCGAGGCAGTGGCCGAGCACCGGCACGTCCTTGCGCACCGCCTCGCGGATCAGCTCGAGCGCCGGAATAATCCACGGCAGCTCGTCGTTCACGCTCATGGGGCCGCCCATGAAGACCAGGCCGGAGAAACGGCGCGGGTCGCGCGGCACCGCGGCGCCTTCATCGAGCGCGACCAGTTGCGAGGGAATCGAGCGCCGCTCGAGGTAGGTGGCAAAATAGCCGGGCCCTTCGCTGCGGGCGTGACGAAAAATACCGACAGGTTTCATGCGCCGACATTTTATTTCGCTTTGCGTACTTCTCGCTTGCTGCGCCGCCGCGGCGGCGGCGCCTTCTGCGGCGCATTCAGCCGAGCTTGCGCTGATCGGCGTCATCGGCACGAACGCCGCCGTGATCGCCATCGACGGCGGCGAGCCGCATACCATCAAGGTCGGCCAGACCCGCTCGGGCGTCACCCTCGTCTCGGTCGAGCACGAGCGCGCTACGGTGGAGTTCGAGGGCAAGAAGCGCATCCTCGCGCTCGGCCAGCACTACCGCTCGGCTTCCGCGCCGGGTTCCACCAACTCCGGCCAGACCGTCACCCTCGCCGCCGACCCGCGCGGCCACTTCCTCACCGAGGGCAGCATCAACGGCATGCCGATGCGCTTCCTCGTCGACACCGGCGCCACCACCATCGCCCTGCCCGCCTCCGACGCCGTCCGCCTCGGCATCGACTACCGCAAGGGGAAGCAGGGCATATCGCGCACCGCCGGCGGCATGGTGCCGTTCTACGTGGTCACGCTCGACCGGGTTCGCCTCGGCGACCTCGAGCTCACCAACGTCGAGGCCGCCGTCATCGAGCAGGGCCTCGACATCGCCCTCCTCGGCATGAGCTTCCTCAACCGCGTCGACATCCGCCAGGAGGGTCGCACCATGACCCTCATCAAGCGGTTCTAGCGGCGCCGCTTTTAGCGTCTAGGCGAGCCTCTCCAGCCCCTCCTGCAGCCCGCTGAAGGCGTGGAGTTGCTGCGCGTCGGCGCCGAAGTTGGGCGCGCCGATTACCTGCTGCGCCGCTTGGAGGCTGATGCCGGCGAGGCTGCCGTTGCGGCCGTACCAGTAGGCGAGGTCGCCGCCCAGCGCCGCGTCGTCGGACGCCGCGAGGTGGTTGGCGAGCAGCGCGTTGGTCAGCGCCCAGCTCGTCATCCCCGGGCTCTGCGAGAGAGCCTCGTCGAACGCGCTCACCAGACCGCGGAAGTCGAAGGTCTGCACCTTGTGGCTGAGCAGCTGGTCGGTCGATTCGGCATCGAAGGCCGCCATCGCGTCGGCGATCACCTGCAGGTTGAGCACGTTGTCCTTGCCCGCGTACCAGTCCTTCATCACGACGTTGTCGTCGCCGCCGGTGTTCAGAACAAGGTCGTTGCCGGTCTTCGAGAGCGACATGTCCTGATAGTTGATGCCGCCGCCGAGCGAGAGCGTGTTCGTCGCCCCCGCCGCCGAGGCGACGACGTCCGTACCGCCGCCCTGGTTGAAGGCGATGACGTTCGCGCCCGCTCCGGTGTCGATCGAGTCGTCGCCCGCGCCGCCGGCGAGGAAGTCGCTGCCCGCGCCGCCGGCGAGCGCGTCCTCACCGCCCGCGCCGGAGAGAACGCCATTCTCCGGCCCTGCCTGCAGGCTGTCGCCGCCCCCGCCGCCCTGGAACACCTGCGTGATCGGCTGCGCTTGCGCGCCGAAGCCGGCCTGCGCGAGCGCGTGCTGCGCCGTGTCGAGGTTCACTCCGGCAAGCGATCCGTTCCTGCCGTAGAGGTAGGCGAGGTCTCCGCCGATCGCCGCGGTGTCGCTGCCGCCCAGGCGGTTCGCCGCCAGGCCATTGCCCAGCGCCCAAGTGGTGAGCGACGGATTCGCCGCCCGCGCCGCGTCGAACGCGGCCGCGAGCCCCTGGAAGTCGAAGCTCTGGATCTTCTGCGCGAGCAGCGCATTGCCGGAGGCCGGGTCAAATCCCGGCA
>DASXKY010000006.1:0-2593 GCA_036496555.1 Burkholderiales bacterium | reverse complement strand
GTTGCGCTGCTGCGCTTCATCGCCCCGATCACCGGAGGCGACAGGCACGCTCGCTGACGGCTTTCCCCAACCCGCAGAGGATGCTCGTCGCCAGCAATCCAGTCTCAATCTACGGTCCGCGCGCCCCGATCCAGAGGAGCGCCGGCATGACACGGCAGGCACGAGGTCCCCGAGTCCATGAGCGGTGGGCGCATCTGCGCTTCTCCGTGATCGGACAGATGTTGGCGGCGCCGCCGCCCAAAGGCGAGCTGCGCGCCGAGATCGAAGCGCTTGCCGGGCGCCAGTGGCGTCACCCCATCACGGGCGATCCTGTCTGCTTCGGCTTCTCCACCATCGAGCGCTGGTATTACCGCGCCTTGAAGGAGCGTAGCGACCCGGTCGGCGTCTTGCGTCGCAAGTTGCGCACCGATGCCGGCCAGCAGCCCGCGATGAGCGACGCGGCGCGCCAGGTCGTGCTGGCACAGTACGCCGCGCACAAAAGCTGGAGCGTCCAGCTCCATCACGACAATCTCGTTGCGCTCGCCGAGACCAGAGCCGATCTGCGGCCCTTGCCCTGCTACGACACGCTGCGCCGCTTTATGAAGGCCAACGGTCTCGGCAAGCGGCGGCGCGTCACGTCGCGCCAGACCGCAGGCGCCGACCGCGCCGAGGCGCGGCTGTTCGACCGCGAGGTGCGCAGCTACGAGGCCGCGTACGTGAATGGATTATGGCACTGGGATTGTCACCACGGCTCCAGGAAGGTGCTGACCGCGCGCGGCGAGTGGCACACCCCGATCCTGTTCGGCGTGCTGGACGATCGCTCGCGGCTTGCCTGTCATCTGCAGTGGTATCTGGCCGAGACGGCAGAGATCATCGCCCATGGCCTGTCGCAGGCGTTCCAGAAGCGCGGCCTGCCGCGCTCCGGCTTGAGCGACAACGGCGCGGCCATGACGGCCGCCGAGATCACCGAAGGGCTCACGCGGCTCGGCATCCTGCACCACACCACACTGCCTTACAGCCCGTACCAAAATGCCAAGCAGGAGGCGTTCTGGGGTCCGGTTGAGGGTCGGCTGATCGCCATGCTGGAGGATGTCCCCGATCTCACGCTTGCGGTCCTCAACGAGGCGACGCAGGCCTGGGTCGAGTACGAGTACAACCGCAAGGTCCATTCCGAGATCGGCGAAGCCCCCATCACGCGCTTCCTCGCCGGTCCAGAGGTGACGCGGGTCAGCCCGGACAGCGACACGCTGCGCCTCGCCTTCACCCGCACCGATCACCGTATGCAGCGCAAGAGCGACGGCACCGTTGTGATCAACGGCCGCCGCTTCGAGATTCCCAACCGCTACCGGCATTTGACCCGGCTTGAGGTCCGCTACGCCGGCTGGGATCTCGGCCTCATCCACCTCGTCGACGAACGCACCGGCAAGGTGCTGTCCCGGCTCTATCCCCAGGACAAGACCCGGAACGCCAGCGGCCTGCGCCGTTCGCTTGATCCGATCTCGCCCGAGCCCATCGACGTCAAGCCGGCGACCGGCATCGCGCCGCTGCTCGCCCGGCTGCTCGACCGGCAGGCCGCCACCGGACTGCCGCCGCCCTATCTCCCGAAGGACGAGCAAGGAGACGACACGTGAACAAGAAGCTGCTCGCGCTCTATGGCCTCAAATGGAATCCGTTTGCGCCCGACGTGCCGGTCGAGGCGCTCCATGTCACGCGGCGCATCGAATCCTTCTGCTGGCGCGTCCAGCAGCTGATTGGCGAAGGCGGCTTCGCCCTTGTCACCGGGGCTCCCGGCGCCGGCAAGTCGGTCACCTTGCGCATTCTCGCCGAGCGGCTCTCGGAGCAACGTGACGTCAAGGTCGGCGTGTGCAGCCGGCCCCAGGCCAACCTCGCCGACTTCTATCGCGAGATGGGCGACCTGTTCGGCGTCGAGCTCCGCCCCCACAACCGCTGGGCCGGCGCCAAGGTGCTGCGCGAGCGCTGGCAGACCCACATCGATGCCTCGCTCGCGCGGCCGGTGCTGGTCGTCGACGAGGCGCAGGAGATGCTGTCCACCGTTCTCTCCGAGTTGCGCCTGTTGTGTTCCACCAGGCTCGATTCCCACATCCTGCTCACGGTCGTGCTTGCCGGCGACGGACGGCTCCTCGAACGCTTGCGATCCGACGAGTTCCTCCCCCTCGCCAGCCGCATGCGCGTGCGCCTGGCGATCGAGCGCGCCACCCCAGACGAACTCCAGGAGTATCTCAGGCAGGCGCTGCACAAGGCCGGCGCCGTGAAGCTGATGACCCCGGAACTGATTGCGACGCTGTGCGATCACGCCCAGGGCAACCTGCGCGCCCTCATGAACATGGCCGGCGAGCTGCTCGTATACGCCGCCGAGCGCGAGGCCCGGCAGATCGACGAGAAGCTGTTCCTGGAGACGTGCTCCCCACCACCTACCGAGACCAGGACCGCAACCGGACGACGACGATGAGTTTGCTTCCGGTCGAGCCCGCCTGGCGCCTCGCCGATCGCGCCGGGGAACAGCGCTGGCTCGTCACCTCCCTGTGGTCCGAGCAGGCGGTCGGCATCATCGGCGGCGAGCCCAAATGCTGCAAATCCTTCCTCGCCCTCGACC
>DASXKY010000005.1:0-15440 GCA_036496555.1 Burkholderiales bacterium | reverse complement strand
CTCGCGCACCTGCGCCTTCGACATGCCCTCGCGCTCCTTGATGTCCGCGCCCGCGCAGAACACCGGGCCGTTGCCGCGTACCAATACGAGCCGCACGCTCTCATCGGCCGCGGCGCGCTCCGCCGACTCGCGCAGCGCGTCGCACATTGCGCCGTTCAGCGCGTTGCGCGCCTCCGGGCGATCCAGCATGATCGTCGCGACGCCGGCTTCGAAGCTGTAGAGGACGCCCCTCATTTTTCCACCCCGCCGCCCGCCTTCAGCTCGGCCAGGATCTTCTCGGTGTGCTCGCCGAGCGTCGGCGGGCGGCCGATCGCGGGATCGTCCCAGCCGAGGAACTTGTACGGCAGCGCGAGCGCCCTGAATTCGCCGACGCCCGGATAGTCGAAGCTGCCGACCAGCTTGCGCGCCCGCACGTGCGGATCGCCGAGGATCTCGGCCACGTCGTTGACGGGACCGACCGGGACGTCGGCCTCATCAAGCTTCGACATCAGTTCCACACGACTCATTTGTTCTGCTTCACGTGTAAGAACGCGCATAACCTCGTCGCGTTTCTCCAGCCGGATTTCATTTGAGGGAAAAGCCTTGCCCCATTGCTCTACACCCAGAGCTTTGCAAAGGGGCATCCAGTGCTGGTCGCTGGCGGTGATGTGCGCGTACTTGCCGTCCTTGCAGCGGAACGTGGCCGAGGGGACGCGGCCGGGATGCTCGGTTCCCAGTCTCGGCGGGACCTCGTTCAAGGCGAAATAGCGCGCTGCCGCCAGCGTGAGCAGCGCCACCTGCCCGTCGAGCATCGAGAAGTCGACGTGGCAGCCCTTGCCGGTGCGCGCGCGTCCGGCAAGCGAGGCGAGGATCGCGATCGCGACCCACAAGCCCGAGGTGAGATCGGCGACCGGCAGGCCCGGCTTCACCGGCCCTCCGCCCTTCTCGCCGGTGAGGCTCATCAGGCCGCCCATCGCCTGGAACACGGTGTCGTAGCCCTTCTTCTCCGCATAGGGACCGGTCTGGCCGAAGCCGGTGCACGACACGTAGATCAGATTCGGGTTGAGAGCAGACAAGACCGCATAGCCGAGCCCATACCGCTCGAGCGTGCCGACCGGAAAGTTCTCCACCACCACGTCGGCCTTCTGCGCCAGCTCGCGGATCGTCTTGCGCCCTTCGTCGGCGCGCAGGTTGACGGTGATCGACTCCTTCGAGCGGTTGCAGGCGAAGTAGTACGCGCTGTCGCGCGCGAGCTGCGGCTCGAAAGCGCGTGTCTCGTCGCCGCTGCCCGGCTGCTCTACCTTGATCACGCGCGCGCCGAGCTCGGCGAGGATCATCGTCGCGAACGGGCAGGCGAGCACGCGCGAAAGGTCGAGGATGGTCAGCTGCTCGAGGGGTTTCATTTGTCGAATCCACGCATCCTGCGGTTGACGTCGCGCCCGCGCTCGAGCGCCTCGGCGAGCCCGAGCTCGACGACCTGATGGAACAGGCGCTTCGTTTCCGCCATCGCCGGGCGGCTGACGGCGGCAAGCCGCTCTGCAACCTTCACCGACTCTTCGAGAATTTTCTCCTGGGGAAAAACAAAATTCACCAAACCCAGCTGCAAAGCCCGTCCAGCGGCGATCGGTTCCCCCAGCGCGACGAGCTCGAAGGCGGCCTTGCGGCCCACCTGGCGCACCAGGTTCGCCATGACGATGGCGGCGACGATGCCGTGCTTCGTCTCCGGATAGCCGAGCTTCGCGCCCTCCGCCATCACCGCGAGGTCGCCGGCGATCGCGAGCCCGGCGCCGCCGCCCATGGCATGGCCATTGATGGCCGTGACTACCGGGACTCTCATTCTTGAAAACACCAAGTGCAGCTGCATGGTCATCTCGGCGCGCTTCTCGGCCGCCGCCGGATCCTTCAGATCCTTGAACTCGCCAAGGTCGGCGCCGGCGCAAAAGCCTTGTCCGGCGCCGGTGAGCACCATGGCGCCAACGCCGTCATCGGCGTCCGCCGCGCGCAGCGCATCGAGCAGCGCGCGCGTGAGCCCGCTGTCGAGCGCGTTGCGCTTCTCCGGCCGGTTCATGGTCAGGACCCGAACCGCCTGGCGATCTTCTATCAACAGGGAGTTCACAATTCAGCGAGCCTCTTCCGCGCCATCTCCGCTTCCAGGACCAGCCGGCGCATCACCTCCGCCGCGGGCAGGATCTCGTCGACCAGGCCGGCGCTCTGCCCCGCCTCGACCTTGCCCCACTCGACATCGCCGTCCAGCGCTGCTTGTTTCAAGGTGTGTTTCTTGAAAAGAACTTCCAAGTCGGAAGGCGAGGCGCCAGAGTGCTCCGCTCTCTCGTATTCCTTCGAGAAAGAATTCTTCAGCTGACGGATCGGCAATCCGCCGCGGCCGACGAGGGTGGTGTCGCCGACGTCGGCGGCAAGCACCGCCTGCTTGTAGTTCTCGTGCACGCTCGCCTCGGGCGTGGCGATGAAGCGCGTGCCGAGCTGCACCGCCTCGGCGCCGAGGGCGAGGAGCGCGGCGACGCCGGCGCCGTCGGCGACGCCGCCGCTCGCCACCACCGGAAGCTTCACCGCGCGCACCACGCGGCGCACCAGAACAATCGTGCCGACTTCCGAGGGCGGCGGATGCCCGCCCGCCTCGGCGCCATCGACGACCAGCGCGTCGACCCCGGCCGCCTCGGCCTTCTGCGCATGCTCGACCGACGCCACGACGTGCAGCCACTTGGTGCCGATCGCGCGGAAGCGCGCCAGGTGCTCGCGCGGGCCGCCCTGCGAGGCGACCATCACCGGGATTCTTTCCTTCAGGCAGATCTCGAGCAGCTCCGGCGCGCGCGGATTGTTGAGCGGCACGTTCACGCCATACGGTTTTTTCGTTCCTGCTTTTATTTCCTGAAGCGCCCTTCGGAAGTCCTCCGGACGCATCGGTCCTGCTGCTAGCACCCCAAGACCCCCTGCGTTGGATACGGCAATGATCAAAGCTGAGTTCGACGAAGCCCAGCTCATCGCCGCCTGGAAGATCGGGTGCTCGATGCCGAGCAGCTCGGTAATACGAGTCTTCATTTCCCTTCCTGCTGGATCAGCTCGCGCGCCTGGCTGGCGAGCTTGCCGAGCGCGCTGTCGAACGCCGTGCGCTCGTCCTTCGTGAGGCAGCGGCGGAACTGCTCGTCGCGCTCGGCCGCGGCGTCGATGAGCCCGTCGTAGAGCCTGCGGCCGCTCTTCGAGAGGGCGAGGCGCACGCCGCGGCCGTCGTCGGCGTCTTCGGCGCGCAGCACGAGCTTGCGCCCGGCGAGGCCGGCCACCACGCGGCTCATCTGGCTCTTGTGAATGCCGGCGAGCTGGGTCAGGCGCTTGAGGGAAAGCGGCTCGCCGGCGCCGCCGAGCAGCGCGAGCGTGCGCCATTCCCAGAGGCTGACCCCGAACTGGCGCCGGTAGCGCAGCTCCGCGCCGCGCGAGAGCAGGTTCGCGACCACATGCAGCCGGTACGAGATGAGGTCGCGGATACGCATCAGTCGTCGAAGAACGGAGTCTCGCCTTCGCCGCGCAGCCGGATGTCGAAACGGTACGAATGCGGGCCGGTCTTCTTCGCGACCAGGCGTTCCTTGCTTTTCACGCAATTCAGCACCGGATCGTCGGAATCCGCGAAGAACATCGCCGTGTGCAGCGCCCGCATCAATCCCGAATACAGGATCAGGAAATTGATATGAGGTGCCCTCCCTTCGACCGCGGAGGGCTTCACGGTTCTAAAAGAGAAAACTCCGTCTGCATTGGTCGCGGCGCGGCCCCAGCCGAAGAAATCGGCGCTGTCGTAGCGGCCCTCGGCGTCGGCCTGCCAGATTTCGAGCACCACGTTGTCGAGCGCCTTGCCGTCGAGCTGCGTCACGCGGCCGGTGATCTCGATCGGCTCGCCCTTTGCCTTCTTTCCCTCCACGACGGTGAGATCGTTCGCGCCCTGCGCGAACTCGCGCGGAAAGAACGGCCCGAGCGTCATCTCGCCGGTGGGAACGAGGCGGCTCATGGCAGGGAGGCGCTCGCTTTGCGGCCGCGCACGACAAGCTGGTAGTCGTAAACCAGCGCATTGGCCGGCCCTCTCGCCGTGGGCGCGAGGCGCGCGATGCAGCGGCTGCGAGCCTCGGCGTCGCCGATCGCGTTGAGGATGGCGTCGTGCTCGTTGAGCGGCTCGTCCTGGAAAAACATCTGCGTCACCAGCCGCGACAGCCAGACCCTGCCCCACACCGAGAAATGGATGTGCGGCGGCCGCCACCAGCCGCCGCTGTCGGGCACCGGATACGCGCCCGGCTTGATGGTGCGCAATTCGACCAGCCCGCTGTCGCCGGCGACGAGCCGCGCGGCACCGTAGAAGTTCGGATCGGCCGGCGCGTCGTTAGAATCGTTGGGATGGATGTACTTGCCGGCGGCGTTGCAGTGCCAGACCTCGACGATCGCCCCGGGCACCGGCGCGCCGTCCTCGTCCACCACGCGGGCGCGTACCTGGATCAGCTGGCCGATGGCGCGCTTCTCGCCATAGCCGGCGAGGTCGCCGCGCAGCGGCGCGAGTCGCCGCGTGAGGCCGGCGGGCCCGCTCAGCTCGGCGGCGCCCAGCGGCCGGCGCGCAAGCGGCTGCGACGGCCAGCGGTTGGCGGTGTGGGCATAGCCCGCCTCGACGCCGCGCGGCTGGGTGCCGGCCGCGCGCGGCTCTACCACGTACTGCATGACGTATTTCACGGCGCCGATACCATAAGCCGATATAGTTGATAGTGTCAACCATAACCTCATGAGCGCGGTCACCATCTGCGAATGCTTCGCGCGCGACGGCCTGCAGCACGAGCCCGAGTTCGTGCCCACCGCCGCCAAGGTCGAGCTGATCGGGCGCTTCGCCTCGCTCGGCTTCACGCGCATCGAGGCCACCTCCTACTCCAACCCCGCGGTGGTGCCGCAGTTCGCCGACGCGAGCGACGTCCTGCGGCAGCTGCCGCGGGCGCAAGGGGTCGGCTACAAGGCGACCTGCGCCAACGTGCGCGCGGTCGAGCGCGCGGTGGCCGACCTGACCGCAGGCTACGGCGCGAGCGAGATTTCCCTCCTCGTCTCCGCCTCCGACTCGCACTCCCGCAAGAACCTCAAGCGCGGCCGCGAGGAGCAGTGGCAGAACATCGAGGACATGGTGCGCATGGCCGAAGGGCGCTTCAAGCTGGTCGGCACCGTGTCGGTCGCGTTCGGCTGCCCGTTCGAGGGCAAGGTGGAGCGGCGCACGGTGCGCGAGGACGTGCAGCGCTTCCTGGGGCTCGGCGTGCGCCACGTTGCCCTCGGCGACACCATCGGCATGGCGACGCCGACCAGCATCAAGGCGATGTTCGAGGCGCTTTCGCGCCTGCGTTATCTGATCCCGATCGCGCACTTCCACGACTCGCGCGGCACGGGGCTGGTCAACTACGTCGCCGCCTACCAGGCGGGCGTGCGCTATTTCGACTCGTCCTTCGGCGGCGTCGGCGGCCACCCGGCCAAGGTGCAGTACGGCGGCGGCTTCACCGGCAACGTCTGCACGGAAGACCTGGTGAATCTCTTCGAGTCGATGGGCATCGATACCGGCATCGACCTCGAGGGCCTGCTCGACACGGCGCGCTTCTGCGAGCGGACGCTCGGGCGCGAGCTCTACGGCAGAGTCACGCGCTCGGGCGTCAACCCGCTACTCGGCTGACCCGCCTTACGGCGCGGGGCGGATGAAGCCGTCGCCGGTCAGCTGCACGCGCTCGCCGATGGCATTCGGCGAATCGCTGTCGACGTACTGCACCGTGCCGTCATCCATCTTGATGCCGAGGCGGCGCATCGCGCCGGGCGCGGTCGAGCCGGCACCGGCGGTACTCGGAACTGCGCTGATCGTCTCGACGCGGCCGAAGCCGGCGCGAAGGGCGGTCGGCTGCACGGCAACCATCGGGACCGACGGCGCCGCGACGACGGTAGCCGGCTGCTGCTGCGGGACTACGACGACCGGCGCGGGCGCCGGTTCTGCCCGGTGCGCGCACGCGGCGACCAACGCCACGGCCGACAGGGCAAGCGGAATGGCAACTCTGTTCATGGACGAATCTCCTGTAGAAGTAGCTCTACAGGTGTAGCAACTCGCGTACCTGCTATTGCTTCGGAATCTTGGCCGTCTCCACCACGCGGCTCCAGCGCTTCGACTCGGCGATGAAGAAGTCGCGCAGCTCGTCGGGCGTGCTCGGGCGCGGCTCGACGCCGAGCTCGGCGAAGCGCTTCTGCACCTCCGGGGCGGCGAGCGCCTTGAGCAGCTCCTCGCGCACGCGCTCGATGGCCGCGCGCGGCGTCTTCGCCGGCGCGGCGAGCGCGTTCCACGAGGCGACGTCGTAGCCCGGCACGCCCGACTCGCTGGCGGTCGGCACGTCGGGCAGGCCGGGGAAACGCTTGCCCGCGCTTACCGCGAGCGCGCGCAGCTGGCCGGAGCGGACCGCGGAAAGCAGCGGCGCGATGAAGTCGACGCCGATGTCGAGCGTGCCGTTGCGCACGCCGATCGCCACCTCGCCGGTGGTCTTGTGCGGCACCACCACTGCGTCGATGCCGGCGCTCGAGCGGAACAGCTCGCCGGCGAGGTGCTGCGTGCCGCCGGGGCTGATGGTGCCGATGTTGAGCTTGCCGGGATTCTTCTTCGCCTCGGCAATCACGTCCCGCAGCGTCTTGTACGGCGCGTCGGCGCGCGTGACGAACACCATGCTGAAGAAGCCGACGGTCGAGATCATCGCGAAATCGTTCATCGGGTCGTACGGCAGCGACTTGAACAGCGCCTGGCTCACCGCGTTGCCGTTGGTGAGCAGCAGCAGCGTGTAGCCGTCGGGGTCGGCGTGCGCCACCGTCTCCGAGGCGCGGATGCCGCCGGCGCTCGGCATGTTGTCGACGATCACCTGCTGGCCGAGGCCCTCGCTCATCCTCGGCGCGAGGGTGCGCGTGATGATGTCGGCGACGCCGCCCGGCCCGAAGGGCAGGACGATCCTGACGGGTTTCGCGGGGTATTGTCCGAACGCGATTCCCGGGATGAAAAGCAGAACTATGAGAAACCGTTTCATATCCTCCACCTCGCATAGACTTTTTTGGCATTGTCTTCGAAGATTTTCTTTTTGTCTGCTGCGCCCAGCTTCGACGCGTCGACGTAGCGCCGGGTGTCGTCGAAGTATTGCCCGGTCTCCGGGTCGATGCCGCGTACCGCGCCGACCATCTCGGAAGCGAACAGGATGTTCTCGACCGGGATCACCTTGAGCAGGAGGTCGATCCCCGGCTGATGGTAGACGCAGGTGTCGAAGTAGACGTTCCTCAGCAGGTGGTCCTTCAGCAGCGGCTTCTTCATGTCCTGCGCCAGGCCCCTGTATCTCCCCCAGTGATAGGGCACCGCCCCGCCGCCGTGCGGGATGACGAGCTTGAGCTGCGGGAAGTCCTTGAACAGATCGCCCTGGATCAGCTGCATGAACGCGGTGGTGTCGGCGTTGATGTAGTGCGCGCCGGTGAAGTGGAAGGCCGGGTTGCACGAGGAGCTGACGTGCACCATCGCCGGCATGTCGAGCTCGACCATTTTCTCGTACACCGGGTACCACCACTTGTCGATGAGCGGCACTTCCTTCCACCAGCCGCCGGAAGGATCGGGGTTCAGGTTGCAGCCGATGAAGCCCATCTCCGCGCAGCGCTCGAGCTCATCGACGCAGTTGGCGGGCGACACGCCCGGTGACTGCGGAAGCATGCACACCGGCGCGAAGTTCTTCGGGTAGAGGGCGCAGACGCGCTTGATGAGGTCGTTCTGCACGCGCGACCATTGCGCGCTGATCGCCGCGTCGCCGACGTGGTGCTCCATCGAGCCCGCGCGCGGCGAGAAGAAGGTGATATCGCTGCCTCGTTCTTTCTGAATTCTCAATTGATTGGATTCCAGACTCTCACGGATCTCGTCGTCGCTGATCCGGAGCTCTTTTTCGGAAATCTTCTTCTCGGCAACCTGGCGCTTGCGCCAGTCCCACAAGGCCTGCGGCGCGGTGGTGTAGTGGCCGTGGCAGTCGACGATCATCGGAACAGCTCCTCCACCGTGAAACGCCGCGGAATCATCCCCTGGCGGAAGGTGCAGTCGATCGCCACCTCGAGGTTGCGGCGGTTCTCCTCGAGGCCGAAGGGATTCATTTCCGGATTGCCGGCCGCTTCCTTGCTCTTTTTCAGCTGAGAAAAAATATCCTGAGCTTGAGAATCCGAAACGGTATTTTTCACCGTCACCATGTGGTTGATCTGGATCGCGCGGTTCTTCGCCTTCCACGCCGCCGCGGCGGCGGCGGGGTCGGCGATCAGCGTCTTCAGCGGCCCGTCCTTCGGCGCCTCGGCGAAGATGGCGGCGTCGATCTCGCCCGCCAGCAGCATCTGCTTCGGATCCTTGCCCGGGGGCATGCGCGTTGCGTTGGGCGGGTCGCGGAACTCGGCAACGTGCGGGTCCTCGAAAGTGACCCAGCTGACCTTGGAGAGGTCGACGCCGTAGTCGTCGGCAAGGATGCCGCGCACCCACGTCGCCGTCGTCACCGAATAAGAGCGCATGCCGACCTTCTTGCCGGCGAGCCTGTCCGGCGAGAGCGCGCCGCGCTCCGGGTTGTAGGCGAGCATCGAATGCTGGAAGCGCGCGGTGACCACGGCCGGCAGCAGCCGGTAGGGCTTGCCGTGGGCCTTGGCGAGCAGGTAGGTCATCAGCGCGAGCTCGGCGACGTCGAACTCGAGGTCGCGCACCACACGCTTGAATGCGGTGTTGGGGACCTTCACGTCCGCGAACTCGAGCGGGGATTGCTGCTTGAACTGCTTGGTGACGGGGTAGTCCCCCAGCAGCGCTTTCACTCTAGGGGCCCGTCGACGTACTTGAGGCCCTTCTCGGCCAGCGCCTTGCGCATGTCGTAGATGTCGAGGCCGAGCTCGCCCTTCTGCAGGCGGGCGCGGCTGCCGGCTTCCTTCTTTTCCCGCTCCTCACCGGCCCGCGCAACCTGGCTAGCTTGTTTTCTATCAACAACAACAACTCCGTCATCGTCGGCGACGATCACGTCGCCCGGCTTCACGCTCATCCCGCCGCAGATCACCGGCACGTTGACCGAGCCGACGGTCGCCTTGACGGTGCCCTTGGCGGAGATGGCGCGCGACCAGACCGGGAACTTCATCTCGCTGATCTCGGCGGCGTCGCGGCAGCCCATGTCGAGGATGATGGCGCGCACGCCGAGCGCGACGAGCGAGGTGGCGAGCAGTTCGCCGAAGGCGCCGTCGGTATTCTCGCTCGAGCAGGCGACCACCAGTACATCGCCCTTCTTCACCACCTCGCAGGCGACGTGGATCATCCAGTTGTCGCCGGGGTGGCAGAGCGCCGTCACCGCGCTGCCGGCAACGCGCGCACCGCGCCAGAGGGGGCGCATATAGGGCTGCATCAGCCCGCTGCGGCCTTGCGCCTCGTGCACGGTGGCAACGCCCAGGCGCCCGAGCGTACCGACCGCGCCGGCGTCGGCGCGATGGATGTTGCGGACCACGGTTGCATTCATTTCAGCGGGCCCCCGGCACCCGGCGCGTCTTGAGGAACTGCTCGAGCGTCTCGCCGCGGAAGGCCGCCACCATCTGCGGGTTCGACACGCCGTTGGTGCGGGCCAGTTTCTCCAGACAGAAGAAACTGGCGCCGTAGTCTTGCAGCGCCTTCCAGTCCATGCGGCGGACCATGTCTTTCTCGCCCTCCGTAAGCGATTGCATCGCTTTCTCGGGGTCGCTTTTGAACAGGTCTCTCCGTGAAGAATCTGTAAGACCATGGAGAAAACGGTTCAGGCGCAGCCCTCGCCCGCTGGTCTCCAGATCGAACACGTACTTCATTCGAACAGCGCCACCGCCATCGCGGTAGTCATCGGCAGATAGTAATTCTGGTGGACCTTGCGCGCGCCCTCGTTCAGCGCGCCGCGCATGATGAGCCACATGATCACCTCGGCGCCCTCGTTGCCGCCGAGGCGCGCGAAGTCCTCGATGCTCATCTTCGCCAGGCGCTCCGGGTCCTTGTCGATCAGATCGAGGAACTCGCGGTCCCACTTCTCGTCGTTGAAGCCGGCGCGCTCGCCGATCATCTGGTGCGACAGGCCGCCGGTGCCGACCATCGCCACCTTGAGGTCCTCCGGATACGAGCGAATGGCCTTGCCGATCGCCTTTCCCAGCTTGTAGCAGCGCGCGGGCTTCGGCAGCGGGTGCTGCAGCACGTTCACCACAAGAGGCACCACCTTGGCCGGCCAGTCGGGCTGCGACGGCCACATCATGGTGAGCGGCGAGTGCAGGCCGTGGTCGAGCGGCAGGTCCTGGAAGATGGTGAGATCGAACTCGTCTTCCACCAGCGAGCGCGCGATGTGACGCGACAGCGCGGCATGGCCTTTCAGCGTGGGGATCTTCCTGAAGCCGAGGCCTTCGTCGGCGATCCGGTACTCGTCGCTCACGCCGAGCGCGAAGGTCGGATAGTGGTCGAAGAAGAAGGTGGTGGCGTGGTCGTTGAAGCAGAAGAACAGCACGTCGGGCTTCTTCTCCGCCAGCCACTTCGCCACCGCCTCGTACCCCTTGAACAGCGGCTTCCAGTCCGGGTCCTCCTGCTTGCCCTTGTCGAAAGCCATGGCGATCGTGGGAACGTGCGAGGTGCCGATGCCACCGATGACCTTTGCCATGCGGCGATTCTACTTTTTTTGCCGTTCGCGCCGTGCGGCTATCGCTCAGCCGGTACGGCGTCCGGATTGGTGGCCACCCACCGCATGAAGATCTGATAGCCCAGGGCCAGCACGGTCGCGCCGACGAACATTCCCATGATGCCTGCGCTTGCCAGGCCTCCCAGCGCTCCCAGCAGAATCACGGGCATGGGCGCATCGACTCCTCGGCCCAGCAGCAGTGGTTTCAAAACATTGTCGATCGCGCCGGCGAGAAACAGCAGCACGGTGTAAACGGCGGCGGCCGCCGTGCCGTAGTCCCCGCTCGACCAGATGTAGCCTATGACCGGCAAGACAAGCAGAAGCGCCGGCAGCTGCGCGATGGCCAGCACCAGCACGATCATCGCGAGCCCGCCGGCAAATGGCACGCGGGCGACCATCAGTATGACGCCGACTACGATGGCCTGGATGAGGGCTACGCCGAGGACGCCCAGCGCCACCGCGCGAATGGTCGCCGTGGAAAGGCGCGCGAAGTCTTCGCCCCGCCCGATGCCGAAGATGCGATCGAAAATGGCCTGCGTGCTGCCGGCTCCCGACCGGCCGAAAGCCATCATGATCCCGGCAATGACGAAGGCGAACAGGAACATCAGCACCGCGCCGGCGATGCTGGCAACCATCTGCAGCGCCGCCCGCGCCAGGTCGCCAAGCTGCGGCTGCATGCGCTGGACGAATGCCGGCAGATCGGCATGGGCCTGCGACCACAGGCCATGGATTTTCTCGCCGACGACCGGCCACTCGGCAACGCCGGGCGCGGGCGCGGGAATCCGCAGGGTGTCCTGCTGCACGCTGCCGACGAGCTCATGCACCGATTCACCCAGCGCAACCAGCAGCACCGCAGTGGGCACCACGATCAGCACGATGCCGCCCAGCACCAGCAGGGTGGCGGCGAGCCCCTGCCCGCCCCCCGTTTTGCGCGCCAGCTTTTGCTGCGCCGGATAGAGCGTCACCGCCAGGATCAGCGCCCATGCCATCAACGATATGAAAGGCGAGAAGATCCGGTAGCACAGCACCGTCAGGGCGAAGACCAGCCCGGCGCGGATGAGGACATCCAGTAGTTTTCGCGACAGCCGCGTTTCTAGCTCGAGATCGGGACGCATGGATGGCTTGCCCCCTCCAGGTAAGGCGGTGGCCAACCCTACTCGAAACCGTAAAGGCGCGCCGGGTTGTCGACGAGAATCTTTCGCTGCAGTTCCGGCGCGGAGGCCATGAGCGCAAACAGGTCCAGCAGGTCGCCGTCGTTGGGCATGTGCTTGCCCACGTTGGGATGCGGCCAGTCGGTGCCCCACAGGATGCGGTCCGGCGCGGCCTCGATCAGCGCGCGCGCGAACGGCACCGCGTCGTCGAACGGCGGGCCTTTGGAAGAGACGCGCTCCGGCCCGCAGACCTTGACCCAGAACTTGTCGTTCTTCATCCACTCGAGCAGTACCTTGAACGGCCGCTGCTCGAGGCCGTCGGACGCCTTTACGCGCCCCATGTGGTCGATCACCATCGGCACGGGGATCTTGCGGAACACGCCGTCGAGCTCCACCAGGTCGTTCGCGTCGAGGTGCAGGATCAGGTGCCAGCCCAGCTCGGGCAGGCGCTGCACCGTGCGATTGAAGAAGCCCATGTCGGGACGCCCGCCGAGATGCTGCACGAAGTTGAAGCGCACGCCGCGGATGCCGCCGTCGTGCATCCGCTGGAATTCCTTGTCGCCGTAGGTCTCGTCGATGATCGCGGTGCCGCGGTAGGCGCCCTTCGAGCGCGCGATCCCGTCGAGCGTGGCACGCATGTCGGCGCCGTGGCAGCTGGCATGCACGATGACCGCGCGCTCGAGGCCGAGGATTTTGTGGAGCTTCTGCAGGCCTTCGAACGGCGAATCCGGCGGGTGGTACGACGCCTTCGGATCGTACGGAAACTTCGCGGCGGGCCCGAAGATGTGGCAATGCGCGTCGCAGGCGAGCGGCGGCGGCCTGAACTTGGGCGTCTTGGTGTTCGGATCGGGTGCGGACGTGGTCTTGGTCACGAATGGCGTTTGTCCCGAATGGCACTCCAGACGCGCGAGGGGCTAAACGGAAATTCCAAACGGTCGATCCCCAGCGGCCGCAGCGCGTCGAGCACCGCGTTCGAAACGGTCGGCACCGCGCCGGTCGTTCCCGCTTCGCCTGCGCCTTTCACGCCCAGCGGATTGTTCGGCGACGGGATCGAATGGTCGAGGAGCTCGATCGAGGGCTGCTCGTCGGCGCGCGGCATGGCGTAGTCCATGAAGCTCGCGCTGAGGAGCTGGCCCGAGTCGTCGTAGACCGCGTGCTCACCCAGGCCCTGCCCGAGCCCCTGCACGATGCCGCCGTGCAGCTGGCCTTCGAGGAGCGCGTGGTTGATGACGCGGCCGCAGTCGTCGACCGCGTAGTAGGAGAGCACTTCGACCTGGCCGGTTGCGGGGTCGACCTCGACCTCGGCGACGTGCGCCCCGCTCGGAAAGGAGCGCGGCTGCGGTGTCTCGCCCTTTGTGTTCAACGCGCTGCCGTGCTTTTCAAGTATTTGAATCATTTTTACCGACAAATCCGTTCCTCTTACCCGGAACACTCCTTCGGAGAATTCGAGATCCGCGGCGGCGACCTCGAGATCCTTCGCCGCGAGGTCCTGCGCCTTGCGCACGATCTCGCGCGCGGCGACGGCGATGGCGCCGCCGTGCGCCATCATCGAGCGCGAGCCGATGGTGCCCTCGCCGGCGAGCGGCGGCCCGTCGGGATCTCCGGCGCGCAGCGCGATGCGCTCGGGATCGACGCCCATGATCTGCGCCGCCACTTCGGGATACACCGTCTCGTGCCCCTGGCCGGACGGGCCGCAGAGCGCATGGATCACCGCGTCGCCCGCGCTGCCGAAGCGGATGTCGACCTCCTCCTTCGGCCCGCCGCCCGCGCCCGCCGGCTCGACGAACAGCGAGCAGGCGATGCCGCGCAGCTTGCCGCGCTTTTTCGATTCTTCTTTTCGTTTCGGAAAGGCGTCCCATTTCGAGAGACCTAATACCCGATCGAGCAGGCCCGCAGGGTCACCGCTGTCGTAGGTGGAAATGGGAATCGGCGTCTTGTACGGAAAGGCTTCCTTGGGAATGAGATTTCGGCGCCGCAGCTCGATGCGGTCGATGCCGGTTTCGCGCGCCGCCTCCTCCACCAGCCGCTCGGCGAGATACGCGACGTTCGGCCGCCCGGCGCCGCGGTACGGGCAGGTCGGCACCTTGTTGGTGAGGACCAGGCGGTGCAGCCCGTGGATCGCCGGAATGCGATACAGGTTGCCCGCGTGCAGCGCGGGCGGCAGCGTGTTGATGAGCGGGCCCGGGTGCGAGAGATAGGCGCCCATGTCGCATAGCCAATTTATGTTTATTGCCAGGAAGTTTCCCTCGCGATCCAGCGCCAGCTCGCCAGACAGCGTGGCCGCACGGCCGTGGTAGTCGCTGACCGAGGTTTCGGTGCGCGAGGCGACCCACTTGATCGGCCGGCCGAGCTTCTTGGCCGCGAGCATCAGCACGCAGTACTCGGCGTATGCGTCGGAGCGGATGCCGAAACCGCCGCCCACGTCGTGCGCGTGCACGCGAATCTTCTCCGGCGGCACCTGCGTCACCGCGGCGAGGCCCGCGCGCATCATCGACATGCCCTGCGTCGGCACGTAGAGATCGAATGCGCCGCTCGACGCGTCGTACGATGCGACAGCGGCCTTCGGCTCCATCGGATTGCCGATGAGGCGCTGGCTCTCGACGGTCACTCGGGTGATGTGAGCGGCCCGCGAAAAGGCCTCCTTCACCGCGCCTTCGTTGCCGTACTCGTACTCGAAGCAGACGTCGTCCGGGATATCGGGGTAGAGCTGCCCGGCGGGGAGATCGCGATACTCGACCTCGATCTGCTCGGCGAGGTCCTGCGCTTGTGCAGCGGTCTCGGCGACCACCAGCGCAACCTCCTGGCCGACGAAGCGGACGCGACCCTTGGCGAGTACATCGCGGTGCGGCTGCTTCAGCATCGCGCCGCCCTTGCCGGGATATTTCACCAGCGGCGGCTCGGTCTTGCAGTCGAAGTCCTTGCCGGTGAAAACGAAAGCAGTCGTCTGCGGAACCTCGATCGAGACGATCTCGGCGTGAGGATGATCGGAACGCAGGAAATACGCGTGCAGCTGCGCCGGCAAATTCCAGTCGGCGGTGTATTTCCCCTTCCCGGTCAGGAGGCGATCGTCCTCGCGCCTGCCCTTGAATCTCATATTGGCGCGAGCGCCACGTCGATCAGCGCGAGGCGTCCGCGCGCGACCTGCTCGAGGCCACGCTTGAGCGCGGCGCGCAGCTCGGCCGGCTTGTCGACCCTCTCGCCCCATCCGCCGTATGCCTCGGCGAGCTTCACGTAGTCGGGCGCCGGCGCGATCGGCGTGCCGATGACCTTGCCCACCTGTGCCGCCTTGCCCTTCGGGTAGTAGTTGCCGACGTCCCGCTTCTGCGAGAGGTATCCGGCGTTGTCGAACAGCACGACGAGCAGCGGCAGCTTGTGCTCCTGCGCGGCGCCGAACGAAGCGACCACCGGGTTGTAGTGGAACGCGCCGTCGCCGATGGTGCACACCACCGTCCGCGACGGATGGGCGTGCTTCGCGCCGAGTGCGAGACCGAGGCCCGCGCCGAGGCCGCCGTAGCTCGCCTCGAAGAAGCTGCCGGGCTGCAGCCGGTCGACCTGGTGGTGCAGATCCAGGCGATGCGTAATGGTTTCGTTGACGACGATCGCGTCC
>DASXKY010000004.1:0-36269 GCA_036496555.1 Burkholderiales bacterium | reverse complement strand
GCAGAAGCTGCAGAAGTGGGCCGAGACTCATGGCCTGCCGGTCGGCACCTCGTTCCGCTGCCAGGATCTCTTCGACAATCGCAGCCCGAGCTATGCCGGCGACGTCGGCATCGGCATCAACCCGAAGCTCGCGCAGCGGGTGAAGGACGCGGACGTGCTGCTGGTCATCGGCGCGCGGTTGGGCGAGATGACGACCAGCGCCTATAGCCTGCTCGAAGTCCCGGTGCCGAGGCAGACGCTGGTTCACGTGCACGCGGGCGCGGAGGAGCTCGGGCGCGTTTACCGCCCGGCTCTCGCGATCAATTCGGGTTATCCGCAGTTCGTCGATGCGCTGACGGGGATTTCTCTCAAGAAGAACCCGTCAACAGCTCACGAAGAATATCTGGCCTGGAGCGAGCCGCAGCAGATGCCCGGCAACCTGCAGTACGGCCGGGTGATCCGCTGGCTTTCCGACAACCTGCCCGAGGACACCATCGTCGCCGGCGGCGCCGGCAACTTCGCCGGTTGGCTGCACCGCCACTTCCGCTACAAGGGCTTCCGCACGCAGCTTGGCTCGACCAACGGTTCCATGGGTTACGGCTATCCGGCAGCGGTGGCGGCGAAGCTCGCGGCGCCGAATCGCACCGTGCTCGGCCTGTGCGGCGACGGCGACTTCCTGATGAACGGCCAGGAGATCGCCACCGCGGCGCAGTACGGCGCGGCGTTCGTCGCGCTGGTCGTCAACAACGGCATGTACGGCACGATCCGCATGCACCAGGAGCGCGAGTATCCGGGCCGGGTTTCGGGCACCGAGCTGAGGAACCCCGACTTCGCCGCCTACGCGCGCGCTTTCGGCGGGCACGGCGAGACGGTGGAGCGGACCGAGGACTTCGCGCCGGCCTACCAGCGCGCGGCAGCGTCCGGCAAGCCAGCGCTCGTCGAGCTGCGCATCGATCCGGACGCGATCACCCCGGCGGCGACGCTTTCCGCCATACGGGAGAAGGCCCTCAAGTCAGGGCGATGAAGTTCTTGTCTTCCTGCTGGAGGCGCTCGAACTTCAGGAACTCGTAGTAGCCGCAGCGGTTGCTGTCGGGGTAGACGCGGCACACCCCGGGGCGCGCCTCGTACACGGTGCAGCGGCGCTTCTCCTGGTCGAACAGCACGCACACCGACTTGAACACCGTGTCCTTGCGGTGGCGCAGCTGCTGCACCTTGTCCTTGGCGTCGTACTTGGTGAAGCGCTCCTCAGCGTCCTTGTAGCTGATGTCAAAGTGCTTCGCCAGGCGCTCGACGTCGCGCGGCGTGACCTCGATCTCGGGATAGCTGCAGCAGTAGCCGGGACACTTGGAGCAGGAGTAGCGCTTTGCGGTCATGCGATTGCGTGCCTTATGGAAAAGCGGCGCATTGTACGCGCGCGATGTGAAAAAGCCTGCGTTGACCCTTTCGCCCTGCGATTCCGTTTCATGGAGGAGAAAGGAGAAGCAATCATGAACCTCTTCAAGGGAGTCATCGCAGCAATCGCAGTAGCAACCGCCGCGCCAGCGGCCGCCGTAGGCAGCCTCGCCGACCTGACAGTGTACGACCGCACCGACGGCAAGCGCCTGCCCGTCTACTGGCACCAGGGCCGTGCGTATGTCGTCGGCAAACCCGGCAACGAGTACCAGGTCAGCCTGCGCAACCGCGCCGGCGACGAGGTACTCGCCATCGTCTCCGTCGACGGCGTGAACGTGATCACGGGCGAGACCGCTTCGCCGGCGCAGTCGGGCTACATCCTTGCGCCGCGCGGCGGGACTGACATCCTGGGCTGGCGCAAGAGCCTGTCGGAGACGGCGGCGTTCTACTTCACGCCGCTGCCCGACTCGTATGCCGCGCGCACCGGACGGCCGGACAACGTCGGCGTCGTCGGGGTGGCGCTCTTCAGGAAGAAATCCGAGAGGATTGCTCCCGTCGCGCCGCGTCCTTTCAAGGACGATGCTCGTTCCGGCGCTGGCGCGGCCGCGGAATCCGCCAAGCCCGAAGCCCAGCTCGGCACCGGCCACGGCCGACGCGAGACCTCCTACGTGCGGTATGTCGACTTCGAGCGCGCCACGAGCTCGCCGGCCGAGGTCGTCGCGCTCTACTACGACAGCTACGACAACCTGGTGGCGCGCGGCGTGATCCGCGAAGCTGTTGCCCCGCTGCCGCGGCCGTTCCCGGGGTTCGTCGCCGACCCGGCGTAGACTCAAGGCCGGTGGAGGCCCCGGACGAACAACTCATGCTGGCGTACCAGGATGGGAACGCCGGGGCCTTCGAGACGCTCTATACGAGGCACCGGGGACGGCTCTACCGCTTCGTGCTGCGCAGCGTGAAGGCGCGCGGCACGGCGGAGGAGCTGTTCCAGGAGATCTGGATTCGCGTCATCGAGGCGCGCAGCCGCTACACGCCGCAGGCGCGCTTCACCACCTGGCTCTACACCATCGCGCACAACCTTCTCACCGACCACTGGCGCAAGAAGGGCCTGGTCCTCGTCGAGCTCGACGAGGACGCGCAGGCGCCGGCGCCCGACGACCCGGCGCGCTCGGTCGAGGCGCGTCAGGCGCTGTCGCGCTTCGCCGCGGCGCTCGAGGCGCTGCCGCCGCTGCAGCGGCAGGCGTTCCTGATGCACGAGGAGGGCGGGCTGTCGATCGCCGAGATCGCGCAGGCGACCGGCTCCAACGAGGAAGCGGCGAAGAGCCGCCTGCGCTACGCCATGGCCAAATTGAAATCGGCGGTGGGCGATGGCTGACGAGCGCGATCAAGAGGTGTCCCGCAGCTACCGCGAGCTCGGCGCGGCGGAGCCTTCGCGCGAGCTCGACGAGCGCATCCTCGCCGCCTCTCGCCGCAGCATCGTCCGGCGGCGACGCTGGTACGGGCCGGTCGCAGTCGCGGCGGCGCTGATGCTCGCGGTCGCCGTCACCGTGCAGGTCGAGCGGAAGACTCCCGAGGAAGCGGTCGTCGCAAGCGCGCCGCCGGAAGCGCAGAAGGAAGCAAAGGTCGAAACGGCGCCCGCCGAGGCCCCCAAGCCGAGCGCGCAGGAGAAAAAGCGTTTCACCCCCGAGCCTCCGCCAGCTCCGCGGCAGAACGCGGATGCGCCGGCTCCCGAGCCCGCGCGGCGCGAGATGGAAGCGCAGCGGCCGCTAGCGAGCGCGGCGGGGGCGAGACTCATGAGCAAGGTCGAATCGCCGGAAGCCTGGCTCGAGCGCATCGCCGAGCTGCGCAAGCAGGGCAAGGACGACGAGGCGGACAAGACGCTCGCCGAGTTCCGCAAACGCTACCCGGACTACCGCCTCACCGACGAGATGAGGGCGAAAGTCGAGAGGAAGTGAAGATCGGGGTTTCCCCGATCTTGTCTTAGTGGGACAGGATCTTGGAGAGGAACAGCTGCGCGCGTTCGGAGCGCGGCGTGCCGAAGAAATCGTCCTTGGTCGCGTCCTCGACGATGCGCCCCGCGTCCATGAAGATGACGCGGCCGGCGACCTTGCGGGCGAAGCCCATCTCGTGCGTCACCACCATCATCGTCATGCCCTCGTGGGCTAGCTGCACCATGACGTCGAGCACCTCGTTGATCATCTCCGGGTCGAGTGCGGAGGTCGGCTCGTCGAACAGCATCGCGATCGGGTCCATGGAGAGGGCGCGCGCGATGGCGACGCGCTGCTGCTGACCGCCGGAGAGCTGGCCTGGATACTTGTCCTTGTGGGCGAGCAGGCCGACGCGGTCGAGGAGCTTGAGGCCCTTCGCCTCGGCCTCCCCGCGGGAGCGCTTCAGCACCTTGATCTGGGCGAGCGTCAGATTGTCCTTCACGCTCATGTGCGGGAACAGCTCGAAGTTCTGGAACACCATGCCGATGCGCGCGCGCAGCTTGGGCAGGTCGGTCTTGGGGTCGCCGACCGAGACGCCGTCGACGCTGATGGTGCCCTTCTGAAACGGCTCGAGCGCGTTTACGCACTTGATCAGGGTCGACTTGCCGCTGCCCGAAGGACCGCAGACCACGACGACCTCTCCCTTGGCGACCTTGGTCGTACAGTCGGTCAGCACCTGGAAGCTGCCGTACCACTTGCTCACGTCGTTGATCTCGATCATCGGATGATGGCAATCCTGTCTTGGAATCGTTTGACCAGCGTGCTGAGGCCGTAGGAAATCACGAAATAGACGACGGCGGCAAAGGAGTACATCTCCACCAGCCGGTAGTCGCGGTTCGCCACTTTGGCGGCCGCGCCGAGGAAGTCGGTGGCGGAGATGACGTACACGAGCGAGGTGTCCTGGAACAGGATGATGGTCTGCGTGAGCAGCACCGGGATCATGTTGCGGAAGGCCTGCGGCAGCACCACGCTGCCCATCGTCTGCCAGTAGTCGAGGCCGAGCGCGTAGCTGGACCACACCTGGCCGCGCGCGATCGACTGGATGCCGGCGCGCATGATCTCGCAGTAGTAGGCGGCCTCGAACATGGTGAAGGTGATCAGCGCCGAGTAGAAGGCGCCGACCTTGATCGGCTCGTTCGCGCGCACGATCCAGGCGCCGATGTAGGGCACCAGGAAGAAAAACCAGAAGATCACCAGCAACAGCGGGATCGAGCGCATCAGGTTGACGTAGGCGCCAGCGGCCGAGGAAACGAGGCGGTTGCTGGACAGCCGCATCATGGCGAGCAGGGTGCCGAAGACGATGCCGCCGACCATCGCCAGCGCGGTGAGCGTCAGCGTGAACGTCATCCCGTCGAGGAACAGGTAGCCGAGAGAGCGCCGGATGACGTCGAAATCGAATTGCATCAGTGTCCCGCCTGCGGCGCGCCGGCGGCGGCGATGAGTCCCGGCACGCGCACCTTCCGCTCCAGCCAGCGCATCAGCAGCACCACCAGCAGATTCGTCAGCAGGTAGATCACCGTCGCCGCGGTGAACGCCTCGAAGACGCGGAAGCTGAACTCCTGCATGGCGCGCGCGCGCCCGGTCAGCTCGAGCAGGCCGATGGTCAGCGCCACCGACGAGTTCTTGATGATGTTCATGAATTCGGAAGTGAGCGGCGGCAGGATGATGCGGAAGGCCTGCGGCAGGATCACGAAGCGGTAGGTCTCGGCGAGCGACAGGCCCATCGCCGTGCCGGCCATGCGCTGACCGCGCGGCAGCGAGTTGATGCCGGCGCGCACCTGCTCGGCGACGCGCACCGAAGTGAAGATGCCCAGGCACATCACCGCCGGCAGGTACGAGCTCCACGGCGGCGGCATCTGCTTGATCCAGTCGCCCATCGCCTGCGGCAGCAGTTCGGGCACGACGAAGAACCAGAGGAACATCTGCACGATCAGCGGCACGTTGCGGAAGATCTCGACGTAGAGGTTGCCGAGGCGCACCGCCCACTTGAGCGGCATGGTGCGCACCGTGCCGACCGCCGCGCCGACGAGGAGCGCCACCACCCACGCAGCGAGCGCGGTGGCGAGCGTCCACAGGAGGCCGACCAGCAGGTAGTGGAGGTAGGTGCCGGTGCCGCCCGGCTCCATCTCCAACAGGACCTTCCAGTGCCAGTTGTAGTTCACCCGTGCGCTCCAAAAAGAAACGGGGACCGAGGTCCCCGTTCAGCCGCCTGCTCTACTTGTAGTCGTTCGGATCGCCCGAGGAGGTCGGGTTGGCGACCACCTTCTTGAACTGCGCGCTCATCGGCACGTTCAGGTTGATGCCCTTGGGCGGCACCGGCTTGAGGAACCACTTGCCGTAGATGGCGTTGATCTCGCCCGACTTCATGATGCGCGTCATTTCGGCGTCGGCCACTTTCTTGAACGCGTCGTCGCCCTTGCGCACCATGATGCCGTAGGGCTCGACCGACAGCGCCTCGTTGGAGATCGCGTAGTCCTTCGGGTTGCGCGACTGCGCTGCCAGGCTGTAGAGCAGGATGTCGTCCATCACGAACGCCACCGCGCGGCCGGTCTCCACCATCTGGAACGCCTCCGGATGGCCGTTGGCCGAGATGATGTTCATGCCGAGGTTCTGCGCGGCGTTGAGCTCGGTGATCTGCTTGATGTTGGTGGTGCCGGCGGTGGAGACGATGGTCTTGCCCTTCAGGTCGGCGAGCTTGTTGATCTTGGCCGACTTCTTCGCGATCCAGCGGTTCGCGGTCACGAAGTGGGTGATGGTGAAGCCCACCTGCTCCTGGCGCGCGAGGTTGTTGGTGGTCGAGCCGCACTCGAGGTCGATGGTGCCGTTCGCCATCAGCGGGATGCGGTTCGCCGAGGTGACCAGCTGGTAGTTCACCTTCAGGTTGGGGTTGCCGACTTCCTTCTTCACCGCGTCGACGATCTTCAGGCACAGGTCGACGGCATAGCCGATCACCTGCTGCTTGTCGTCGTAGTAGGAGAAGGGGATCGAGGCGTCGCGGTGGCCGATGGTGATGGCGCCGCTGTCCTTGACCTTCTTCAGCGTGTCCTGCGCCGCGGCTTGAAAGCCGAGCGCGAGGGCGGCAATGAGAAACAGAACGCGTGTCATGGTATTCACAGCTCCCTGTAGAGGTGGACCTCTTCCCGGGAAAAATTCTACTTCAATTGTTGAGGCCGGCGGCCGTATTCCGTACCCGCTCGGCCACCCCGGTGAGGAGCGACACGGCGAAGGTCGGGTCGGCCTTCACCAGGTTGAGGAACACCTGGCGGTTGATGGCGAGGAGCGCGCAGTCGGTCTCGGCGTTGGCGTTGGCGGTGCGCGCGCCCTGGTCGACCAGCGCCATCTCGCCGAACACGCCGCCGGGGCCGACGCGCTCCACGATGGTGCCGCGCAGTGAGATCGCGACGCGGCCCTCGAGCACCACGTACATGAAGGCGCCGGCCTGGCCCTGCACCATGATCACTTTGCCGCGCTCGTAGCGCACCGTGTTCTGCTCGCCGAGGCCCTGCGACAGCGCGGCGAGCATGGATTTGTCGAGGAGGCGCGTCTCTTTGTCCGCCCCGGGCGCCTGCGGCGTGCCGAGCAGCCGGCCGATCATGCCGCGCAGGCGGTTGATCATCAGGCTCATCAGCATGAGGGCGAACTCGGGCTTCTGCTGCAGGCCGGCGTTCAGCTGCTTGTCGTCGACCGAGAGCACGCGAACGCCAGTGTGCGCCACTGCGCTGGCGCTGCGCGGCGACTCGCTGATTGCCGCCATCTCGCCGAAAATCTCGCCGACCTTCACGCTACCCACCGGCTTGCCCTTGGCGGTGAGGCCGACCTGGCCCTCGAGCAGCAGGTACATCTTGTCGCGCTTGAGGAGAATGCGGCTCGCCTTCTCGTTCTCGGTGAAGATCTTGGTCCCCGCGTCGAGGCTCTCCTCCTTGCCGGCAGTAGCGAAGAAGTCGCGCGCGATCGCGGGGTTGTACAGCGGCGCGGCGGTGGGAGGCGCGGCAGCCGGCTGCGCAGCCGGTTTGGCAGGCTCGGGCTTCTTCGCCGGCTGGCTGAAATCGAGATCGTCCATCGCCTCCTCCGAACCGCATGATAGTGCCAGAATTGGCGGGTGAATCCCATACGTACCGAGCACGATCTGCTCGGCGACCGGGCGGTGCCGGCCGACGCCTACTACGGCGTGCACACCCTGCGCGCGCTGGAGAATTTCCCCATCACCGGCACCTCGATCTCGATCTACCCCGACCTGGTGACGGCCTATGCCTGCGTCAAGCAGGCCGCCGCCATCGCCAACGCCGAGCTCGGCCTCATCGACGAGCGGCGCTCCACCGCCATCCGCCTCGCCTGCGAGGAGGTGCGCGAGGGCAACCTGCTCGAGCACTTCGTGGTCGACGTGATCCAGGGCGGCGCCGGCACCTCCACCAACATGAACGCCAACGAGGTGATCGCCAACCGCGCCCTCGAGCTGCTCGGCCACCAGAAGGGCGAATACCAGCACCTGCACCCGCTCGACCACGTCAACCTGTCGCAGAGCACCAACGACACCTATCCGACGGCGGTCAAGCTCGCCCTGCAGTTCGGCATCAAGCGGCTGGTTCTCGAATTGAATCATTTGAAACAGACATTTGAAGTGAAGGCGCGCGAGTTCGAGAGCGTGCTCAAGGTCGGCCGCACGCAGCTGCAGGACGCGGTGCCGATGACCCTCGGGCAGGAGTTCTCGGCCTATGCGGTGATGCTCGGCGAGGACGAGCAGCGCCTCGCCGAGGCGGCGGCCCTGGTGCGCGAGATCAACCTCGGCGCCACCGCCATCGGCACCGGCATCAACGCGCATCCCGACTACGCTGCGCTCGTCACGACACGCCTGTCGGAGGTTTCCGGCTTCAACTTCCTCGTCTCGCCCAACCTGGTCGAGGCGACGCAGGACGCAGGCGCCTTCGTGCAGCTCTCGGGCGTCCTCAAGCGCGTCGCGGTGAAGCTCTCCAAGATCTGCAACGACCTGCGGCTGCTGTCGTCGGGACCGCGCGCCGGAATCGGCGAGATCACCCTGCCGGCGGTGCAGGCCGGCTCGTCGATCATGCCCGGCAAGGTCAATCCGGTGATCCCGGAAGTGGTGAACCAGGTCGCCTTCGAGGTGATCGGCAACGACATGACGGTCACCATGGCCGCCGAGGCCGGCCAGCTCGAGCTGAACGCCTTCGAGCCGATCATCGCGCACAGCCTGTTCAAGAGCCTCGCCCACCTCGCCGCGGGCTGCCGCACGCTTGCCGACCGCTGCATAAAAGGGATCCAGGCGAATAGCGCCCGCGCACGCCAGCTGCTCGACGACTCGACCGCGCTGGTCACGGCGCTCAATCCCTTCATCGGCTACGCGCGCGCGAGCGAGATCGCGCAAGAGGCGCTGCGCACCCATGCGCGCGTCTACGACCTCGTGCTCGCCAAGGGGTACATGACGCGCGAGCAGCTCGACGAGATCCTCAAGCCCGAGGTGCTCACCAAGCCGCACTACTCGACGGTGCACAAGCCGAAGGGCTAGAGCATCTCGAGCGGGCTCGGTGCGCGCGGCGGCGGGAAGGCGCGGTCGAGCTCGGCGAGCTGTTCTTTAGTCAGTTTCTTTTCGATTGATTCGAGGTTTTCCTGCAGATGCGCCGGATTTGAGGCCTTGGGAATGACCATCACATCATCGTTCGCGAGCAGCCAGGCGAGCGCGGCCTGCGCCGGCGTCATGCCGTGGCGCTTCGAGAATTCAAGCAGCGCGCGGTTCTTCAGCAGCCGCGCCTGCTCGATCGGCGAATAGGCCATCACCGGGATGCGCCGCTCGCGCAGCCAGGGCAGCAGGTCCCACTCGATGCCGCGGCGGGTGAGGTTGTAGAGGAGCTGGTTCGCCTGCGCGGCCTTGGAGAGCACCCACAGCTCCTCCATGTCGCCGATGTCGAGGTTGCTCACGCCCCAATGGCGGATCTTGCCGGCCGCGCGCAGCGCTTCGAAGCCGGCAATGGTTTCCTCGAAAGGGACGTTGCCGCGCCAATGCAGCAGATAGAGATCGACGCGGTCGGTCTTCAGCCGGCGCAGGCTGCGCTCGCAGGCGGTGGCCATGCCCTTGCGCGAGGCGTTGTGCGGGTAGACCTTGCTCACGACGAACACCTCGTCGCGCCGCCCGGCGATCGCCTCGCCAACTACTTCCTCCGCGCCGCCGTCGCCGTACATCTCCGCGGTATCGATGAGGCGGATGCCGAGGTCGAGCCCGTGCCTGAGTGCGGCCGCCTCGGCCTTGCGGCTCGCCGCTTTCTCGCCCATGTACCAGGTGCCCATGCCGAAGGCCGGCACGCGTTCGCCGCCGGGGAGCGCGACCGTCTTCATGGCTGGCTGAACAATTCTGTCACGCCGCCGACCGCGGCCGTGTTCACCGTGAGGGTGCGCTCGGTGGCGAAGCGCGGCAGGTAATGCGGCCCGCCGGCCTTGGGGCCGGTGCCGGAGAGGCCTTCGCCGCCGAAGGGCTGCACGCCGACCACCGCGCCGATCATGCTGCGGTTGACGTAGACGTTGCCGACGCGCGCCTCGCGCACCACCTCGTCGATGAAGCCCTGCAGCCGGCTGTGGATGCCGAGCGTGAGGCCGTAGCCCGTCTCGCGAATCCAGCCCAGCACCTTCGGCAGGTCGCGGCGCGCGTAGGTACAGACATGGAGGATGGGCCCGAAGACCTCCGTCCGGGGAAGTTTCTCCAACGAAAGCTGGAATGCAATCGGCGCCACGTAATTGCCGCCTGCCGGCGCCGCGGCCTCTCCTATCAGGGGGAAATTTGTTTTGAGATAAGCCACATGCCGCAGAAGCATCCGGCGTGCGTCGGCGTCGATCACCGGGCCGATGTCGGTGTCGGGCTCGGCGGGGTCGCCCACTTTCAGCTCGGCGAGCGCGCCGGCGAGGAGCTGCCGTACCCGCGGCGCGGCGCTCTCGTCGACGAACAGGATGCGCTGCGCCGAGCAGCGCTGCCCTGCGCTCTGAAAGGCCGAGACGACGACATCGTCGACCACCTGCTCGGGTAGCGCCGAGGAGTCGACCAGCATCGCGTTCACGCCGCCGGTTTCGGCGATCAGCGGCACGATGGGGCCGGCGCGCGCGGCGAGCGCCGCGTGGATGCGCCGCGCCGTCTCGTCGGAGCCGGTGAAGGCGACGCCGGCGATGCGCGCGTCGCGCACGAGCGGCGCGCCGACGGTCTCGCCGTCGCCCGGCACGCAGTGCACCGCGTCTGCCGGCACGCCGCTTTCGCGCAGGATCTCGATCGCGCGCAGGCCGACGCGGGGCGTCTGCTCGGCCGGCTTGGCGATGACGGTGTTGCCCGCCGCCAGAGCGGCGGCGGTTTGCCCGGTGAAGATGGCAAGCGGGAAGTTCCAGGGCGCGATGCAGGCGAAGACGCCGCGTCCGTGCAGCGAGAGCTGGTTCGATTCGCCCGCGGGCCCGGGGAGTTGAATTTCTCCTGAAAAAATAATCCTTCCTTGGGCGGCGTAGTAACGACAGAAATCGGCCGCCTCGCGCACTTCCGCCGCCGCGTCGGCGAAGGTGCGCCCGCCCTCGCGCACGATGAGCGAAACGAGCTCGACCGTGCGCGCTTCGAAGGCGTCGGCTGCGCGCTCGAGCGCGGCCGCGCGCTCCGCCGCCGGCGTTCGCGACCAGGAATCGAATGCGCTTGCCGCGCGCGTAATGGCTTCGTCGAGAGAGACTTGCGGGACCGCAGGAAGGGTCGCAGCCTTCACGTCCCGGGAAAGCGAATCCAATAGGTCGCGTCGCGAAAGATCGAGCCCGAGCGAATTCCTGCGGTCCGGATAGAGATCGCGCGGTAGCGGGATGCGCGGCTCCGGCACGTAGGGCGAGGGCAGCGCCGCGACCGGGTCGGCGACCAGCACTTCCAGCGGCACATCGGGATCGGCGATCTGATGGACGAAGGAGGTGTTGGCGCCGTTCTCCAGCAGGCGGCGCACGAGGTACGGCAGCAGATCGGTGAAGCTACCCACCGGCGCATACACGCGCACCGGAACGTGGTGCTTCGCGAGCAGCGACTCGTAGAGCGAGTCGCCCATGCCGTGCAGCTTCTGGAACTCGAACGGACGGTCACCGGCGAGCTCGAGGATCGTGGCGACGGTGCGGCAGTTGTGCGTGGCGAAGGCGGGAAAGACCGACGGCGCGTCGAGCAGGCGCCGCGCGCAGGCGACGTAGGCGGCGTCGGTCGCTGCCTTGCGGGTGAATACGGGGTAGTCCGGCATGCCGAGCTGCTGCGCGCGCTTGATCTCGCCGTCCCAGTACGCGCCCTTCACCAGTCGCACCGGGATTTCCCGGCGCAGCCCCGCGAGCCATTCGCATGTCGCGAGGGCGCGCTTCTGGTACGCCTGCACGGCCAGACCGACTTTGAGTTTTCTTGAGAGGCGCTCATGCAGCTCGAGCGTCAGCTCCAGGCGTTCCGATTCCTCTGCGTCGATGTACAGATCGACCGCACGCGAAACGGCGAGCTCGGCGAGCTTCTCGACGCGCGGCAGCAATTCGGCGAAGACGCGCGCGCGCTTCATCTCCTCGAAGCGCGGGTGCAGCGCGGAGAGCTTGACCGACACGCCGTCGGGTGCGCCCACGGCGCCGATGGCGTGGGCGTAGAGCTCGAAGTAGCGCGCCGCGTCCTCGGCGGTGCGCGCCGCCTCGCCGAGCATGTCGAAGGAGAAGCGGTAGGGCCGCCGCGCCTGCGCGCGGCGCACGGCTTCCTCGATGGTCTCCGCGAGCACGAACTGGCCGGCGAGGATGCGCATCGCCTGGCGTACCGCGCCGCGCACCACCGGCTCGCCCAGCCGCGCGACCAGGCGCTTCAACTCGCCCGGCTCGTCGTGCCAGCGGATGATGCGGCCGGTGAGCAGCAGCGCCCAGTCGGCGGCGCTCGCCGTGCTCCAGTTGCCGCCGGCGAGCTTCTCGCGCAGCAGCGCGTCGGCCGTCTCGGCGTCCGGGATGCGCAGCAGCGCCTCGGCGACACACATCAACGCGATGCCTTCGCGCGTCGACAGGCCGTAGTGGCGCAGGAACGATTCGGCGCTCAGCGCCGGGGGCCGCGCCGAACGCACGGCCTGCGCGAGGCCGTGCGCCGTCTGCTCGATGCGCCGGGATTGCGCGGCATCGGGCTGCAGATCGAGCAAGCGGGAGACGGCCTGCGCTTCGGCGACGCGGTGCTCGCCGCGAATCCTGTCCAGCATGGGCCCTATAATGCTGCGCCAAAATGCCGACCGACACCACCCCGAAGATTCTCTGGCAGCCCGACGCCCGCGCGGTCGAGGAGGTGCAGGTCACGCAGTTCGCGCGCCAGGTGATCCGCAAGCGCAAGCTCGACCTCAACAGCTATCCCGACTTCTACCGCTGGACGGTCGACAACCCGGAGGAGTTCTGGCTCGACGTCTGGGATTTCTGCGGCGTGATCGCCTCGAAGCGCGGTTCGACGGTGTTGGTGGACGGCGACAAGATGCCCGGCGCGAAGTGGTTTCCCGAGGCGCGCCTCAATTTCGCCGAGAACCTGATGCGCCGCGGTGATCGCGGCGACGCCTTCGTGCTGTGGGACGAGACCGGGTTCAAGCGGCGCATGTCCTATTCCGACCTGACGAGCGACGTCTCGCGCGCGGAGCAGGCGCTGCGCGCGTTGGGACTGCGCGCGGGCGACCGCGCCGCGGCGTTCATTCCCAATCTTCCCGAGACCGGCATGCTCGCGCTCGCCGCGCTGTCGCAAGGCATGGTGTGGGCTTCCTGCTCGCCCGATTTCGGCGTCGACGGCGTGATCGACCGCTTCGGCCAGATCGAGCCGAAGGTGCTGTTCTGCGCCGACGGCTACCGCTACAACGGCGAGGAGCACAGCTCGCTCGAGCGCGTGCGCGAGATCGCCGAGCGCCTGCCCACGCTGCGCAAAGTCGTGGTCGTGCCCCACCTCGATCCGCAGGTCGACGTCTCCGACATCCCGAAGGCGGTGCGCCTCGACGAATGGATGCGGCGCTACACGCCGGGCGGCATCGCCTTTGCGCAACTGCCGTTCGACCACCCGGTGTACATCCTGTTCACCTCCGGCACCACCGGCAAGCCGAAGTGCCTCGTGCACGGCGCCGGCGGCAGCCTGCTCTCCGGCCTGAAGATGTACAAGCTGCAGTTCGACGTGCGGCCCGGCGACCGCTTTTTCTATTTCTGCACCACCACCTGGGTGATGTGGAACCTGCTCTTCGCCGCGCTTGGCGCCGAGGCGACCGCGATGCTCTACGACGGCTCCCCCTTCGCGCGCAACGGCAAGATCCTCTTCGACTACGCGGAAAAGGAGCGCTTCACGCAGTTCGGCACCTCGCCGCGCTTCCTCGACACGCTCGCCAAGCGCGGCGTGGAGCCCGTGAAGAGCCACGACCTGTCCGCGCTGCGCATGATGGTATCGACCGGCTCGCCGCTCGCGCCCGAAGGCTTCGACTATGTCTACGACAAGATCAAGAAAGACCTGGTGCTCTCGTCCATCTCCGGCGGCACCGACATCATGGCGGCGTTCGCCGACGCGAGCCCGGTGCTGCCGGTCTACCGCGGCGAGTTGCAGGGCCGCTCGCTTGGTTTGGCAGTGGATGTTTTTGATGAAGATGGAAATTCCATCATCGGCGAGAAAGGGGAATTGGTATGTACGAAGCCCTTTCCTTCCATGCCATTGGGCTTCTGGAACGACCGCGGCGACGTGCGCTACCACGCCGCCTACTTCGCGAAGTACCCGAACGTCTGGTGCCACGGCGATTGGTGCGAGCTCACAGACCGCGGCACGATGCTGGTCTATGGGCGCTCGGACGCGACGCTCAATCCGGGCGGCGTGCGCATCGGCACTGCCGAACTCTACCGCGTGGTGGAGCAGATCGACGAGGTCGAGGAGTCGGTAGCGATCGGCCAGCTCTGGCCGCCGGAGAAGCCGACCGATGCCAGGGTCGTGCTTTTCATCAAACTGAGAAAAGACCTGGTGCTGGATCAAAATCTCGAAGATCGCATCCGTTTCGAAATCCGCCGGCGCGCGTCGCCGCGCCACGTGCCGGCACGCATCGTGCAGGTCGCCGACATCCCGCGCACCAAGAACGGGAAAGTAGTGGAGCTGGCGGTGAAGGCCGTCGTGCATGGCATGCCGGTTGCGAACACTGACGCTCTCGCGAACCCGGAAGCACTGGAACTTTTCAAGGATTTACCCGAGCTCGCCGCCTAATCGCTGGCATTAGTTCTGCTCAAGCGAGTCGCGCATTTCTTCATCAAGCGGCGCAGGGTGCGTCCGCTACCATGAACCGATGCGTCACCTCTACTTTCACGCACTGCATAACGGCGGCTTCCATCGCATCGCCTACACCGAGTGGGGCGATCCGTCGAATACGCACGTGGTGGTCTGCGTGCACGGCCTCGCGCGCAACAGCCGCGACTTCGACTACCTCGCCGGCGAGCTCGCGTCGCACTGCCGCGTGGTGTGCATGGACGTGGTCGGCCGCGGCGACAGCGACTGGCTCGACAACAAGTCGGACTACACGTTTTCTACCTATACCGCCGACGGCGCGGCGATGATCGCGCGCGCCTCGGCGCCGGCCGAGCCCGGCTGGTTCCGCGGTGCGCCGCCGACCAGGCTCGACTGGGTCGGCACCTCGATGGGCGGCATGATCGGCATGTTCCTGGCCGCGAAGAAGAACTCGCCGATCCGGCGCCTGGTGCTGAACGACGTCGGCGCGCTCATCCCCTGGAGCGCGCTGTTCCGCATGAAGGGCTACGTCGGCCACGGCGTGCGCTTCCCGAGCCTCGAGCGCGTCGAAGCCAATCTGCGCGAGGTCTGCGCGCCCTTCGGTCCGCTGACCGACGCGCAGTGGAAGCACCTCGCCGAGCATTCCGCACGTCGCGATGAAGACGGCAGCTATGTGATGCGCTACGACCCGGCGATCGCGCAAGGCATGCACGGACACGTCGACGCCGAGTTTCCGATGGGGCCCGACGTGCTGCGCGGCATCGACCTGTGGAACGTATGGAGCAAGGTGAGCTGCCCGACGCTCGTGCTGCGCGGCGCGGAGTCCGACGTGCTGCGCCCCGCGACGCTGCGCGAGATGAAGGAGCGCAAGCCCGACATGGAGAGTGTCGAGTTTCCCGGCGTGGGGCACGCGCCGGCGCTGATGAGCGCAGACCAGATCAGCGCAGTGAAGCGATTCCTGCTGCGATAGCGTCGAGCACCGGGCCCTGCTCGCCGATTGGCGGATCGATCGTCACCGGCACCGGCGGGTGCGCCGCGGCTACGAGCTTCGGAATGTCTTCCTTGACGTGACCGCCGGCGCCGAGGAAGACCGGCACCACGCGGATCGACCCGACCCCTTTGGCGAGCAGCGCGGCGAACGCTTCTTCGAGGGACGGACCATGCTCAAGGTACGAGAGGGCGACCGCGACCGCGGGCAGCTTCTTCTCGAGCGACGCAGCGAGCCGCTCGAACGGGCGTGACCACTCCGGGTCTTTCGATCCGTGGGCGACGAGGACGAGGCCTTCTTTCAAGTCAATGCAGCGTGGCGCGCCGGCCTTCGTAGATCCCCTGCAGCAGGCGCAGCGAGCCGAGGCTGATCGCGCGGTGCGAGAGCGCGTGGCCGAGGTCCTCGACGATGTCGAGGGTCACCGGCACGTGCAGGCCGGAGAGCACGCGGGCGGCGCGGTCGGCGTGCACCGGCGACACCACGCAGTCGAATTCGCCGTGCACGAGATGGATGCGCGACGCGATGCGCATGCCGCGCGCCGGCAGGCGCGCGTAGCGCGCCGAGAAGGCGACAACCGCGCCGGCCAGCCCGGGCGTCTTCACCGCCTCGAGCGCCACGGTGCCGCCTTGCGAGAAGCCGATCAGCACCGTGCGGCACGCCGGCACGTCGAAATAGGTCTGCTCGCGGCGCACTAGATCGTCGACGTCGGGCAGCACCGCGGCGACGCGCTCGCGGTGGTTGTCCAGGGTGAGGCCGCGGGTCGGGTACCAGTCCTGCGCCGCCTCGCCGCGCGCATCGGGGTCGAAGCCGCTCGGCACCACCAGCGCCGCGCTCGGGAAGCGCGCCTGGAAGCGCAGCGCGATCGGTACCATCGACTGCGCGGTCGCGCCGCAGCCGTGCAGGAAGACAAACAGGTGGTTGGTCGGGTGCTCTGGAGTCGGTGCGAAGCGATAGACCCGGCCGGAGGACATGCCCCCAAATTGTTATCCCGCGATGACGCTTCTGTAAACTGGTTTTCGTCCCCCAACCCTAGGCCTCTCCACCGATTGCCATCTCATGCATAAGACCGGATTTATTAAGGCTTTCTGGGCCCTCGCCAAGCCCTACTGGGTTTCCGAGCAGCGCAAGAAAGGACTGCTCCTGCTCGCTGCGGTCGTCGGGTTCTCTCTGGCGCTGGTCTACCTGAACGTGCAGTTCAACAGCTGGTACAAGGATTTCTACGACGCCATCCAAGAGAAGCGCGCGCAGGACTTCTACGCGCTGCTCGGCTACTTCACCTTCCTCGCAATCCTGTACATAGCTCTCTACGTGTACCGGGTCTACCTGCGCCAGATGCTGGAGATCGAATGGCGTAAGTGGCTGAACGACTGGTACCTGAGGGACTGGCTGGAGGCGCAGGCCTACTACCGTTTGCAACTGCTCGACCGCGGCACCGACAACCCCGATCAGCGGATCGCCGAGGATCTGCGGCTGTTCGTAGGGCAAACCCTTGACCTCGGCCTCGGCCTGCTCTCGTCGGTGGTTACTCTGTTCTCTTTCATCGCGATCCTGTGGATTATTTCGGGACCGCTCCAGGTAATAGGGATCACCATTCCGGGCTACATGGTGTGGGCGGCGCTACTGTACGCCGTCGCCGGCACCTGGCTTACGCACGTGATTGGCAAGTCGCTCATCGGTCTCAATTTCGCACGGCAGAGGTTCGAGGCCGACTACCGTTTCTCGCTCGTCCGGTTGCGCGAGAACAGCGAGGGCGTGGCGCTGTACCACGGCGAACCGGAAGAGCTCGCCAACTTCCGTGGCCGCTTCGGCGCCGTCATCTCGAATTGGTGGAGCATCATGATCACGCAGAAGCGCCTCAACTTCTTCGCCATTACCTACGGCCAGCTCGCCATCATCTTCCCCTTCGTCGTCGCTGCGCCGCGCTACTTCAGCGGCGCCATCCAGCTCGGTACGGTGATGCAGATCTCCTCGACTTTCGGCCAGGTGCAGGGCGCGCTGTCGTGGTTCGTCGATGCGTACACGCTGTTCGCCGAGTGGAAGGCGACGGTGGACCGCCTCACCACCTTCAGCGCTTCGCTCGCCGCGGTGCGCGAGGAAGCCGCGCGGGTCGACGGCGAGCGCGTCGAGGCGCCGCAGGACCGGCTCTCGCTCGACGGCCTGTCGCTCGCGCTGCCGAACGGCCGGACGCTGCTCGCGCCGGAATCCCTGGAGCTGCGCAAGGGCGAGGACGTGCTCATCACCGGTCCCTCGGGCTCGGGCAAGTCCACCTTCTTCCGCGCGCTCGCCGGAATCTGGCCGTACTGGAAGGGTCGCATCGTCGTCCCGCGCGGTGCGCGCATGCTGTTCCTGCCGCAGAAGCCGTACTTGCCGATCGGGACGCTCAAGCATGCGGTGAGTTACCCCGAAGATTCCGGCCACTTTTCCGACGAGCAGGTCGCCGAAGCGATGAAAGCGGCCGGACTTGCCGGCCTGACGGCAGACCTAGGTCGCAGCGAAAACTGGGCGCTGGTCCTCTCGGGCGGAGAGCAGCAGCGGCTGACGTTCGCGCGTGCACTGCTCGCACGGCCGGACTGGCTGTTCCTGGACGAAGCGACGGCGCCGCTGCCGGACGACGCACAGGAAGCGCTCTACCGCGCGCTCAAGGAACGCCTGCCGGGCACGACGCTCGTTTCCATCGGCCATCGCGGCGGCCTTGCCGCATTCCATGCGCGGCGACTGGAGTGGCGCGGCGCGGCGCTGGCGCAGGGCTAGCGGCGCTTGTCGGCGGGCAAAGCCCAGTAGCGGTTGCCGCGCTCGAGCATGCCGAGCACCACCTTGTCGTATTCCTTGACGTATTCAGGCGAGGCATGGCGCTTGAACTCGGCGTAGAACGGCAGTCGCGAGAGGTCGTCCCGGTTCGCCAGCAGGGCGGCTGCGATCGTCGCGTCCTGACGGTTGAAGAAATATTCGACGGACTCCGGCGACCTGATGACGTCGAGTGCGGCGCGGGCGTAGTAGTAGGTCCAGAACGGCACGCGGGTCATCTGCACTTGCAGGTAAGCCGCGTACAACAGCACCGCCAGGGCGGCGGCCGCCCAAGCGCGCGCGCGCCGGGTGCCGCTTTGCTCTAGCAGCCCTTCGGCGAAGCAGAGGAAGGGCAGCGCCAGCACCGGCAGCATCGGCAGCAGGTAGCGCGGGCCATAGCTCCATTCGCCCGCCCACGAGGGCAGCGAACAGATCAGGAGGAATGTCGGCAAGAAGAGCGTGGCGGCTACCAGCGTGTCGAGGCGGTATCGCCCGGCGAAGCGGCGCAGGCCGACGAGCGCGAAGATCAACAGGGGAAAGGAAAGAAATACGCTGAAGCGCACCGAGAAGAAGAATCCCCACAGCCCGTCGACCACGCGCAGCGTCGGGGTGACCATTTCCGGCCGCCAGGCTTGATATCCCGTGAGCCAGGGCGCGCCGAATTTGACATAGTTGATCCATCCGCACAGCGCGATGAGGAGAGCCGGCGGCAGCAACGACGCAACTACCAGCCGGCGGTCGAGGACCGCCTGCCACGAGCGTCCCTGCACGGCGAAGACGGCGATCAGCGCCAGCATGCAGGGGATCAGCAGACCGTAGCTTGCGCGTATCAGCAGCAGGGCTCCGCAGCACGCCCATGCCGCGCCGAGGCAAGCCCAGTCGCGTGCGGCGAGACAGCCGGCTCCACCCTGCTGAAGCCGCTGCAGGAACGCAGTCAACGATATGAACAAGGCAGTGAAAAAAATGGTTTGGTAGATCTCGGAGCTCTGCGCGCGCTGGTAGAACCAGAGCGAAGTGCAGAAGAACGCGGCGGCTACGAAGACGGCGCGCACGTCGGCGCGTTGCGAATAGCGGCCCGCCAGCGCATAGAGCAGGGCCGCGAGCACGACGCCGTAGAGGACGTGCCACAGATTGAACAGCAGCAGGCTGGGAGCCTCCCACGACGAGGCGGGAAGGCCGCCGTACCAGTATTGCTGGATCAGCAGCGGCGGCAGGGAGAGGAGCGCGTTGGCGATCCCGTACTTGGAGTAGTACAGGCCGTTGCGCTCGTTGCGCACCATGTACTGGCCGGGCTCGCCGAACTTGCGCGCCATGTCCTCCGAGACGTGCAGCTCGCCGCGCACAATGGCGCGCGCTTCCTCGCGCCATGCGTGCGGATCGCCGTCGAGAAATTCGCCGGGCATCCAGACGAAGAAGACTCCCGCCATGGCGACCAGGAGCATGGCGCCGGCTCGCCTTCCATCCGCTGCCGCCTGCGGTTTCATTGTGGCGGCGACTGTAGCGGATTTCGCCAGCCGCCGCTGCGCTCGGTTTTCCTACGACGTCAGGACGATGCAGGTCGTCGTGGCGTGCGCGTAGAGTTTGCCCGAAGCGTCTTCGAGGCGGCCTTCGGCGGTCGCCATGCGCTTGCCGACGTGCAGGGTCTTTCCGATCGCGCGAAGCTTGCCGGTCTCGCCGGTGATCGCGCGCACCAGGTTGGTTTTCGCCTCCAGGGTCGTGTAGGTCGAGCCGGCCGCCATCTGCGTGTGCACGGCGCAGCCCATGCACGAATCGAGGAGCGTCATCGCGAGGCCGCCGTGCACCACGCCGATCGGGTTGTAGTGCCGCTCGCCGGGCACCACTTCGAATACGGCGTGGCCCGGCTCGACCTCGACCAGATTGAAGCCGAGCAGCGCGGCGATCGGCGGCCGGGGCAGCCGACCGTCGCGGATCGCTCGCAGGAAGTCGATGCCGAGCATCTTGCGCCCGGCCTCGGCGAGCGCGAGAGGATCGGCCCATTCGATGCTGACGCTGCGTCGGCTCTCGACGGTCATCGGATTCCTCAGTAGAGCGGCGCCGGGTTCGGCACCGCCGGCGCGGCGACGCCGGCGACGCTCGAGCGGCCGGCGATGAAGTCGGTAGCGAGCGTAGTGACGCGCTCGTCGGCGAGGATGCGCCGGTGGCCGAGGCCGCTGGTGGCTTGAAGGCGCGCGCCGGGCCAGCCCTGCGCGAATGCCACACCCTTGCGCCAGGGCACGAGGCGATCGTCGCGGTCGTGGATCACCAGCGCCGGCGCGTTGAGGCGCGGCGCGAGCTTCGCCAGGTCGAGCTCGGCCCAGCGCACGCCGAAGCGCTCCTCGACGGCGCCTTGCATCGCGGCGAGCACGCGCTGCGGCACCCAGTACCAGCGCGCGAACTGGCGCGAGAAGAAACCGACGTCGAGCGAGGCGCCGACCGTGACCACGCGCTTCACGCGCAGCCCGCGCGCAATGGCGATCGCCGCCGCAGCGCCGCCCATCGAATGGCCGATGACCGCGTGCACCTCGCCGTGGTGCCAGGCGACTTCCGCCATCACGTCGGCGAAGTCAGGCAGCCCGGTCAGGTGGCCTTCCGACACGCCGTGCGCCGGCTGGTCGAAGGCGATGACGCGGTAGCCCGCCGAGAGCAGCGGGAACACGAAAGCACGCATCTGCGCGGCATAGCCGCCCCAGCCGTGCGCGAGCAGCACGGCGGGCGCCTCGCGCGAGCCCCAGCGCCACGTCGCGATGGCGCGGCCCTTGTGCTCGATGAAGCTCGAGCGGGCGTCGATGAGGTCGAGCGCGGCCGCCGCCGCATCCTTCGGCCGCGGCGGGGTGAGGAACAGGCGCTCGGCGAGCGCGCCGGCCAGCTCGGGGAACAGCCAGCGCGAAGCAGTGAAGCGAACGCTCGTGCTAATTCTCGGCAGCGTGGCGGAGTGCGGCATGGGGTCCCTTCTCTAGCGGGTGGCGGCGCGCAGCAGCGCCCTGGCGGGCGCGGCGTGGCGCTCGAACAGCGACTCGAGCGCGGCCAGGGCGCGAGCCCTGGCTTTTGAATAGCCGAGCAGCCGCCGGTGGTGGTGCACCACCAGCGCGATGCCGAACATCTCGAAAGCAATCTGCTCGGGGTCGGTGTCGGCGGCGAGCTGGCCCTGGTCAATGGCTTGGCGCACGCCGCGCTTCAGCGTCTCGATCCAGGTGCGCTGGCCGGCGGCCAGCATGTCGCGGATCGGGCCCGGCTTGTCGTCGAATTCGGTGGCGCCGCCGATCATCGGGCAGCCACCCGGCAGTTCGGCAGACTCGGTCCAGTCGAGCCAGTTAACGAACATGGCGCGCAGCCGGGGAATGCCGCGCGGGTGGTCTATCGCCGGCTTGAACACGACCCCGGTGAACTCGTCTTGGCCGTGCGCGAGCACCGCGAGCAGGAGCTCCTCGCGCGAGCCGAAGTGGGCGAACAGGCCCGACTTCGACATCCCCGTCGCCTCGGCGAGCGTGCCGATGGTGACGCTGTCGAGGCCGGCCTTGCTGACGATGCGCAGCGCTTCGTCGAGGATCGCGGCGCGGGTGCGCTCGCCTTTGGTGGAGGTCACCCCGCGATAATAGAACGGTCGTGCTGTTTAGTCAATGCCGGCTTCAGATAGCGCCCGGTGTGGCTCGCCGGGTGCGCGGCGACCTGCTCCGGCGTGCCGGCGACGACCAGGCGGCCGCCGCCTTCGCCGCCTTCAGGGCCGAGATCGATGATCCAATCGGCGTTCTTGATGACGTCGAGGTTGTGCTCGATCACCACCACTGTGTTGCCGGCGTCGCGCAGGCGGTGCAGCACGTTGAGCAGCAGCTGGATGTCCTGGAAATGCAGTCCGGTGGTCGGCTCGTCGAGGATGTAGAGCGTGCGGCCAGTGTCGCGCTTGGAAAGCTCGAGCGAGAGCTTGACGCGCTGCGCCTCGCCGCCGGAAAGCGTGGTCGCCGACTGGCCGAGGCGCAGGTAGCCCAGGCCGACGTCGAGCAGCATCTGCAGCTTGCGCTGGATCGCCGGCACCGCGGCGAAGAACTCCGCCGCCTCGCCGACCATCATCTCGAGCACGTCGTGGACGTTGCGGCCCTTGTAGCGGATCTCCAGCGTCTCGCGGTTGTAGCGCTTGCCGTGGCAGACGTCGCAGGACACGTAGATGTCGGCGAGGAAGTGCATTTCCACCTTGGTCACGCCGTCGCCCTGGCAAGCCTCGCAGCGGCCGCCCTTCACGTTGAAGGAGAAGCGCCCGGCGTCGTAGCCGCGCTGGCGCGCTTCCGGCACGCCGGCGAAGAGCTCGCGGATCGGCGTGAAGAGGCCGGTGTACGTCGCCGGGTTCGAGCGCGGCGTGCGGCCGATCGGGCTCTGGTCGACGCTCACCACCTTGTCGAGCTGCTCGAGCCCGGCAATCGAGTCATGCGGCGCCGGCTCGGCTGTCGAGCCGTAGAGGTGGCGCGCAGCGGCGGCGTAGAGCGTATCGTTGATCAAAGTCGACTTGCCCGAGCCCGACACGCCCGTCACGCAGACGAACAGGCCGAGCGGCAGCTCGAGGTCCACCTCCTTCAGGTTGTTGCCGCGAGCGCCGCTTACGACGAGCGTCTTGCCGTCGGGCCGGTTGCGCAGCCGCGGCGCGTGGATCGTCAGCTCGCCAGACAAATAGCGCCCCGTCAGCGATGCCGGGTTCGCGATCACCTCGGCGGGCACGCCTTCGGCGACGATGCGGCCGCCGGCCTCGCCGGCGCCCGGACCCATATCGACCACGTAGTCGGCGGCGCGGATCGCCTCCTCGTCGTGCTCGACGACGATCACCGAGTTGCCGAGGTCGCGCAGGCGCTTGAGCATCTCGATCAGGCGCGCGTTGTCGCGCTGGTGCAGCCCGATCGACGGCTCGTCGAGCACGTACATCACCCCGGTGAGGCCGGAGCCGATCTGGCTGGCGAGGCGGATGCGCTGGGATTCGCCGCCCGAGAGCGTCTCGGCAGAGCGGCCGAGGCTAAGGTAGTCGAGGCCGACGTTGACCAGGAACTCGAGCCGGCTCGCGATCTCGCGCACGATGCGCTCGGCGACCTGGCCCTTCGCGCCGGGCAGCTGCAGGCCGCGGAAGAAGGAGAGGGCGTCGCCGAGCCCGAGGCCCGACACCTCGTGCAGCGTGCGATCGGCGATCTTGACGTGGCGCGCCTCGCGGCGCAGGCGCGCGCCGTCGCATTCGGGGCACGCGCGCACGCTGCGGTACTTCGCGAGCTCCTCGCGCACGACCACCGAGTCGGTCTCGCGGTAGCGTCGCTCGAGGTTCGGCACCACGCCCTCGAAGGCGTGCTCGCGCACCGAGGCGCGGCCGCGCTCGGTCAGGTAGCGGAAAGCGACCTTCTCCTCGCCCGAGCCACTCAGCACGATCTTCTGGATGCGGTCGGCCAGCAGCTCCCAGGGCTGCTCGACGTCGAAGCCGAAATGCGCCGCGAGCGACTGCAGCATCGAGAAGTAGAAGTGGTTGCGCCGGTCCCAGCCGCGGATCGCGCCGCTCGCCAGCGACAGATTGGGATGCACGACGATCCGCTTGGGGTCGAAGAACTCCACCATGCCGAGGCCGTCGCAGCGCGGGCAGGCGCCCATCGGATTGTTGAAGGAGAAAAGGCGCGGCTCGAGCTCGGGCAAAGCGTAGTCGCACGCCGGGCACGAGAAGCGGGCCGAGAAAAGATGCTCCCGGTCCGAGTCGGTCTCGACCAGCAGCGCCCGGCCGTCGGCGTGGCGCAGGGCCGTCTCGAAGGACTCGGCGAGGCGCTGGCGCGCGTCGGCGCGCACGCGCAGCCGGTCGATCACCACGTCGACCGAATGCTTGCGATTCCTGGCGAGGCGCGGCGCCGTGTCGAGATCGTGCACCTTGCCGTCGACGCGCACGCGCGTGAAGCCCTGCGCGCGCAGTTCTTCCAGCAGATCAACCTGCTCGCCCTTGCGGCCGGCGATGACCGGCGCGAGCAGCATGACCTTTGCATCCTCAGGAAGCGCGAGCGCCTGGTCGACCATCTGCGTCACGGTCTGCGCCTGCAGCGCGAGGCCGTGCTCCGGGCAGTACGGCACGCCGGCGCGCGCGTAGAGGAGCCGCAGGTAGTCGTGGATCTCGGTCACCGTGCCGACCGTCGAGCGCGGGTTGTGGCTCGCCGCCTTCTGCTCGATGGCGATCGCCGGCGCGAGTCCCTCGATCAGATCGACGTCGGGCTTCTCCATCAGCTCGAGGAACTGGCGCGCATAGGCAGAGAGCGATTCGACGTAGCGACGCTGTCCCTCGGCGTAGAGCGTGTCGAAGGCGAGCGAGCTCTTGCCCGAGCCGGAGAGGCCGGTCACCACCACCAGGCGGTAGCGCGGCAGCTCGAGGCTGATGTTCTTCAGGTTATGGGTGCGAGCGCCGCGGATGCGGATCGAATTCATCGACGAATCTGTCGGGCGAGGGACGGAAAGTGAAACTCGCTACTATAGCGTCTTTCATTTTCCCGCCGATAGTCTTCCATGCAGCGCGAACCGATGAGCCGCGCCGAAGTGCGCGCCGGCGCCAGCCTCGCCGCCGTCTTCGGGCTGCGCATGCTCGGCCTGTTCTTCATCCTGCCAGTGTTCGCCATACACGCACCGCGCCTGCGCGGAGGCGATGACGTGGCGCTGGTCGGCCTTGCCCTCGGCATCTACGGACTCGCGCAGGGCGTCCTGCAAATTCCGTTCGGCCTGGCCTCGGACCGCTGGGGACGCAAGCCGGTCCTGTACGTCGGCCTGGCGATCTTCGCCGCTGGCAGCTTTCTCGGCGTGTTCGCCGCCGACATCTGGACCGCGATCGCCGCGCGCGCGATCCAAGGGGCCGGCGCGATCTCCTCGGTGGCGATGGCGCTCGCCGCCGACCTGACGCGCCAGCAGCACCGCACGAAGGTGATGGCGATGATCGGTTCGACCATCGGCCTGATGTTCGCGCTCTCGCTCGTCGGCGCGCCGCTGCTCTATCGCCTGATCGGCATGGGCGGGCTGTTCGCGCTCAATGGCGCGCTTTGCCTGGCGGCGATGGTGGTCGTCAAGTTCCTCGTCGCCGACCCGTCCGGGGCACCGCGCGCCGCAGCCGTCGCGCAGCCTTCGCGCGGCGGGCTGCTCGATGCGGAGCTCCTGCGACTCAATGCCGGTATCTTCATCCTGCACATCGTGCTCTACGCGATGTTCGTCGTCGTGCCGCCGCTCCTCGTGCAGGCCGGCCTCGCGCTGCCGCAGCACTGGAAGCTCTATCTGCCCGTCGTGCTCGCTTCGTTCGTGATAATGGTGCCGGCGATTCTCTATGCCGACCGCCGCCCCAAGCCGGTGCTGGTGGCAGCCGTCGCCGTGCTGTTCGGAGCGGAAGCGCTTCTCGGCCGGGTTGACGCGGGCATCGCGGGCATCGCCGCGTCGATGCTCGCGTTCTTCGTCGCCTTCAATGTCCTGGAGGCCATGCTGCCGTCGCTCGTCTCGCGGCTCGCCTCCGCCGAAGGGCGCGGCGTGGCGATCGGCGTTTACAACACGACCCAGACGCTCGGCGTCTTCTTCGGCGGCCTATTAGGCGGCTGGATCGCTCGCTTGTACGGAACTACCGCGGTATTCGGCGTATGTGCCGCACTGGCCGTACTATGGCTGCTTATTGCGTTGGGCATGCGCCCGCTGCCGGCGGTCAACGAGGCGTCGCGCGCGGCGTTGTGAAGACATCAATTAAGGAGGTGTGAGATGGCATCGGTGAACAAGGTCATCATCGTGGGCAACCTAGGTGCGGACCCGGAAACGCGCTACCTGCCCAGCGGCGAGGCAGTCACCAACGTTCGCGTCGCCACCACCGACCGCTGGAAGGACAAGGCAAGCGGGGAGATGAAGGAAGCCACCGAGTGGCACCGCATCTCCTTCTTCGGCCGCCTGGCGGAGATCGCCGGCGAGTACCTGAAGAAAGGCTCGCAGATCTATGTCGAAGGCAGCCTGCGCACCCGCAAGTGGCAGGACAAGGAGTCCGGCCAGGATCGCTACAGCACCGAGATCCGCGGCGACACGATGCAGATGCTCGGCCGGCGCGAGGGCGGCGGCGAGCCGCGCGCGGATACAGAGATGCGCGGAGAGGCGCGTGGCGAGATGCGCGCGGATCGCGGCGAGCCCAAGGGCGCCCCCGCCAAGGCGGCGCCAGCTGCCGCCAAGAAACCAGCCGGCAAGTTCGACGACATGGAAGACGATATTCCTTTTTGAAAAGAATAGGATAGAATCGCGGCATGCCGATCTACGAATACCGCTGCGACGCATGCGGACACCAGGAAGAGCACCTGCAGAAGGTCTCGGAGAAGCCGCTCGCGAAATGCCCGGCCTGCGCGAAGAAGACCTATAAGAAGCAGCTGAGCGCCGCGGGCTTCCATCTCAAGGGCAGCGGCTGGTATGCGACCGACTTCAAGACCACCGGAAAGAAACCCGCGGAGAAGAAGGCCGATCTCAAGAGCGAGCCGAAGAGCGAAGGCAAGACGGAAACCAAGACCGAAACCAAGACCGAAACCAAGAAGACGGCCGCTCCGGCCGAGAGCGACTGACGCAAGGCCTGCATCGCAAGCCGGCCCGGCTTGCACCGGGCCGTTTGCTTTCTGACTCATGAGAAAGTACTTCATCGCCGGAATGCTGATCTGGATCCCGCTCGCCATCACGGTGTGGGTCCTGAAGCTGGTCGTCGACGTTCTCGACCAATCGCTGCTGCTGCTGCCCGACAGCCTGCACACCGAAAACTGGCTCGGCATCCACGTACCCGGCCTCGGCGCGATCCTGACGCTCGTCATCGTGCTGCTGACGGGAATCTTCGCCACCAACTTCTTCGGCGCGGCGCTGGTGCGGGTGTGGAACGCGGTGCTGAACCGCATTCCGGTCGTCAACTCCATCTACTCGAGCGTCAAGCAGATCTCGGACACGCTGTTCTCTTCGAGCGGCCAGGCATTCCGCAAGGCGCTCCTCGTGGAATGGCCCCACCCAGGCATGTGGACCATCGCCTTTCTCACCGGCACGCCCGGTGGCGACGTGGTGCGTCGCATTCCGCCGGACTGCATCAGCGTCTACGTGCCGACGACGCCGAACCCGACGGGCGGCTACTTCATCATCGTCCAGCGCAAGGACGTGGTGGAGCTCGACATGACGGTGGACGAGGCGCTGAAGTACATCATCTCGATGGGCGTGGTGCCGCCGGCCGGGGGCGGCTGATGCGCACGCATTACTGCGGCGAGGTCAACGCCGCGCTCGTCGACCGCGTGGTGACTCTCGCCGGCTGGGCCCACCGGCGCCGCGACCATGGCGGCGTGATCTTCGTCGACCTGCGCGACCGCGAAGGCCTGGCGCAGGTGGTATTCAACCCGGACCGCAAGGAGGCCTTCGCCATCGCCGAGCGCATCCGCGCCGAATACGTCCTCAGAGTGACCGGAAAAATCCGCAAGCGTCCGGAGGGCAGCACGAATCCCGATCTGCGCTCGGGCGAAGTGGAGCTCGTCGTCCAGGAGGTCGAGATCCTGAACACATCGGCGACGCCGCCGTTCCAGATCGACGACGACAACCTCTCCGAGACGGTGCGGCTCGAGAACCGGGTGCTCGACCTGCGGCGCGAGCCGATGCAGAAAAATCTCCGCCTGCGACACCACGCTTCCATGGCCGCGCGCCGTTTCCTCGACGGCCACGGCTTCATCGACATAGAGACGCCCTTCCTCTACAAGTCCACGCCCGAAGGCGCGCGCGAATTCCTCGTGCCCTCGCGGCTGCACGACGGCTACTTCTACGCGCTGCCGCAGTCGCCGCAGCTCTTCAAGCAGATGCTGATGGTGGCGGGCTTCGACCGTTACTACCAGATCGTGAAATGCTTCCGCGACGAGGACCTGCGCGCCGACCGGCAGCCCGAGTTCACGCAGATCGACATCGAGACCTCGTTCCTCGGCGAGCAGGAGATCCGCGCCTTGATGGAGGAGCTGGTGCGGGACGTGTTCCGCGAGGCGGCGGGCATCGAGCTGCCGCCTTTCCCGGTGATGCGCTACGACGACGCTATCCGCGACTACGGCCTCGACAAGCCCGACCTGCGCGTGCCCCTCAAGCTCGCCGAGCTGACCGACGTCATGAGGGACGTCGACTTCAAGGTGTTCTCGGGCGCGGCGAACGCGAGCGGCGGGCGCGTTGCGGCGCTCAACGTGCCCGGCGGCGGCTCGCTCACGCGCGGCGAGATCGACGGCTACACCGAGTACGTGCGCAGCCTCGGTGCCAAGGGCCTCGCCTACATCAAGGTGAACGACAAGGCAAAGGGCGCCGAGGGCCTGCAGTCGCCGATCGTCAAGAACCTGCACGAGCGCGCCCTCGCCGAGATCCTGCGCCGCACCGGCGCCGCCGACGGCGACCTGATTTTCTTCGGCGCCGACGCCGCCGACACCGTGAACGACAGCCTCGGCGCGCTGCGCCAGAAGATCGGCCACGAGCGCGGACTCGCCGCGAAGGGCTGGCGCCCGCTGTGGGTCGTGGATTTCCCGATGTTCGAGCGCGATGCCGAGACCGGGCAGTGGAAGGCGCGCCACCATCCGTTCACTAGCCCGAAGGACGGCCACGAGCAGTTCATCGAGAGCGCACCGGAAAAAGCCTACGCCAAGGCCTACGACGTGGTGCTGAACGGCTGGGAGCTCGGCGGTGGCTCGGTGCGGATCCACCGCGACGAGGTGCAGCAGAAGGTCTTCGACGCGCTGAAGATCTCTGCTGAAGACCGCCGCGCCAAGTTCGGCTTCCTGCTCGACGCGCTGCAGTACGGCGCGCCGCCGCACGGCGGCATCGCCTTCGGCCTCGACCGCATGGTGGCGCTGATGGCCGGCGTGGATGCGATCCGCGACGTGATCGCCTTCCCGAAGACGCAGCGCGGGCAGGACCTGCTCACCGGCACGCCGACACGCGTGACGGAAAAACAGCTGCGAGACCTGCACATCCGCCTCAGGAATCCGCCGCAATCGTGAGGCTGGTAGTCGTGCGTACTGCGGCGCTCCTCGCGCTCGCCTTTGCGGCCACGGCCTTCGGCCAGGACGTCCCCGAGAAGGACCTGCCCGCCGAGGCGCGGCAGACCCTCGAGGCGATCAAGAGCAACGGCCCGTTTCCCTACCAGCAGGACGGCGCCACGTTCGCCAATCGCGAGAAGCGCCTGCCGCTGCGGACCAACGGCTACTATCGCGAATACACGGTGAGGACACCGGGCGCGAAAGACCGCGGCCCGCGCCGCATCATCGCCGGCAACGGCGGCGAGTTTTACTATAGCGGGGACCACTACAGGACTTTCCGGAGGATTCGCGAGTAATGGGGAAGCTCCTCGAACGGCTGAAGGATCCGGCGCGCTCGGGCGCGTACCGCGTGACGCACGACGCCGAGGTGCTGGATGCCGTGCGCGAGGGCGGCCTGCAGGCGCAGCCTGTCTCGCTGAAAGGCGCCTCGACGAAGGCCGAGCTGATGGAGCGCCTCGCCGGCGCGCTCAAGTTTCCCGATTGGTTCGGCGGCAACTGGGACGCGCTCGAGGACTGCCTGACGGAGGCGCGCGGCTATCTGCTGTTCCGCGACTTCGAAGGCCTGGCGGCGGACGACCTGGGCGTGCTGCTGGACGTGCTCGCCACGGTCGCAGAATATTGGTCCGAGCGCGGCGAGCCCTTCTTCGCCGTTTTCGTCGACCCGCAGCGCAAGTTGCGCGCGCAGGAGCTCTTCCGGGAAGCGTGAGCTACAAGCTGCCGGTTTCCGTGCTGGTGCTCGTGCACACCGCCGAGCTCGAGGTGCTGCTGCTGGAGCGCGCCGCCCGCCCGGGCTATTGGCAGTCGGTGACCGGCTCGCTCGATCGCGTCGACGAGCCGCTCGAGGCAGCGGCCGCGCGCGAGCTGCGCGAGGAGACCGCCATCGCACCGGAACAGGGCGCGCTCGAACGTTGGAGTGTCACAAATACTTTCGAGATCTATGCCACGTGGCGGGGCCGCTTCGCGCCCGGCGTCACGCACAATACCGAGCATGTCTTCGGCTTCAGGCTGGCCCAGCGGGTGCCCGTGACGCTGTCGCCCGACGAGCACGTTGCCTTCCAGTGGCTGCCTTGGCGCGAGGCGGCGGCGAAGTGCTTTTCCTGGACCAACCGCGACGCCATACTGATGCTCGGCGAGCGACCATGAACACCCTGCGCGTCATCACACTCAACATTCACAAGGGGCTGTCGCAGTTCAACCGCCGCATGGTGCTGCACGAGCTGCGCGACGGCCTGCGCGCGCTCGAGCCCGACATCGTTTTCCTGCAGGAGGTGCAAGGGCTCAACCAGCGCTTCGCGCTGCGCTTCGCCATGTGCCCGCCGGGCGCGCAGCACGAGTTCCTCGCTGGCGACCACTGGCAGCACGTCTACGGTTGCAACGCGGTGTACAACCACGGTCACCACGGCAACGCCATCCTCTCGCGCTTTCCGTTCCTCTCCTTCGAGAACACCGACGTCTCGGACCACCGCTGGGAGCGGAGAGGCCTGCTGCACTGCGTAGTCAGCGTGCCGGGCTGGCGCCGCAACCTGCATCTGGTCTGCGTACACCTCTCGCTGCACGAGCGCGGCCGCAGCCGGCAGATCGAGGCGATCTCCGGCCGCCTCGAGGAGCTCGCCTCGCGCGACCTGCCGATCATCGTGGCCGGCGACTTCAACGACTGGCGGCACCGCGCCAGCGCGATTCTCGGGCGGCGCCTGGGGATGACCGAGGTGTCGGTGGCCCACCACGGCCGCCCGCTCGCCACTTTCCCGAGCCTGCTGCCGTTCCTCCGGCTCGACCGCATCTACGTGCGCGGCTTTGACGTGCGCTCGTCCAAGGTGCACCGCGGCAAGCCCTGGTCGATGCTTTCCGACCACCTCGCGGTGAGCGCCGAGCTCGATCGCGCCTGAGCGGCGCTACCCGACCAGACGCAGGCGTCCCGCTTCGAGCGCTGGCACCACCGGAAAGGCGTCCAGGCGGCACGCGAACTCGACCTCGTGCGCGAGGCCGCGCGAAGCCATGATGCGGCCGACGCGGCAATCGAGCAGCGCTCCGGGGATGCGCGCCTGGCGGTAGAGCGCGCGCGCCGCCTTCGCCGCATCCGACAGGTCGCCCGCGGCGCCCAGTCGCTCGGCGAAGCGCTCGACGAAGTAGCCCGCGCCGTAGAAGTCCTCGAGGTTGAAGTTGTTGGCGGAGCCCGAGCAGACGATGAGCACCGTCTCGCCGGGGTGTTGCGCGCAGACGTGCCCGACGAGGTGGCGCGCGTTGAGCAGCGCGCCGCAATAGACGCGCGTCGCGCCGGCGGCGAGCGTCATCGCCACGGTGCCGTTGGTGGTCGAATAGATGACGCACTTTCCCTTCACGCCTCGCTCGACGAGCGCGAGCGGGGCCGGATGCGCGAAACCCTCGAGCGTACGGGTATTGAGTTCGCCGGAGAGCACATACGATTCCGGCGGAAGCTCGCTCGCGCGCTCGCGCGCGGCGGCCTCGTCGAGCACCGGCACCACCTCGCTGGCACCGTGCGCCAGCGCCGCGACCATCGTCGTGGTGGCGAAGAGGATATCGAGCACGATGACGACCTTCCCCGGCAGTCGCACGCTGTCGAGCTCCTCCTTCTTGGTGAGCACGTGCACCTTGTGGTTGAGCTCGATCCTCGCGCTCATGCTTGGGGCGCCACTCTTTCATAGCGCAGCACGCGCTTGCGCAAATCGTCGGGCAGGGGCGCGGCTTTCATCGTGGCGGGGTCGGCGTTCACGTAGACGAGCTCCGCTGTGACCAGCGGCGCCTGTTCGGCCAGGCGATAGATCTCGAAATGGAACGTCATGCTGGAGCGGCCGAGCTTCGCGACGCGGCAGCAGATCTCAAGCTCGTCGTCGTAGCGCGCGGAGCCGACGTACTCGACCGTCGCCTTGCGCAGGTAGACGTCGTTGGCGTAGCGGTCGACGTAGCCCTCGGGATAGGGCAGCCCGATCGCGCGCCAGTATTCCGCGATCGCCGTGTCTATAAAGGTCAGGTAATGGCCGTTGAAGACGACCTTCTGCATGTCCACTTCGGCCCAGCGCACCCGCAGCCGGGGTGTGCAGACGAAATCCGTTTTCGGCATCGCATAGTCTAGTGCAAAGGAGAAAGGCGCTCGGCGTCGCAGTTTCGTTTGCCTTGGTTCCCTCTTGCGCCGAAGATTGTGTTCGCAAAAATGGACGAGATCGTTGCCCGCAGCATGGCCCGCTGGCCCAATGTGCCGGCGGTATACGGCTGGCTGTCGCTCGACCGGCGCGGCAACTGGCGCATCAAGCAAGAGCGGGTCGGAAACGCCGCGCTACGCGAATTCATCGCGCGCAACTACCAGGCCGACGAGCGAGGCTGCTGGTTTTTCCAGAACGGACCACAACGCGTTTTCGTCAGGCTCGACTACACGCCGCTCGTGGTGCACTACGAAGGCGAAGCGCTGTTCGACCACTGCGGGCGTCCCTTCGCGGGCAGCACGCTGTACCAGGACGACGAGGGTTCGGTCCTGCTGGCCGAAGAGAGCCGGATTGCCCTGCTGGACGACCGCGACCTGGTGCGCGTCGCCGAGCGCGCCGAGTCGGCGCCCCGCATCCAGCGCGCCGGGGTGGCGAGCCGCTTCGGCTTCGTCGCGGACCCCCGCCCGTAGAGGGGAAATCGCCCGGAATTCGTTGCGCTGCCCTGGATTCGTCTTTATAATCCGGCCTCTTTTTTGGACCCTGGGCGGCTGATCTGAGCACCCGACAGCCGCCCGGTTTGTTTCTGGAAATCTTAAAAACATGCCTACCGTCAATCAGTTAGTGAGGGCTGGGCGCGCCGCCAAGCGTGCCAAGTCGAAAGTCCCGGCGCTCGCTGGCTCGCCGCAGAAGCGGGGAGTCTGCACGCGGGTCTACACCACGACGCCCAAGAAGCCGAACTCCGCGCTCCGCAAGGTGGCCAAGGTGCGCCTCACAAACGGCTTCGAGGTCATCGGCTACATCGGCGGCGAAGGCCATAACCTGCAGGAACACTCGGTGGTGCTGATCCGCGGCGGCCGCGTCAAGGACCTGCCCGGTGTGCGCTACCACATCGTGCGCGGCTCGCTCGATACGCAGGGCGTGAAGGACCGCAAGCAGAGCCGTTCGAAGTACGGCGCCAAGGCGCCGAAGTCGGCCTAGAGACAGGAATCCCGCAACCATGCCCCGCCGTAGAGAAGTTCCCAAACGCGAGATCCTGCCGGATCCGAAGTTCCACAACGTCGAAGTCGCCAAGTTCGTCAACGTGCTGATGACGCGCGGCAAGAAGTCGGTCGCCGAGCGCATCATTTACGGCGCCCTCGACACGATCAAGTCGAAATCGGGCAAGGACCCGATCGAGGTGTTCACGCAGGCGGTGCAGAACGTGAAGCCGGTGGTCGAGGTGAAGAGCCGCCGCGTCGGCGGCGCGAACTACCAGGTGCCGGTGGAAGTGCGCCCGGTGCGGCGCGTGGCGCTCGCGATGCGCTGGATCCGCGAGGCGGCGCAGAAGCGAGGCGAGAAGTCGATGATGGTGCGCCTGGCCGGCGAGCTGGCCGAGGCGGCCGAGGGTCGCGGAGGCGCGATGAAGAAGCGCGAGGAAGTGCACCGCATGGCGGAGGCCAACAAGGCCTTCTCGCACTACAGGTTCTAGGAATGGCCGTGGCCCGCAAGACTCCCATCGAACGCTACCGGAACATCGGCATCTCGGCTCACATCGACGCCGGGAAGACGACCACGACCGAGCGCATCCTGTTCTACACCGGCGTCAACCACAAGATTGGCGAGGTGCACGACGGTGCCGCCACGATGGACTGGATGGAGCAGGAGCAGGAGCGCGGCATCACCATCACGTCGGCGGCGACCACCTGCTTCTGGAAGGGGATGGATCTCTCCTATCCGGAGCACCACATCAACATCATCGACACCCCGGGCCACGTCGACTTCACCATCGAGGTCGAGCGCTCGATGCGTGTGCTCGACGGCGCCTGCATGGTGTACGACGCAGTCGCCGGCGTGCAGCCCCAGTCCGAGACGGTATGGCGCCAGGCCAACAAGTACCGTGTGCCGCGCCTCGCCTTCATCAACAAGATGGATCGCGTCGGCGCCACGTTTTTCAAGTCCTACGGCCACATCCGGGACCGCCTGAAGGGCAACCCGGTGCCGATCCAGATTCCGATCGGCCTGGAGGACAAGTTTGCCGGCGTCATCGACCTGGTAACGATGCAGGCGATCTATTGGGACGAAGCGTCCCAGGGCATGAAGTTCGAGAAGAAGCCGGTGCCCGCGGAACTGGCCGCCGAGGCGAAGGAGTGGCGCGACAAGCTGGTCGAGGCCGCCGCCGAAGCGAACGAAGAGCTGATGAACAAGTACCTCGAGACGAACGAGCTTTCGGTCGAGGAGATCAAGCGCGGCCTGCGCCTGCGCACCATCGCCAACGAAATCGTGCCGATGCTGTGCGGCACCGCGTTCAAGAACAAGGGCGTGCAGGCGATGCTCGACGCGGTTATCGACTACCTGCCCTCCCCGGTTGATATCCCTCCGGTGAAGGGCGAGAACGACCGGGGCGAGCCCGATGTCCGCAAGCCCGGCGATGAAGAGCCGTTCGCCGCGCTGGCGTTCAAGATCATGACCGACCCGTTCGTCGGCCAGCTTTCCTTCATTCGCGTCTATTCGGGTGTGCTCGTCTCGGGCGACACCGTGCTGACCTCGATGAAGGGTCGCAAGGAGCGCATCGGCCGTCTCCTGCAGATGCACGCGAACGAGCGCAAGGAAATCAAGGAAGTCCGCGCTGGCGACATCGCGGCGGTGGTCGGGCTGAAGGACGTCATCACGGGCGAGACCATCAGCGACGTGAAGAAGTCGATAACGCTGGAACGCATGGTGTTCCCGGAGCCGGTGATCTCCCAGGCGGTGGAGCCGAAAACCAAGGTCGACCAGGAAAAGATGGGCGTGGCGCTGGGTCGCCTGGCGCAGGAAGACCCGTCGTTCCGCGTGCGTACCGACGAGGAGTCGGGCCAGACCATCATCTCCGGCATGGGCGAGTTGCACCTCGAAATCATCGTCGATCGCATGAAGCGCGAATTCGGCGTCGAGGCCTCGGTCGGCAAGCCGCAAGTTGCCTACCGCGAGACCTTCAAGAAGACGCTCGAAATGGAGGGCAAGTTCGTCAAGCAATCGGGCGGCCGCGGCCAGTACGGCCACGTCTGGCTCAAGCTCGAGCCGCAGCCAGGCAAGGGCAACGAATTCGTCGACGGCGTCAAGGGCGGCAGGGTGCCGAAGGAATTCATCCCTGCGGTGAAGAAGGGCATCGACGAAGCGATCAACGAAGGCGTGCTCGCTGGCTATCCGGTGGTCGACATCAAGGCCACGTTGACCGACGGCTCGTACCACGAAGTGGATTCGAACGAGAACGCGTTCAAGATGGCCGCGATCTTCGCTTTCAAGGACGGCATGCGCGCCGGCAACCCGGTGCTGCTCGAGCCGATCATGGCGGTGGAAGTCGAGACGCCCGAAGAGAAGATGGGCGACGTGATCGGCGACCTCTCGTCGCGGCGCGGCGTGATCCAGGGCATGGAAGACCTGCCCGGCAGCAAGGCGGTCAAGGCCGAAGTGCCGCTGAACGAGATGTTCGGCTACTCGACGCAGCTGCGCTCGCTAACGCAGGGCCGCGCGACCTACACCATGGAATTCAAGCACTACGCCGAGGCGCCGAGGAATGTTGCGGACGCCATCATCAAAAAAGACGACAAGGAAAAGAAGTAGGAGCGCGCTATGGCAAAAGGCAAATTCGAGCGTACGAAGCCGCACGTGAACGTAGGGACGATCGGGCACGTGGATCATGGGAAGACGACGCTGACGGCGGCGATGACGCACATTCTGGCGAAGAAGTACGGTGGGGAGGCGAAGAACTAC
>DASXKY010000003.1:0-3571 GCA_036496555.1 Burkholderiales bacterium | reverse complement strand
TTGCTTGCTCAGGCGTTTTACCGCATCGGGCTCGCCGCGGATGCGCAGGAACGCGCCCTCGCCGTCGGCGCGCTCCTCCAGCACCTTGCAGCTGGCGAAGATCTCGCCGCGCTGATTCTGCGCCGACCAGGGCAGGAAAATGTCGGCCTCCACCAGGCTCTTCTGGAAGAAGTCGACGATCGCCTGGCGCAGCCGCGCCACGTCGCCCTCGCGCCGCGCGCTCATCACGATGCGTTTGCGGTACTTCTTGAGCAGGGCGGCGCGCAGTTCCCCCTCCTCGCCGCCCTTGTCGATCTTGTTGAACACCAGGAGGCGCGGCACGTCCTTCGCGCCAATCTCGTCGAGCACCTCGTCGGTCACCGCGAGCTGGCGCTGCCAGCCCGGGTCGCTCGCGTCGACGACATGCGCGAGGAGCGACGCCTCGAGCGCCTCGTCGAGGGTCGACTTGAACGAGGCGACCAGGCCGTGCGGCAGGTTCTTGATGAAGCCGACCGTGTCGCTCACCAGCACGCGCGGCACGGTCTCGGGATGCAGGGCGCGCACGGTGGTGTCGAGCGTCGCGAACAGCTTGTTCGCCACCAGCACCTGGCTGCCGGTGAGCGCGCGCATCAGGGTGGACTTGCCGGCGTTGGTGTAGCCGACCAGCGCCACGCGCGCGAGGCCCTGGCGCTCCTGCCGCCGCGAGCGCTGCGTCTTGCGCTCGAGCACCATCGCGTCGAGATCGGTCTGCAGCTCGGCGATGCGGTCGCGGATCTTGCGCCGGTCGAGCTCGCCGTGCGACTCGCCGCCGCTCCGCCCGCCGGTGCCGCTGCGTGCGCGGTCCTTCGGCCCGGCCTGCTTGGCCGCCTCGCGCAGGCGCGGCCCCATGTAGCCCAGGCGCGCGATCTCGACCTGCGCGCGCGCGAACCTGGAGCTGGCGTGCCGATGGAAAATTTCGAGGATCACCATGGTGCGATCCCACACCTCGGCGTCGACCTCCTTCGCCAGGTTGAACGCCTGCGACGGCGAGATCTCGTGGTCGATGAGGACCAGCCGGGCGCCGCTTTCGAGGACCTTCTCCTTCAGCTCCTCGCGCTTGCCGGTGCCGAAGTACGCCGCCTTCTCGAACCCGTCGCGCTTCTGCGTGAAGGTGGCGACGACCACGAAGCCGAGCGTCTTCGCGAGCTGGCGCAGCTCCTCGAGCGACGCCTCGAACTCGGCGTCGGTCACGCTGGGCCGCTGCACCGCCGCTACTATTGCCTTCGTCATGGGGGCGGAGACTAACAGCTAATGAGCGGCCCGTTGCTGACGCAAAAGGTGCACGAAATCCTGCGCGCCGCGGCGAGCGCCGGCACGCCGTCGGTCGAGTGCTCGCTCGACCTCGAGCGCACGAAGGCGAGCGTCGAGGTCGACGCCGGCGGCTGGACCTGGCGCGGCGAGCGCTACCCGTTTCTGCAAGCCTGCAAGGAGCGGACCGTCTACTACTGGAGCGGCGACGCGTTCGCGCCGGTGCAGCGCTTCACGCGCTCGCTCATCAAGCTGGTGCCGACCGAATGGGGGCCGCCGACCTTCGAGATCGACGGCATCAAGATGCTGCCCACGGCGCAGGTCTCGCCCTATGCGGACGCCGAGCGCAAGGTCGGCTTGATCCAGCCTCGCGGCAAGGCGATCCTCGACACCTGCGGCGGCCTGGGCTACTTCGCCGCCTGGTGCCTGCAGGGCGGCGCGAGCCGGGTGCAGTCCTACGAGAAGAACGCCGATGTGATCTGGCTGCGCGGCCTCAATCCCTGGTCGCCCCAGGCCGCAGGTGCATTGACGCTGACGCACGGCGACGTCGTCGCGGAGATCGGCAAATCATCGAATGAATCGTTCGACGCCATCCTCCACGACCCGCCGCGCTTCGGCACCGCGGGCGAGCTTTACTCGCAGGCCTTCTACGACGAGCTCGCGCGAGTCCTCAAGCGCAACGGCAAGCTGTTCCACTACACCGGCACGCCGAACAAGCTGACCAGCGGCCGCGACGTGCCCAGCGAAGTCGCGAAGCGATTGCAGCGCGCCGGGTTCGCCGCCAGGCCGGAAGGCGACGGCGTGCTCGCCGTCAGGAAGTAATCCGCCCGCGAACTCCGGCATACTGCGGCGCATGAACCATCAACGCAGCTACGTGCTGGTGGCGCTCGTCGCCGGCTCGATCTTCGCCCTCGGCCTCGGCGTGCGCCAGGCGCAGCCCCTCTTCATCAGCGCCATCAATTCCTCGACCGGCATCGGCTATGCCGCGATCAGCCTCGCCTTCGCCATCGGCCAGCTGATGTGGGGCGTGATGATGCCCGTCGCCGGCGCGCTCGCCGACCGCTACAGCGCGCGCACGGTGATGGTGACCGGCGCGGTGCTGGTCTCGGCCGCCACCGCGCTCACGCCGCTCGCGCACTCGACCGGCATGCTGATCCTGCTCATCGGCCTGCTCGCCGCCGTCGGCGCCGGGACGCTCGGGCCGGGCCTGATCATGTCCACCCTCACCCGCTGGGTGCCCGAAGCGAAGCGCAACGTCGCCACCGGCATCGTCAACGCCGGCGGCTCGTTCGGCCAGTTCACCGTGATCCCGCTCGCGCAGCTGTTCATCGGCCTAACCGGCTGGCAGCCCGCGATGGTGATCCTCGGCCTGATCGGCCTCGGCGCGATCCCGGCGATCCTCTACATCACGGCGGCCGCGCCCGCCGTCGCCCCCGCGCAGGCGGGGGCCCATCCCTCCCACTCGCTCTCCGCCGCCGTCGGCACCGCCTTCCGCGACCCGAGCTTCCTCCTCCTCACCGCCGGCTTCTTCACCTGCGGCTTCCACGTCGCCTTCATCGTCACCCACCTGCCGGGCGTGGTGGCGCTGTGCGGGCTGCCGGCGGAGGTGAGCGCGTGGTCGCTCGCGCTGGTGGGCCTGTTCAACATCTTCGGCAGCCTGTGGGTCGGCCGCGTCATCACCGGCCGCAGCATGAAGTGGACGCTCTCCGGCATCTACTTCGCCCGCGCGGTGCTGATCCTGGTCTTCTTCTTCTCGCCAAAGACCACGCTCAGCTTCCTCCTCTTCGCCTGCGCGCTCGGCTTCAGCTACCTCTCCACCGTGCCGCCCACCATCGGCCTGGTGATCAAGTTCTACGGCCCGCGCTATGTCGCCACGCTCTTCGGCCTGGTCATGCTGTCGCACCAGATCGGCGCCTTCTTCGGCGCCTGGCTCGGCGGGCGGGTGTTCCAGGCGAGCGGCAACTACGACCTGATGTGGCTCGCCGACATCGCGCTCTGCGTCTTCGCCGCCGCGATCCACATCCCGATCAAGGAGCCGAAGCCCGCGCTCGCGCCCGCCGCGGCCTGACCGGGTCGCAAACCGGGCTCGCGCATTAGGTGAAACCCGGAAGGGGAATAAGGATTTCCCCGATAGGCTTTCGCGCCCCGCCGGGTCCAGACTCCTCGCAGGGGACCATGATGGAGCCGCAGCACCGCGAGACCTATCGCAACACGCTCAGGCGTGCGCTTGCCATCGCGGGCGGCGAGGCCGCTCTGGCCAGCCGGCTGAAGGTTTCGGCCACGCAGCTCAAGGCCTGGCTCGACG
>DASXKY010000002.1:0-12573 GCA_036496555.1 Burkholderiales bacterium | reverse complement strand
TTTCTCGGCGCGATCGAAGACCGTGGAAAGAGGTGTCAGCAATTCGATTTTCGCGTGTGCGTTTACGCACACGTTTCCGAATAAACAGCGAGAAGGGCGATGGGCGGACCATTTGCCGCTTGCGCCGAGCGCGCGAAGCTCGCTATGAAACACCGTCTTCATCCGTGAGCGCACCGCGCAAATCAAACCCTTCATTGTTTCCCACGCCATCGCACTTGATGAAGCCACCACCGTGTGTGCGAAGGTCGACTCGCCCGTCGCTTACGAGGGCACAGCCGACTCATCGCAGCTCAACACACGGAGGAAGTCCCATGAAGACCAAGCAGACCCAAGCGTTCCGCAAGTCGTCCAAGAAGATCGCCGACCCGCGCCGCGTGCGCTTCGGCGGCGGCTCCATGCCGCGCGTCCTGCGCACCCAGGATGCGGCGACCCGCGACTCGGGCGCGATCCGCTTCGGCGGGGGCTCCTGCCCTGCGCTGCTGAGGAAATAGCGCAGCCATGAGCGAGACACGCCAGCCGAACCCGGTGGTGACGTTCTATCGGGCGGTACCGAGCTGCCGCGCGCCGATCCGCGCGGACACTGCGGTGCTCGGGACGCTGCCGTCGCGCGGCTTTCAATATTGCGAAGCGCTACGCTCGGCCTCGTCCTTCGGCTGGTACGTGTTCCCGCCGCTCGACTTCACACTGCAGTGGGACGGTTCGCAGGTGATCTGGACCTACCAGGGCGCGAAGGCCTGGTACCCGCTGGGCTCGGCGCAGTTTCCGGGCTACTCCAAAGTGTTCGACCGCACCGCGCCGGAGCGCATGCGCGGCTTCTCGCCGCCGTTCCTGACCGCGCTGCCCGAGCCCGGCCTGGTGCAGCTGTGGACCGGGCTGCTGGTCGCAAGCGCCGAGGACTGGAGCGTCCTCGTGCGCCCGCCGGCCAACCTGCCGCGCCACCTGGCCTTCGATCTCTACGAAGGTATCGTCGAGAGCGACCGCTGGTTCGGCCCGCTGTTCACCAATGTGCGCCTGATCAAGACCGACGTGCCGATCCATTTCAGCACCGAGACGCCGCTGCTGCAGGTGCAGCCGCTGCATCGGAGCACCTACGCCGATGAGGTCTCGAACAACTTCGGATTGGTGGGCGACCTCGGCGATTTCACGCCCGACGCGTGGCAGCGATACGAGGAGCACGTCGTCCGCCCGAACGTCGAGCCGGCGCGCGCCGGCGCCTATGCCGCGACGGTGCGACGGCGCCGCAGAGGCGTCTGTCCGGTACACGCCGGATGAACGGCTACCTCGCCGCGGGCCTCGCGGCACTCATCTGGGCTTCCTACCCGGTCGCGACCCGCGCCGGCATCACTGGCGCGTTCACGCCGCAGGACCTGTTCGCGCTGCGCTTCGGCGTCGGTGCCCTGCTCTTCATCCCCTACCTGCTACTGCATTTCCGCGCCATCCCGCGCAAGGCCTGGCTGCAGGGCCTGCCGCTGATGGTGTTCCAGGGCGCGGGCATGGGCGCGCTGGTGATCTGGGGCCTGCAGCTCGCGCCGGCCCATCATCAGGCCGCGCTCGGGCCGGGGATAGTGCCTGCCTGGGTGGCGCTGCTCGGATTCCTGATTTTCGCCCGGCGCCCGTCCGCGCGCCTCGTGGCGGGGGCGCTCCTGTGCGTGAGCGGTGTCCTGCTCATCGCGTGGTGGGGCATCCGCGCGAACAATACGAGTGTGCTCGCGGGCGACGCGATGTTCCTCGCGGCATCTGGGCTCGGCGCGCTTTATGTGCTGCAGCTGCGCAGCTGGGGAGTCAACGCCATCCAGGCAGCCGCGATCGTCACTCTCTACTCGGCGCTGGCGGTGGTGCCCTGGTACCTGTGGTCCGCGCCGGCGTCGCTCTGGCGCGCGGCGCCGCTCGAGCTCTTCTGGCAGGTCCTCTGGCAGGGCGTGCTGATCGGCTGCGTCGCGTTCATCGCGTTCAACCATGCCATCGCCCGGCTCGGCGCGGAGCGCTCGAGCGCCGTGGTGGCGCTGGTGCCGGTGCTGACCGCGATCCTCGCCATGGTTTTCCTCGGCGAAGTGCCCGCGCCGGTGGAGGTGGCCGCGTTCCTGGCGATCTCGGCCGGGGTCTCGATCGGAGCGTCGCGCGGCTATTCCGGCAGGCCGGCGGTCGCCAGCGCGCCGATGAAGCGGCTCGCCTGAGGGCTGTCGCGACCGGGATAGCGCGCGAGAAGCACCCGGGCGGTCAGCCCCGGCTCGAGCCCGAGCAGCCGGCGCATCGTCTCGCGCCCTTCGTCGGACCGGCCTGAGAGCACCTGCGCCGCCGCGAGCGTGCGCAGGCTCGGCGTATGCAGGCGGTTCTCGCGCAGCGAGCGGACCGACAGTTCGATGGCGCGTTCATAGCGCTCGCCGATCAGGTTGGCCATGCCGGCGAGCGAGTCGAAGTAATACGCCATCGGATCGAGCGGCGATAGCGACAGTGCGCGGTCGGCGCATTGGATGGCGTCCTCGCCGCGGCCGCGCCAGGCATGGGTGATGGCACTGTGCAGCCAGGCGAGCGGCTCGTTCGGATTCGCGGCCAGCGCCTGCGACAGGCGCCGCTCCGCGGCATCGAGGTCGTGCCGCGACCACGCGGCGACGAACGCATCCAGCGCGAGGGCCAGCGCGTCGTCGGCGTCGCAGGACAGCGCGCGCACCGCGCTGGTCGACGCGGCCCGCATGTCGTCCGCCGGGCTGTCGCTCGAGCCGATCAGGACCCGCAGGACGTGCCACTTCGCGAGCCAGGCGTGCGGCCGCGGCGAGATCGGATCGCGCCCGATCGCCATCTCGAACGCGGCGCGCGCGCGCATGAACTCCTCGCGCTCGAGGCGGTGCATCAGCTCGATACCGCGCAGCGTGATGGAGTAGGCGTCGAGCTGGTCGAAGTTGGTGATGCGCGCGCGGCGCAGCTCGAGCGAGCGCACGAAGGGCGCCACGCTGGCGACCACGCGGCGGGTGAGCTCGCCTTGCATCCCGAATATGTCGGCGAGGTCGCCCTCGAAGCGCTCGCTCCACAGGATCGCGCCGTCGCGCGCGTCGGCCAGCTCGGCGACCAGCAGCGCGCGCGGATACGCAGTCTGCACGCTGCCCGACAGCACGTACTGCGCGCCGAGCATCTCGCCGATGCGCCGCACGCCGAGCGGCGAGCGGCGGAAAGCCATCGACGACAGCCGCGAGATGACGAAGAAATCGGCGACGCGCGACAGCGACGCGATGAGGTCGTCGGCCAGGCTGTCGCCGATCGAATCGAAGCGCGCGTCGTCGGAGCGCAGCAGGAACGGGATCACCGCGATCGAAGGCCGGCCGTGCGCGCGCGCGAGCGTGCTCGGCGCGGCGGCCTGCTGCGCCGGCGGCCAGACACGGAACGCGCGCATCGCGCGGGTGCGGTTGCGCAGCCGCTGCTCGCCGAGATCCTCGATCGAGGCGTCGACGCCGCTCGTGATCTGGTCGCGCACCTGCGCGGAGATCACCGTCTCGCCGGCGTTGGCGAGCTCGGCGAGGCAGGCGGCCACGTTGACGCCGTCGCCCAGCACGTTGAAGGCCTCGACGATGACCTCGGCGACGTGGATGCCCAGGCGCAGGCCGAGCGCCGGCCCGGCGGCGCCGGCGTTGAGGCGCGCCAGGTCCTGGTGCAGCTCGAAGGCGCAGCGCAGCGCTTGCGTGCCGTCGGGGAACTCGGCGAGGAAGCCGTCCGCCGGCATGCGCAGCATGCTGCGCCCGGCGTGCACCGGGATGGTCTCGGCGGTGGCGCGCGCAAGAAACGTGCGCCAGCGCTCGACGGTACGCTCCTCATCGCGCTCCATCATGGCCACCGAGTCGCACACCTCGGCGATCAGGATGGCGCGGCGCTGGCGCGCCGGCTCGCCGGCGACAAAGGTGCGCGGCTCGTCGGGCAGCGGCGGGTACTCGGCGTCGCGCTCGTGGCGAGTCTCGCCCGCGAGACGCTCCAGCGCGGCGACGTCGCGTAGCGCGAGCGTGCGGCCGGCGCGCTCGAGCAAGCCCTGCCGCGCGAGACGCGAGAGCTCGCGCGTCACTTCCTCGCGCGAGGTGCCGACGCGGCTCGCGATGTCCTTGTGCGTCGGCGCGGGCTCGATGCGCGCAGCGTTCGCCTCGATGCCCGCCTCGCGCGCAAGCCGCAGGAGCTCGAGCCAGATGCGCGACTGCACGCGCTGGGCGCCGAGATCTAGCAGCCGCTCGGCGAGGTCGCGCACCGTTCCGGCGAGCAGGCGCAGCAGCCGCTCGCGCACCGAGGCGTGGTTGGCGAGGATGGCGCGGAACACTTCCGGCGACATCGAGGCGAGCAGCGACTCGCGCACCGCCACGGCATCGGCGAGGCGCGGCTTGCCGTCGATCGCGGTGTGCACGCCGAACAGCTCGCCTGCGCCGATGTCGCGGAAGATGATCTGGCGGCCGCGTCCCGCCTGCGCGCCGGCGCGCACCAGTCCGGAGATGACGAAATAGACGTCGCGGTCGGCGCCGTCGCGCCGGATGATGGTCTCGTTGCGCCGGCAGCGCGTCCAGCGGCACTGCGCCGCGATCTCGCGCAGGGTGTAGCCGTCGAGGCCCTTGAACAGCCCCACCTTCTGCAGGCCGAGCAGCGCCGAGGCCCGGAATACGGGCCTGGCGGGCGCTGCGCGCCGGCGGCCGGCTGCCATGCCGCAGACTATAATTCATGGGCGATGGATACGCTCGCCCGCATCAAGCAGCTCGCCGCCAAGGAATTCTCCCTCGAGCCCGACAAGCTCGACGCCGCGGCCTCGCTCGATTCGCTCGGCATCGACTCGCTCAGCTTCATCGAGTTCATGTTCAAGGTCGAAGAAGAATTCGGCGTCGCCGTCTCGGACGACGACCTGAAGGGCATCAAGACGCTGGCGGATCTCGAGCGCCACGTCGCCTCCGCGCTCGCCGCCGCCGGCAAGGCCTGAACCGCCACGCATGCGGCGCGTAGCGATCACGGGGATCGGCATCGTGTCGCCGCTCGGCAACAGCGTCGAAGAGTTCCACCGCGCGCTCGCCGAAGGGCGCTCCGGCATCGCGCGCTTGCCCGAGGAAATCACGCGCAACTCGGGCGTGCAGGTCGGCGCGATGACGCGCTGGAGCCCCTCGCCGCTGCTCAAGGAAGCCGAAGCGTCCAACCTCGACCGCGTCTCGCAGTTCGCGCTCGGCGCCGCGGCGCAGGCGTTCGCAGCGAGCGGACTCGACATCGCGGCGTCCGGACCGGAGCGCGTCGGTGTCTCCTGGGGCACCGGCATGGGCGGCGCCGGCGCGGTCGACGCGAGCTACCAGCAGGTCTATGGCAAGAATGAATGGCGCCTGCGACCGCTGACGGTCGTCATGGCGATGAACAACGCTGCCGGCTCGAATGTCGCCGTGCGCCACGGCTTGCGCGGGCCGTTCGCGAACTTCTCCACCGCGTGCTCGTCTTCGGCGATGGCGCTCGGCGAAGCAATGCGCACCATCCAAGCCGGACGCGCCGACGCGATCGTGGCGGGCGGCGCCGAAGCGTTGCTCACGCCGGGCACACTCGCCGCCTGGCAGGCGCTGCGCACGCTCGCTCCGGCGGATGCCGCGGATCCGGCGGCGAGCTGCAAGCCTTTCGACAAGCGGCGCGCCGGCCTGGTGCTCGGCGAAGGCGCCGCGGCGCTGGTTCTCGAGGAGGAGTCGCACGCGCGCAAGCGCGGCGCCACGATCCACGGCTTCCTCACCGGCTACGGCAACTCCTGCGACGCGGCCCACATGTCGCGCCCTGACAAGGGCGGCCAGATCCGTGCGATGCGCGAAGCACTGACCGAATCAGGCCTCGCGCCCAAGGACATCGGCTACATCAACGCGCACGGCACCGCGACCTCGGTCGGCGACGTCGTCGAAGCCGAAGCCATCAACACCGTCTTCTCCGAATCCGCCGTGCGCGTCAGCTCCACCAAGTCGCTGCACGGCCACCTCCTCGGCGGCGCCGGCGCGCTCGAATTCGCCGTGGCAATGCACGCGTTGGAGGAAGGACTACTCGCGCCGACCGCATTCCTCGAGCAGCCGGATCCCGCGTGCAGGCTGAATCACGTCGCGCTCAAAGCCGAGCGCATCGCGCCGCCGAAGGCGGTGATGTCGAATTCGTTTGCTTTCGGTGGATCGAACGTCGTGCTGATCGCACAACGCTAAAGGATTGGTGGCCAAGGCCGGAATCGAACCAGCGACACACGGATTTTCAATCCGCTGCTCTACCAACTGAGCTACTTGGCCTGCTCGAAGGGGGCGAATTATAAAAAGAAAAGGCCCCTCGCGGGGCCCTTCCTGTGCAGCGCTTGCCTTGCGGCAATTACATGTCCATGCCGCCCATGCCACCCATGTCGGGCATGCCGCCGTGGGAGTGTCCACCGCCGCCGCCCTTCTTATCTTCCACCAGTTCCGCAACCATCGCATCGGTGGTGAGCATCAGGCTGGCGACCGAAGCCGCGTTCTGCAGCGCGGTGCGGCTGACCTTGGTCGGGTCGATCACGCCTTGCTGCACGAGATCGCCGTAGTCCTCGGTCTGCGCGTTGAAGCCGTAGTTGCCCTTGCCTTCGAGAACCTTGTTGAGCACCACCGACGGCTCGGCACCGGCGTTGTCGACGATGATGCGCAGCGGCTCTTCGAGCGCGCGCATCACGATCTTGATGCCGGCTTCCTGGTCTTCATTGGAACCCTTCATCTTGCCGATCGCCTGCTTGGCGCGGATGTACGCCACGCCGCCGCCCGGCACCACGCCTTCTTCGACTGCCGCACGCGTTGCATGCAGCGCGTCCTCGACGCGGGCCTTCTTCTCCTTCATCTCGACTTCGGTCGCGGCGCCGACCTTGATCACCGCCACGCCGCCGGCCAGCTTGGCCACGCGCTCCTGCAGCTTCTCTTTGTCGTAGTCGCTGGTCGCTTCTTCGATCTGCACGCGGATCGTTTTGACGCGGCCCTCGATGTCCTTCTTGACGCCGGCACCATCGATGATGATGGTGTTTTCCTTGCCGGCCTCGACCTTCTTCGCTTTGCCGAGGTCCTTCAGGGTGGCGTTCTCGAGCTTGAGGCCGAGCTCCTCGCTGATTACCGTGCCGCCGGTGAGGATCGCCATGTCTTCCAGCATCGCCTTGCGGCGGTCGCCGAAGCCAGGCGCCTTGACGGCGCAGGTCTTGAGGATGCCGCGGATGTTGTTCACCACCAGGGTGGCGAGCGCCTCGCCCTCGACTTCCTCGGCGATGATCAGCAGCGGCTTGCCCGCCTTGGCGACCTGCTCCAGCAGCGGCAGCAGCTCGCGGATCGACGAGATTTTCTTGTCGTACAGCAGGACGTAGGGGTCCTCGAGCGCGGCCATCTGCTTCTCGGGGCTGTTGATGAAGTACGGCGACAGGTAGCCGCGGTCGAACTGCATGCCTTCGACGAGGTCGAGCTCGTTTTCGAGCGACTTGCCGTCTTCGACGGTGATCACGCCTTCCTTGCCTACCTTGTCCATCGCGTCGGCGATAATCTTGCCGATGTCGGAGTCGGAGTTGGCCGAGATCGAGCCGACCTGGGCGATTTCCTTGGAGCTCGAGCAGGGCTTGGAGATCTTCTTCAGCTCCTCGACCACGGCGGAGACCGCCTTGTCGATGCCGCGCTTCAGGTCCATCGGGTTCATGCCGGAGGCGACGTACTTCATGCCTTCGCGCACGATTGCCTGGGCGAGTACGGTGGCGGTGGTGGTGCCGTCGCCGGCGACGTCGGACGTCTTGGAGGCGACTTCCTTCACCATCTGCGCGCCCATGTTCTCGAACTTGTCCTTCAGCTCGATCTCCTTGGCAACCGAGACACCGTCCTTGGTGACGGTGGGGGCGCCGAACGAGCGCTCGAGCACGACGTTGCGGCCCTTCGGCCCGAGGGTGACTTTGACGGCGTCGGCCAGGATGTTCAGGCCGTGCACCATCTTCGAGCGGGCGCCCTCGTGAAAGCGGACTTCTTTGGCTGGCATTGCGTGTTCTCCTAGAAATTCGTGGGGTGGATCAAGCGCCTTCGATGACGCCCATGAGGTCTTCCTCGCGCATCACCAGCAGCTCGTCGCCCTTCACCCTGACGGTCTGCCCCGAGTACTTGCCGAACAGCACGCGGTCGCCGACCTTGACGTCGATCGCGATCAGCTTGCCGTTGTCATCCTTCTTGCCCTTGCCCACGGCGACGATTTCGCCTTGGTCGGGCTTCTCCGCGGCGGTGTCAGGGATGACAATGCCTCCGGCGGATTTTTTCTCCTCTTCAATGCGCTTGACGATCACGCGGTCATGCAGCGGACGAATTTTCATGTGCGACTCCCATAGAAAACATGATGAATTACAGTCACTTGAGTCATGCAAAGCGGGGGCTACAGGCTTTAGCACTCAATCTCGACGAGTGCTAATAATAGCGGCTATGCGGCACATTATCAAGAGCTTATGCGTCTGGCTGGCCCTCATTCAGCCGGCCGCGGCGGCCGATCTGCCCCGTGCGGTGGACCAAACCTTCAAGAAGCTGGGCATTCCAAGGGCGAACGTCGCGGTTGTCGTTCAGGAGCTCGGCACGGGACGACCCGAGCTGTCCGTAAACGCCGCGGTCCCGATGAATCCCGCCTCGGTGATGAAGCTGGTCACCACCTATTCGGCGCTCGAGCTGCTCGGTCCCGCCTACACCTGGAAGACCGAGGTCTATGCCGACGGGGCCAACCTCGTCCTGAAGGGCTACGGCGACCCCAAGCTCAACCTCGAGAGCTTCTGGATGCTGCTGCGCGGCCTGCGCGCCCGCGGCCTGCGCGAGCTGCAGGGCGACATCGTCCTTGACCGCACCTATTTCGCGCCGCAGTCCGATGCGGCTTTCGACGACGACCTCTACCGGCCCTACAACGTCTCGCCCGATGCGCTTCTCGTCAACTTCAAGTCGCTGCGGTTCCTCTTCAGTCCGGACGGAGCGAGCGGCACGGTTCGCGTTTCCGCCGAGCCCGCGCTGCCCGGCCTGGAGATCGCCAATTCATTGCGGCTCGCCGAAGGCAGCGCTTGCCCTGACGGCCGCGCCTTTCGCGAGCGCATCCAGGCGGAGTTCCGGCCACGGCCGCCGCGGGCTTCCTTCGCTGGCACCTATCCCGCCGCCTGCGGCGAGCGCGAAATGAACGTCGCGCTGTATCCGCCGCAGGACTACCTCGCCGCGATGATCCGCCAGCTTTGGAGCGAAATGGGCGGCACCTGGCACGGGGAGGTGCGCGAGGGTGCGACGCCGCCCAACGCGCGCCTGCTCTACTCGCACGAGTCCGAGCCGCTGGCCGACGTCGTGCGCGACATCAACAAGTTCTCGAACAACGTCATGGCACGCCAGTTGTATCTCACGCTTGCCGCGGAAACGGGCGGAGCGCCCGCCCGGCCCGAGAACGCTTTTGCGTCCATCAAGAAGCTGCTCGAGGCGAAAGGCATCAAGGCGCCCGAGCTGGTGATGGAGAACGGCTCGGGCCTGTCACGCAGCGAGCGCATCAGCGCGGCCCATCTCGCGGCGCTGCTGCAAGCCGCCTGGCGCAGCGCAGTGATGCCAGAATTTTCCGCCTCGCTGCCCGTAGTGGCGGCCGACGGCACGATGAAGCGCCGCCTGCGCGGGGAGGGAATCGCCCGGCAGGCGCACATCAAGACCGGCCTGCTGAACGACGCACGCACCATGGCGGGCTATGTGCTCGACCGCTCGGGGCGGCGGCACGTGGTGGTCATGCTGATCAACCATCCGGCCGCGCCGCAGGCCGACGCGGCGCAGGACGCGCTGCTCGCCTGGGTCTATGAGGGCCCTAGAGGCCCAGGTCGCGCCACATCGAGTCCACCCGGCGTTTTACCGCGTCATCCATGACGATCGGGCGGCCCCAGGTGCGCTGCGTCTCGCCCGGCCATTTGTGGGTCGCGTCGATGCCGAGCTTGGAGCCGAGCCCCGCCACCGGGCTGGCGAAGTCGAGGTAGTCGATCGGCGTGCGCTCGGCGACCAGCAGGTCGCGCGCCGGATCGACGCGCGTGCTGATCGCCCAGACGACCTGCTTCCAGTCGCGCACGTCGATGTCGTCGTCGCAGACGACGATGAACTTGGTGTACATGAACTGGCGCAGGAAGCTCCAGATGCCGAACATGACGCGCTTGGCGTGTCCGGGGTATTGCTTCTTCATGCTGACCGCCGCCAGGCGATAGGAGCAGGCCTCGGGCGGCAGGTAGAAGTCGGCGATCTCGGGGAACTGCTTCTGCAGCAGCGGCACGAACACTTCGTTGAGCGCGAGGCCAAGGACCGACGGCTCGTCGGGCGGCTTGCCGGTGTAGGTCGAGTGGTAGATGGGCGCGCGGCGCATGGTGATCCGCTCGACCGTCATCACGGGGAAGCGCTCGACCTCGTTGTAGTAACCGGTGTGGTCGCCGTGTGGCCCCTCTTCTGCTGTTTCATTTTGAATAAAACCTTCCAAAACAATTTCCGCCGAAGCCGGCACCTGCAGGTCGCTGCCGAGGCACTTCACGACCTCGGTTCGCGAGCCGCGCAGCAAGCCGGCGAACTGGTACTCGGAGAGCGTATCGGGCACCGGCGTAACCGCCGCGAGCAGCGTCGCCGGGTCTGCGCCGATCGCGACCGCGACCGGGAAAGGCTTTTTCGCTGAGGCTCTCAGATGATCCTGATAGTCGAGGGCTCCGCCGCGGTGCGGGAGCCAGCGCATGATGAGGCGGTTGCGTCCGATGACCTGCTGGCGGTAGATACCGAGGTTCTGCCGCGGCTTGGCGGGGCCGCGCGTGACAGTTAGCCCCCAGGTGATGAGAGGTCCGGCATCGCCGGGCCAGCAGGTCTGCACCGGCAGGCGGCCGAGGTCAACGTCGTTTCCCTCCCACACGATTTCCTGGCACGGCGCGCCCGAGCGCTCCTTCGGCGCCATGTTGAGCACCTGCTTGAACAAGGGGAATTTGTCCCAGAGATCGCGCAACCCGCGCGGCGGCTCGGGCTCCTTCAGGTAGGCAAGCAGGCTGCCGATGTTCCTGAGATCCTTCGCGTCGTTCAGGCCCATCGCCGCCGCCACGCGCCCCACCGTGCCGAACAGGTTGCCCAGCACCGGGATGTCGTAGCCTGCCGGCTTTTCGAACAGCAAAGCCGGTCCGCCAGCACGCAGGACGCGGTCGCAGATCTCCGTCATCTCGAGCTTCGGCGAAACGGCGGCGGCGATGCGCTTGAGCTCGCCTTGCTTCTCCAGCTGCGAGACAAAGTCGCGCAGGTCCGCGTAGATCATCGCTTCACTTGCATGAGGCGCTCCGACACGGCTTCGCTGAAATCGAGCAGGCGCGTGTTGCGCCCGCGCACGGAGTAGGAGCGCTCGCCGCCGGCGAAGGTGAGCGTGAGCACGGTGTTGCCGAGCCAGCCGAAGCCCGCGAGCGTGCCGCCGCCGAGGACGGCGACCAGCGCACCGAGGGGCAGCGCATTGGCGAGCGCCTCCAGGATGCGGAAGAAGCCGTACAGCGCGCTCGCCACGCCATGGTTGGCCTGGGGGGCGAGGTCGGCGGAGGCCGCCCCCGCCAACGCGGCGACCGGCCCGGCGAGCGCGAGCATGACAAGCGCAACCACGAACAGCGCCGCTCCCCAGCCGAGCAGCGAGCCGTTGCGCTGGTAGTTGACGCGCACCGAGGTCACGGTGCCGAGCGGCAGGGTCTCGAGCTGCGACTCGCCGCGATGCACGACGCAGTTCGGGTGCAGCGTGAGGTGCGTGCCGCGCAGCTCGCCGTTAGGGATGTCGAAGCGCGTGAGCGCCGAGCCGGACTCGTTCATGGCATGGTGAAACGCAGCGGAAAGCTGAGCGCGATGCCGGCGAACACCGCGGCGCCGGTCCAGTTGCTGTGCATGAACGCGCGCCAGCAGCCCTCGCGGCTGCGATCGCGGATCAGCCACCAGTGCCACGCGGCGAGGCCCGCCGCGACGGCGACGCCCGCGTAGTACCACCCCTCAAGCGAGCGAAGCAGGCCGAGCACGAGGAGCATCGCCGCCATCGCGGCGTAGCTTGTCACCACGGCCGCGACGTCCCAGCGACCGAGCATCAGGGCCGAGCTGTGGACGCCGAGCCGCGCGTCGTCGTCGCGATCGACCATCGCGTACTCGGTGTCGTAGGCGAACGAGTAGAAGACGTTGGCGGCGAGCAGCAGCCAGCATTCGAGCGGCAGCCGGTTCTGGATCGCGGCGTAGGCCATCGGAATGCCGAAGCCAAAGGCGATGCCGAGCACGAGCTGCGGCAGCGGCACCAAGCGCTTGGCAAAAGGATAGGTCGCGGCGATGGCGAGCGCGGCCACCGAGAGGAGGATCGCGAAGCGGTTGAGGAACAGCACCAGGCCGAAAGCCGCCGCCGCGAGAGCGCCGGCCACCGCCAGCGCCTCCGCCGGCTGGATCTCGCCCGCGGCGAGCGGGCGACGCCGCGTGCGCTCGACGTGCGGGTCGATCGCGCGGTCGGCGAAATCGTTCACCGCGCAGCCCGCCGAACGCGTAAGCAGCGTGCCGACCACGAAGATGATCAGGATGTCGGCGCGCGGCCGGCCGCCCGAGGCGAGCCCCACCGCCC
>DASXKY010000001.1:0-24574 GCA_036496555.1 Burkholderiales bacterium | reverse complement strand
GTAGTTCTTCGCCTCCCCACCGTACTTCTTCGCCAGAATGTGCGTCATCGCCGCCGTCAGCGTCGTCTTCCCATGATCCACGTGCCCGATCGTCCCTACGTTCACGTGCGGCTTCGTACGCTCGAATTTGCCTTTTGCCATGACTGTCTTCCGGTTTCCTCTAGATCACCTGGTGCCCATGACGCGGATTGAACGCGTGACCTCTCCCTTACCAAGGGAGTGCTCTACCACTGAGCTACATGGGCCATAACTTGTATAAATTCGGTCTGGAGCGGGTGAAGGGAATCGAACCCTCGTCGTAAGCTTGGAAGGCTTCTGCTCTGCCATTGAGCTACACCCGCCTGCCTGCGTTCGTTAAAGAGTCCTGCCGCCTTCCACTCGCCTGCTGGCTTCACTACTTGCCGCCCCACCCTGCGCCGAAGCTGGTGGAGGGGGTAGGATTCGAACCTACGTAGGCGCAAGGCCAACAGATTTACAGTCTGCCCCCTTTAGCCGCTCGGGCACCCCTCCGGCGGAACCCGAAATTATGTGAGTTTTCCGACGCTTGGTCAACGGTTCGGCGACGGATTTCGCTGAATTCCAGCCGCGAGCCCAAGGGTCTCTCTAGGTTCCATACCTCACTGACGAGCCGAGAGCCCGGAGTGCCGCGAGCGCGCTGTAGCAGGCAAGCCAGGCCGTTTTCGGGTTGTCCGGCGAGGGCACATTCTCGAGCACGATCGAGAAGCGGCCCGAGCGGCCGGCGACGCGGATGGTGTGCGTGTTGAATGTAAGAGCCGGGTCTGCAACGACTTTCAGGCGCGTGCGGTCCATGCCGATTCCGCCCAGTGCCAGCACCGCCGCGATGTTCACGTTCTGCGGAAAAAGCGGCACGCCCTCGCGCGCCGGGCCCTCGAACAGGGTTATGGGACCCGTTAGGCGCTCGAGCGCGACGCCGCGCGATTCGACATAGGGGATTCCCTTCCATGCGGCTGGCGGCTTGGCGACCTGGATCGATGCCTCGTCGACGCCGGCGATGCAGGCCGTCTTCAGCGCGTCTAGGCCGCCTATCCCGCCGGAGGGAACGTAGAGCAGCGCGCGCGAGCGCTGGGCCGCCGCCTCGGCGCGGCGCCGAAGCTCATCGTCGGCGAGCGCGCCGGCGGACAGAACGACAACGCTGATGCCAGCTTCCAGTAGAGGAACGAGGTGCTCCCTCACCGCTTCGTGGGAGGCCGCTTCGACGACCGCCGCCGGGCGCAGCGCCATGAGCGCCTCGCCGCCTTCGAGGCGGTCCACGCCGAACTCGCGGGCCAGCGCGGCGGCGCGCGGCGAACCGGGGCGGCCAGCGACGGCTGCAATTTCTACACCGGGAATCTCGCCGCGGCGAGCGTGCTCCAGTACGAGCCGCGCAATAGTCCCGCCACCGAGCAGTGCGACGCGCATGGGTTTCTCCTGGAGGGGCGCCGATTCTCCCATAGCGTTATCATTGACCGGCAAGGGAGAGCGAGCATGCGCATTGCGATTCTCGAGGACGATCCGGACCAGCTCGTGCTGCTCAAGCGTTGGGTAGCCGACGACGGCCACGACGTCCACGCCTACCAGAGCGGACGCGAAGCAATGAAGCAGGCGGGCCGCGAGAGCTTCGACCTGTTCGTGCTCGACTGGCAGGTGCCCGACGTGTCGGGCGCGGAAGTTTTGATGTGGATCCGCGCCAACGTATCGAAGAGCGTGCCGGTGCTGTTCGTCACCGTGCGCGACGCAGAGCAGGACATCGTCTTCGCCCTCGAGCACGGCGCCGACGACTACATGGTGAAGCCGGTCCGCCGCCAGGAGCTCGTCGCTCGCGTGCACGCTCTGCTGCGCCGCGCCTATCCCGCCGAGGAGAAGAAGCAGCTCTCCTTCCCGCCGTTCGAGATCGACATCCAGCGCGGCGAGATCCGCAAGGACGGCGCGCGCATCGACCTCACGCCCAAGGAATTCGAGTTGACGGTGACGCTCTTCCGCAACATGGGCCGGCTCATGTCGCGCGGGCATCTACAGGAAGCCGTGTGGGGGCGCAGCGGCGATCTCGCGACGCGGACGGTCGATACGCATGTGAGCCAGGTCAGGAAGAAGCTCGATCTGCGCTCGGAATCGGGCTACCGGGTGGTGCCGATCTATAACTACGGCTACCGCCTCGAGAAGACCTCGCCGGTCGTCTGACCGGCATTCCCGCAAAAAATAAGGGGCAGGCTTTGGGGCCTGCCCCTCACAACCAGGCGCGAAGAGGAGGAGGAGGATCGCGCCGGTCTGCTGCTGTGCAGCATATTACGGCTTTGCCATCAGGGCTAGAATAGCTCAAGTTAGTAAAACACTTTTGCATAAAACGCAAAGATGGCGGATGCGATGCAGGAAATGGTCGTGTTTTCCCGGGTGGTAGCGGCCGGAAGCCTTTCTGCCGCGGCCCGGGAATTGAGCGTTTCCACCGCCGTGGTGAGCCGCAGGTTGGCGGCTCTCGAATCCCGCCTCGGCGTACGCCTGATCAACCGCACCACGCGTAGCCTCCATCTGACCGACGAGGGGGCGAGCTACCTGGAGGCGTGCAACCGGGTCCTGGGCGAGATCGAGGAAGCGGATGCAGCCGTCGCCGCCGGTCGCGGGGAGCCACAGGGCACGCTGCGGGTGGCGCTGCCGGCGTCCTTCGGCAACCAGCATGTCGCGCCGCTGATTCCCGATTTCGCGGCGCGCTATCCGAAGGTGCAGCTGGTGCTGAGCCTGTCGGATCGCTACGTCAACGTCATCGAGGAGCGATTCGACCTCGCGGTGCGCATCGCCGAGCTCGAGGACTCTTCGCTCGCAGCTCGCAAGCTCGCGCCGAACCGCCGCGTCGTGTGCGCTAGCCCGGAGTACCTTCGGCGATACGGCGCGCCGCGCACTCCGGCTGACCTGACGCAGCACAACTGCCTCAACACCAACCCCGAACTGGCAATGACTTGGGACTACCGCGCGCCCGACGGCAGCGCCGGATCGGTCCGAGTGTCGGGACGCTATTCCTGCGACAACTGGGAGGTGCTGCGCGACTGGGCGCTTGCCGGCCTCGGCATTGCGCTTAAATCCACTTGGGACGTGCGCCGCCACCTGGAGGACGGTTCGCTGGTGCCGCTTCTTCCGGGCTATACCTTCGCCAGCGACGTGGCCATCTGGGCGGTCTACCCTCACCGCCGTTATCTCTCGGCAAAGACGCGTGTCTTTATCGATTTCCTGGCGGAATCCTTCGGCCCCGAGCCGTACTGGGACCGCACTTCGCACGGTGGGGACAGGCCTCCGCGCAACACGAAGCCGCGAATCAAAGCGCGCTCTGCTGTCTAACAGGTTGTGCTAAAAGCGAACCGATGGACCTGACCAAAGCCTCCCTCGAAGACAAATACACCCTCGAGAGCGGCAGGGTCTTCCTCACCGGCACGCAGGCACTGATCCGCCTGATGATGCTGCAGCGCGAGCGAGACCTGCGAGCCGGGCTGAACACCGCCGGCTTCATCTCAGGTTATCGCGGCTCTCCGCTCGGCGGCCTCGACCAGGCGCTTTGGCGGGCGCAAAAGCACCTCGAGAGCCATCACATCAAGTTCCAGCCTGGCGTGAACGAGGACCTCGCCGCTGCCTCGATCTGGGGCACGCAGCAGGTCGGCATGTTCCCCGGCGCGAACTACGACGGCGTTTTCTCGATGTGGTACGGCAAGGGCCCGGGCGTCGACCGCTGTGGCGACGTCTTCAAGCACGCCAACGCCGCCGGGACGTCGAAGCACGGCGGCGTGCTCGCGCTCGCCGGCGACGACCACGCGGCGAAGTCCTCGACGCTGCCGCACCAGTCCGAGCACATCTTCAAGGCCTGCCTGATCCCGCACCTGAATCCGGCCAGCGTGCAGGACTACCTCGATCTCGGCCTGCACGGCATCGCGATGAGCCGCTATTCGGGCTGCTGGATCGCCTTCAAGTGCGTGACCGACGTCGTGGAGTCCGGCGCGTCGGTGGTGATCGATGTCGACAGGGTCAGGACGAAGATTCCCGAAGATTTCGTCCTGCCGCCGGGCGGCCTCAACATCCGCTGGCCCGACGGCATCCTCGAGCAGGAGGCGCGCATCCTCGACTACAAAGTCTATGCCGCGCTCGCTTACTGCCGCGCCAACGGCCTCGACCGCATCGTCCGGGACTCGCCGCGCGCGCGCTTCGGCATAGCCACCACCGGCAAGTCCTATGGCGACGTGATGGCGGCGCTCTCATCTTTGGGTCTGACGCAAGAAATCTGCAGAGAAATCGGCATTCGGGTCTACAAGGTCGCCATGAGCTGGCCGCTCGAGCCGACGGGCGCGCGGCGCTTCGCCGAAGGGCTGGAAGAGATCCTGGTCGTCGAGGAGAAGCGCCAGCTGATCGAGTACCAGATCAAGGAGGAGCTCTACAACTGGAAGGACGGCGTGCGCGCGCCGCGCGTGGTCGGGAAGTTCGACGACAGCGGCGAGTGGAGCCGCAGCGGCGGCCAGCCCGCCGGCAGCTGGCTCCTGCCGGCGCACTACGAACATTCGCCCGCGATGGTGGCAAAGGCCATTGCCCAACGCCTCGAGAAGTTGAATATGACTTCCCAGCTGGGAAGCCAATTCAAGGAAAGACTCGCCTTCCTGGATTTCAAAGAGAAGGCTCTGGCGAAACCGCGTGTGACGGCCGTCCGCCAGCCGTACTTCTGCTCCGGCTGCCCGCACAACACTTCCACCCGCGTGCCCGAGGGCAGCCGCGCCACCGCCGGCATCGGCTGCCACTTCATGGCGGTGTGGATGGACCGCAACACCTCGACCTTCACGCACATGGGCGCGGAAGGCGCGCCGTGGATCGGCCAGGCGCCGTTCACGAAGGAAAAGCATATCTTCGCCAACCTCGGCGACGGCACTTACTTCCACTCAGGCCTGCTCGCCATCCGCGCCGCGGTGGCGGCCAAGGTCAGCATGACCTACAAGATCCTCTACAACGACGCCGTGGCGATGACCGGCGGCCAGCACCACGACGGCCCGCTCGACCCGGCGATGATCTCGCGCCAGATCGCCGCCGAGGGCGTGACGCCGATCGTCATCGTTACCGACGAGCCGGAGAAGTATCCGCACGGCACGAACTGGGCGCCCGGCGTGACCATCCGCCACCGCGACGAGCTCGATCAGGTGCAGCGCGAGCTGCGCGAGGCACCAGGCGTCTCGGCGCTGATCTACGACCAGACCTGCGCTTCCGAGAAGCGCCGGCGGCGCAAGCGCAACGCCTTCCCCGACCCGGCGGTGCGGGCGGTGATCAACGAGATGGTGTGCGAAGGCTGCGGCGACTGCAGCGCGAAGTCGAACTGCCTCTCGGTCGAGCCGCTCGAGACCGAGTTCGGCCGCAAGCGCGCCATCAATCAGTCGTCCTGCAACAAGGACTACTCCTGCGTTAAGGGCTTCTGCCCGAGCTTCGTCACGGTGGAGGGCGGGCGGCTGAAGAAGGGAAAATCCGCCACCAAGGCGCTCGACGACTTTCCGGAGCTTTCCAGCCCGCAACTGCCCGAACTGCAGACCCCGTACGGCATTCTCGTCACCGGCATCGGCGGGACCGGCGTGATTACGATCGGCCAGATCGTCGGCATGGCCGCGCACCTCGAAGGCAAGGGCGTATCGGTGCTCGACATGTCCGGCCTCGCACAGAAATACGGCGCCGTCATGTCGCACGTGCAGGTGGCGTCGCGGCCCGAATCGCTCGACGCGACGCGCATCGACACCGGCGGCGCGAGCCTGGTCATCGGCTGCGACCTCGTCGTCACCGCGAGCACCGAGGCGCTGGCCAAGATGTCGCCTACCCTCACCCGCTCGGTGGTGAATGCGAGCGTCACGCCGACCGCGGAGTTCGTGCGCAACCCCAACTGGCAGCTCCCCGGATCCGACCTGCAGGCGGACCTCCGCGGCGCGTCGCACGCGGGCGACTTCGTCGCCGCGACCGAGCTCGCCACCGGCCTGATGGGCGACGCCATCGCCACCAATATGTTCATGCTCGGCTACGCCTGGCAGAAAGGCTGGGTGCCGGTGGCCGCGTCCTCGCTCGAGCGCGCCATCGAGCTGAACGGCGTGGCCGTCGAATTCAACAAGCAGAGCTTCCTGTGGGGCCGGCGCGCGGCCGTCGATCGCGCCCGCGTCGAGCGCATCGCCCGCCCGGCCGAGGTGATCCCGATCGACCAGCATTTTTCGCGCAATCTCGACGAGCTGGTTGAGCGGCGCGAGAAGTTCCTCGCCGGCTACCAGAACGAAAGCTATGCGCGCAAATACCGCGCGCTGGTTGAGCTGGTGAAAGGGACGGAGAAAGAGAAGACCGCTTCGACGGCCCTCACCGAGGCGGTCGCCCGTTACTACGCAAAGCTCCTCGCCTACAAGGACGAGTACGAGGTCGCGCGCCTTCACAGCGACGGCGAGATGAAGAAGAAGATCGAAGGCATGTTCGAAGGCGACTACCAGGTCGTCTATCACCTCGCGCCGCCGCTCCTTGCGCGCGTCGATCCGCTTACCGGCGAGCCGAAGAAAATGCGCTTCGGCTCCTGGATGGGCGGAGTTTTTGGAATCTTGAAAAATCTTCGTTTTCTCAGAGGGACGGCGCTGGATGTCTTCGGCTATACCGAAGAGCGCCGCACCGAGCGCGCCCTGATCCGCGAATACGAGGACACCGTCGCGCGTCTGCTGCCGCAGCTCACGGCGGAGAACCACGCCGTCGTGGTACAGCTCGCCTCGCTGCCCGAGGAGATCCGCGGCTATGGCCACATCAAGATGAAGAGCATCGTCGCCGCGCGCAGCAAGCGCGAGGCGCTGATCGCGCAGCTCACCGGCCGCGAGCGCCGGAAGGCGGCGGCCTAGCGGGATGCGGATTGCCTATCTCGAGGACGACCCGGACCAGGCAGCGCTGATTCGCAGGTGGATTGAGACGGCAGGGCACGCCTGCCATCACTTCGGCCGCGGACTCGCGCTGCGCCGCTCGCTCGGCCGCGAGTCGTTCGACCTCTACTTGCTCGACTGGCACCTGCCCGACACCGACGGCCTGGCGATGCTCAAGGAGATCCGCACCCGCGCGCCGCACGCCCCGGTCATCTTCATCACCGCCCGCGATCGTGACGACGACGTCGTGCGCGTGCTCGAGGCCGGCGCCGACGACTTCGTAGCCAAGCCCGTGCGCCGCGGCGAGCTGGTGGCGCGCATCGAGTTGCGCGCGCGCAGCCGGATCGACGGCGAAGACCGGATCGAGCTGTCGCCGTTCCGCCTGAACCGCGACACGCGCAGCGCCGAGCGCGGCGGCCGTCCCGTCGCGCTGACCGAAAAAGAGTACACGCTAGCGGAGTTCCTGTTCCTCAACCCGGGAAAGGTGCTCTCGCGCCAGCATCTGCTCGAGTCGATCTGGGGCCTGCACGCCAAGGCGCGCACGCGCACCGTCGACACTCACATGAGCCGCCTGCGCACCAAGCTCGGCCTCTCCGGCGAGCACGGCTGGCGGCTCGCCTCGGTGCACCAGTTCGGCTACCGCCTCGAACGCGTCGGCGCCGGCTGATTCCTAGTAAGTGATGGTCAGGGTGCGGACCGCGCTCGCGTTGCAGGTCCCGGTGGCGCAGGTCCCCGGCAATCCGCCGCTGATGCTGCCGTTGATCGAGAAGGTCTGCGCAGTACCCGTTCCGGTCGACGAGCTCTGCGAGATCGCCAGCGTGTAGGGCAGGCCGAGCAGCGTGCCGGAAGTCGCGTCGAGCGACATCGTGTACGGCACGCCCGTGGTGCAGTTGACGCCGAAATTCGTGCTCGCCGAGGCCGCAGAGACCTGGAACGACGTATAGGCGAAGTTGATGTTGCCCGGCGGCGTGGCGAGCGTGCAGCTCGCGATGGTGATGATCGACACGCTGAAAGTGCTCTGCGAGAGCATCGCCCCGCTGCTCGCGTTGCGCACGGTGACCGTGACGGTGTCGGTGTAGGTGCCCGCCGGACGCACGGTCTGCGGACCGAGGAGCATGAGGTCGAACGAGCCCGTCGAGCTGCCGTTCAACTGCGAGCCGAAGTTGACCGTGCCGGTGAAGCGCGTGGCGGCGGCGTCCTGCCAGCGGTCGGCGTTGGTATAGGGGGTCAGGCGGTACAGCTCGTAGTTGTAGGTGCGCGTGCCGAGCTGGACGCGGTTCTGCGCGCCAGAGTTGTGCGAGCCGTTGTCGGCGCCGAGCGACCAGCTGAAGGTGCTTGGGTCGCCCGCCGCGCGCGTGCACGAGACCGTGTAGCTGCCGGTGGCGACGGTATCGGCCGTGTCGTTCGGGTCGTAGCCCTTGACGATCGAGGTGACGCTGGCAGTGCAGCTCACCACGGCGAGCGCCGGCGCCGCGCACAGGCCGAGAAAGGCGAGGACAAGCAGGCGCAGGCCGTTCATCGCGACACTCCCGAGCACACGTAGGGGCCCACGCGCGGGATCTCGTCCGGCGAGCCGGGCGGCAGCTCGACGTCGAAGTCGCAATGCCGGCCCTGCCACGTGAGGCGCAGCCGGTTCTGGTCCTTCAGGCCGGTGACGAAGGCCTCGCCGCGGCGCGCGACGAAGAATTCCTTGCTGTCGCCCTCAAGCGCGATTTCCGCGCCTGCCGGAGCCGGCGCGCCGTCGTCGAGGACGATGCGCATCAGGGCGCCGCGGCCCGAGCGCACCGGGAAGGCGACGCGCACGGCCGAGCGGTTGGGCGGCACAACCGAAAGCTCGATGGTGTCGAGCTCGGCGCTGATCGGCAGCTCGCTCGGGTCGAGGCGGATGCTGTTCGAGCGGTAGGGCTGCAGCCTCGGCACGAGCGCCTTGCCTTCGGCGTTGGTGCGCGTGAGGACGCTACTCTGGAAGCCGACGCCGACGTTCGGGTAGCCCGGCACCTCTACTAGCGCGAAGCTGTCCTGAACTTTGCGCGAAGCGAAAACCTCTCCGTCGACCAGCACCACGCCGCCCTGCGCGCCGAGGCGCATGGTCTGCTGCTGGTCGGAGAAGCTCGCGTCGGCGGTGAGCAGGCCGCGGTCGCCCTGGTAGTAGAAGCCGCCCTCGCCGTAGTCCTCGCCCGCGCGGCGGCCGCTCAGCGCGCGCCAGCCGGTCCCCGATTCGAGGCCGAGCCCCTTGCTCACGCTGGCGTAGCCGTCGGTCTGGCCGCTGCGGTGCGTCGTCGCCGCCGAGGCGGTCGTGCGGCCGTCGAGCGGCACGATCAGGCTGAAACCGATCGAGTTAGCGCGCGTGTCGCCGCCGACGTGGGTGGCGCTGACCGTGAGCGTCGCGTTGGCAGCGACGCGGATCGAATAGTTGGCGTTATAGCTGAGCAGCGTGCCGCGGTCGTAAGTGTCGATCTTGGCGTAGCCGAGGCCGAGGTGGCCGAAGTCGGGCATGGCGTAGGTGTAGCTCGCAAGCCATTGGCGACGGTAAGCGAGCTGGTCGGGGTCCTGTCCGATCTGCCGATATTCGCGCGTGGCCTGCTCGGTACGCACGGTGAAGCCGTGTCGCAGGCTCCAGTGCTCGAGCTCCGCCAGCCATTGCGCGCCGCGGCCCACGTTGTCGTCGTGACTGCCGGCGAAGGCGACAGTGCCGAGGAGCTGCAGCGGTAGCGCGGCCGACACGCCCACGCCGCCGCCGCGCGTGTCCTCGCCATACTCCGCGCGCGTCTCGACGGTGAGATCGTTGGTGACGCCGTAGCGCAGGAGGCCGGAGGCAAAGCGCTCGCCGTAGTCCGCGCTCTGGACGCCGAGGTTGCGGCGCACCGCGCCGGCCTCGACGCTCCAGTCGGCGAGGTCCTGGCGCAGCAGCGCGGCGTGGCTGAAGAAATCCTGCACGAGGACCGTCTCGCGGCCGAGGATGTCCCGCACCACGATGCGCGCCTGGCCGCTGCCGGTGATCTGCGGCAGGTTCTCGATGGTGAAGGGGCCGGTCGGCACCTGCGAGGTCTGCCGCAGCGCGTCGTTGATGTAGAGCTCGACGGTGCTCGGCGCGAGCGACTGGCCGCCGATGGTCGGGATCGGCTGCGTGATGAAGCCGGGCGAAAGCGCGAAGTTGCGCCCCCACTGCACCCCGCCGAAGTAGAGGCTGCGCCCCCAGGCGCCGGTGCGCGTCGAGCTGTCGCCCAGACGCAGGCTCGCGTTCATTTCGGGATAGTCGCGCGTGAAGGTGGTCTCCAGGCGTACGTAGCCCGGCGAATAGGACGCGTTCGCCTCGTCGGACAGGTTGCGCGCCAGGCCGGTGTTGGTGAGCACGCCGTAGCGGCCGGAGAGGCCAAGCTCGGTCAGCGCGCCGAGGTCGTTGAGGGCGGCGACGCCCTTCTGGTCGCTGCGCTGGAAATTGACGTCGTAGTTGAGGAAGGCCGAGGTGAGCGGCGTGGTCACCGCGAGGTGCTCCTGCGCCTGGCCGACGTGCGTGGTGGCGAAGGCAGCGCCGCTGAAGTTGAGCGCCAGCGCCTGCTCGGCGGGGTTGAAGCGCGCGGTGAAGCCCGGCAGCGACGACAGCGGATACCACGGCTGGCCGCGGTACGCGAACGGCGTGATGCGCGGATCGCGGTTCAGCCGCCACTCCTCGAACGCATCGGCGGGCGCGTAGAGCACGCCTTCATTCTCGAGCAGCGCCCAGTTGCCGGCGCGGGCACCGTTGATGGTGACCTCGAGCGGGATGATCTTCGGCGCCGGCGCGCGTTGCGGCGCGCCCATCGCCAGTTCCGGCGCCATCCTCAACTGCAGGCTCTCGGGTTCTGATAACTGCGCGGGCACCTGCGCCGCGGCGTCCGGTATCGCGAGACCGGCGCTAGCGGCGAGTGCGAGCAGCAGGCGTGTTCCATGCATCGCAGATGGCGACCGGTCACGGGCTCGTCAGAGCGGCGCCAGGTCGAAGGTCTGCGAGCTGCCGTCGTCGTAGGTGACGACGAGCTGCACCGCGCCGGCCGGGACCGGCTGGTCCGCGTTCAGCGCGAGGCGCCGCCGCGCGCCCGGCAGGATGTAGGCGCCGCCCTCGAAGCGCGCGACGTTCTGGCCGTTCTGGTTGACGAGGACCTCGCGCACCTGGGCGTAGGCATTGCCGCTGTTCGTGCAGTAGACGACGAGCGTGCCCTGCTCGCGCGCCGCCTCGCAGGCGGTGCGCTGCTTCGCGTTCGGCGGGGTGATGAACACCGGCATCGACAGCGCGAGCGCCACCGGCACGGTGATGCCCTTCGAGAGCGAGGCCTCGGGCAGCTCGCGCAGGATCAGGCGGTAGGTGAGCTGGCGCGAAGCGTCGGGCGGCGTCAGGCGCGCGAGGCGCACCACCTGCTTCGCCTTGGCGGCGAGCTTGATGATCGGCGGCGCGAGGATCAGGTCCTCGCTCGGCACGAGCTCGTCGGCGCCGTCGGCGCCCTGCTTCCACTCGTAGACGTCGGCCTGCAGGGCCACCGGCTCGTCGGCCTCATTGACGATGGTCACGGCGACCGCGCGGTCCTTCGGCATCATGTAGATGCGCACCGGCGTGACGGAGAAGACGCCCGCCCAGGCGCACTGCGCCGCGGCGAGCGCGAGCAGTCCTGCTAGGACTCGCATGGTTTTCATGGTCAGAAGCTCACTCTCATTTCAAGCGGCCGGTCCCACCAGACGTTGCCGGGGCCTTCCGGCTGCGTCAGGTCGTAGACGCGGAGCATGGTCACCGTGCCCTGCACGGCGCCGGCGTCGGCCGCCTGCCAGGCGCTCGTCTCGGCGACAAACGGGATCACATAGCGAAAAGCGCCGCCGTGCACGCCGAGGAACGGCTGGCCCGGCACCGCTTCGATGCTGACGAAGCGCCCGGTCGAGCATGTGACTTCGACGCGCGCCCGGCTGAGGCCGCTCAGCGAGCGGCTAAAACAGACGTCCTGCCCCACAGCGGACTGCGGCGCGGACGGATTGTTCAGGGTGATGCCCACGGCGAAGCTTCCGGCCGCGGCACCGGCCGAAGATGGCGCCCCATGAAGGAGCGCCATCAGGGCCAGGGTCGAGGACGCAAATGCGTGCCGCATGTGAATCGCCTTCGGTGTGATTCGAAGTCGGGCGACTAGTAGTTGACGATCAGCGTCTGCGTCTTGTTGGTCGCGGCGCCGTTGGTGCAGCTGGCCGTCGCGCAGGTGCCCGCTTGCGAGGCCGCCATCGTGCCGGTCACGCTGAAGGACTGCGCCGAGCCGTTGCCCGTGCCACCCACCGCGCTGAGGCCCAGGCTGTAGCCCAGGTTGACCACGTTGTCGGTGACCGAGACGGTCGCCGCTCCCGGAGGGGTCGCCGCGCCCGAGCCGGCCTGCAGGCCGAAGGTGTACGGCAGGCTGTTGGTGCAGGTGACCGAGAAGCCGCCGCCGGTCGCCGTCGCCGCAGAACCCTGCAGCGAGGTGTACGCGAACGCCACCGGAGTGACCGCGCCGAGCGTGCACGCGGAGGTAAGAGTGATGCTGACGTTGAACTGGCCGGAGGTGCTGCCGGCTTGCGCGTTACCCGCGCCGAGCGCCGCCGCTACCAGGCTTGCTGCGATGATCCGTTTCATTTGCGCCTCTCCTTGAAGTTAGTAGGCGAGGCGAATGGTGCGGGCGCGGCAAGGGGCGTTTGTTACGCGTTGTGTCCTGACTGTGAGCTAATGTCAGGCGCCGTCAGACGCCTGCAAGATGCTTCAGGTTTCAACTACTAAAGCTTGATGGAGAACGGCGTGAAGTTGGTGTTGCGGTCGTAGTAGTCCTCGCTCTCGGCGCGCTTGAGGAAGCCGACGACCTTATAGGTGACCGGCGTCATCACCACTTCCCACGAGGTCTTGAGGATGTACTGCGCCACGGCGATCTTGACGATGTCGCCGGTAGCCCAGATCCCGTAAAAGGCGATGAAGTAGAAGAGCGAGGAATCGATCAGCTCGCCGACGATGGTCGAGCCGATGGTGCGCGTCCACAGCCAGCGCCCGCGGGTCCACAGCTTCATCTTGGCGAGCGCGTAGGAGTTCGCAAAGCTGCCGCACCAGAACGCGATCATCGAGCCGACGGCAATGCGCCAGCTGTTGCCGAACACCGCCTCGAGGCTGGATTGGTAACTCTTCATGAACTCGCTCGCCGCCGGCGGCAGGCTGATGACCACCCAAGCCATGAATGATGCGAACGCGAGCGCGCCGAAGCCGGCCCATACCACGCGCCGGTCGCGGCCGTAGCCGTACACCTCGGTGAGGATGTCGCCAAAAATGTAGGAGATAGGGAAAAACAGCACCCCAGCACCGAAGCTCGTCGGCCCAAGCAGCGGCAGATCCACCGTCGCCTGCTTCGCCGCGCCGATGAAGTTCGAGCACAGCAGCACGGTCACCGACGCCGCCATCACGAAGTCGTAATACCGGTAACTGCGAGGGGCGCCGCCTCTTTCTATTTGTGCACTCATCCAGGCAGCTTGGGCGAGTAGTCCCTGAAATCGTCCTCAAGCTGTACATGCATCGCGTCGAGCACGCGCGCCACCATGGCGTAGAAAGCGGACATCACCACCAGCTCGACGTAGTCCTGGTGGTCGAAGTGCCGCATCGCCTCGGCGTACACGTCCTCGGGCACGCGGCCTTGCGTCACCGCGTCGGCGAGGCCGAGCGCCGCCTTCTCCTTGCCGGTGAACTCCGCCGAGGCTTGCCAGTTCCCGAGCGCGTCGATCTGCGCCTCGCGCACGCCCGCCTTGCGCGCCATCTTCAGGTGCTGCGCCCACTCGTACTCCGAGCGCATGAGCTGCGCGCCGCGCAGGATCATCAGCTCGCGCAGCGCGCGCGGCGTGCGGCTATCGTGGCGCAGCGTGCGCGCGAACTCGTTCCAGGCGGCGATGACCTTCGGGTGGTTGGCGAGCTGCTTGTACAGGTTGGGTGGCGTGCCCCAGAGCTCCTCCAGACGCTTCTTCAGCGCGGGCTCGAAGTCCGCCAGTGGAACGCGTGGCATGAATGGATGATAGCGGAACCGCCGCGTGTAACTTCCCAGGGTCTACAATCGTTCGCATGGCGGAAGGCCAAATCAGCTGGGAAAATCCGGTCGGAACCGACGGCTTCGAGTTCGTCGAGTACGCGGCGCCCGATCCGAAAGCGCTCGGCGCGCTCTTTGAGCGCATGGGCTTCCGCGCCGTCGCGCGCCACCGCCACAAGGACGTCACGCTCTACAAGCAGGGCGGCGTCAATTTCATCGTCAACGCCGAGCCGCGCTCGTTCGCGCAGAACTTCGCGCGCCGCCACGGCCCGAGCGTGTGCGCGATGGCGTTCAGGGTGAAGGACGCGGCGCTCGCCTATCAACGGCTGGTCGAGCGCGGCGCCTGGGGCGTCGAGGCGCACCCCGGACCGGGCGAGCTCAACATCCCGGCGATCAAGGGGATCGGCGACTCGCTCATCTACCTCGTCGACCGCTATCCCGAAAACGCGTATGGCAACACCATCTACGACGTGGACTTCAAGCCGCTGCCCGGCTTCGAGGAATTCTGGCAGCGGCAGTCGGCCGCCCCGGCGGGCGCCGGTCTCACTTTCGTCGACCACCTCACGCACAACGTTCACCGCGGCCGCATGAACGAGTGGGCCGAGTTCTACGAGCGGCTGTTCAACTTCCGCGAGATCCGCTACTTCGACATCGAGGGCAAGCTGACCGGCCTCAGGTCGAAGGCGATGACCAGCCCCTGCGGCATGATCCGCATCCCGATCAACGAGTCGGCCGACGACCGCTCGCAGATCCAGGAATACCTCGACGCCTACCACGGCGAGGGCATCCAGCACATCGCACTGCATTCGGCCGACATCTACCACACGGTGGACGCGCTGCGCTCGAGCGGCGTCGAGCTGCTCGACACGCCGGACACCTACTATGAGCTCCTCGCAAAGCGGCTCCCCGGTCATGGGGAAAACACGGCCGAATTGAAAAAACGCCGAATCCTCCTTGACGGCGCTCCGGGTGGAGGACTGCTGCTGCAGATCTTCACCATGCCCTTCATCGGCCCGATCTTCTTCGAGATCATCCAGCGCAAGGGCGACGAGGGCTTCGGCGAAGGCAACTTCCGCGCGCTGTTCGAATCGATGGAGCTCGACCAGATCCGCCGCGGCACACTGAAGCCTGCGGCCTAGGTTTTTCGAGAAAGAATTTCTTGGGAAAAGCGGAAAAAAAACTGCGCGGTGATTACTCCCGGGCCGCGACCGACTATTCGGTCGAGCAGGACTGGTCCAACTACACCGCCGCCGAGCACGCGCTCTACCGCCGGCTTTTCGAGCGCCAGGCAAGGCTGGTGCCGAAGTACGCCTGTCCGGAATGGATCGAGGCTATTGCGGACTTAGATGCTTCTACGGGCATCCCTGACTTTCAGAAAATCTCTTTGAAGATGAGGAAGGCCACCGGCTGGGAAATCGTCGCGGTCCCCGGCCTCATTCCCGACGAGGCCTTCTTCACCCACCTCGCCAACCGACGTTTCCCGGTCACGGTTTGGCTGCGGAAACCGGAGGAGTTCGACTACATCGTCGAGCCCGATGTGTTCCACGACTTCTTCGGCCACGTGCCCCTGCTCTTCGATCGGGTGTACGCGGACCACCTGCACGAATACGGCAAGGGCGGCCTGAAGGCGATGCGCCTCGACGCGGTGAAGTGGCTCGCGCGGCTCTACTGGTACACGATCGAATTCGGCTTGATCAGAGTAAACGGCCAAATAAGAGCCTATGGGGCGGGACTTCTCTCCTCCGGCGGCGAGCTCGCGTACTGCGTCGACTCGCCGAAGCCGCGCCGGCTGCCGTTCGAGATCGAGCGCATCATGCGCACCGAGTACCTGATCGACCGCTACCAGGACATCTACTTCGTCATCGACACCTTCGACCAGCTGATGCGGGAAACCGCGCCCGACTTCACACCGATTTATCAGACATTGAAAAGCGAATGAATGTGCTGGTCACGGGCGGGCTGGGATACATCGGCTCGCACACCTGCGTGCTGCTCGCCGAGGCGGGGCACCAGCTCGCCGTCGTCGACAACCTCTCCAACTCGAAACCGGTGGTCCTCGAGCGCCTGCGCGAGCTCACCGGCAAGGCGCTCGACTTCCACCGCGTCGACCTGCGCGAGCGCGGCGCGCTCGACGCGGCCTTCGGCAAGCCCGTCGACGCCGTGATCCACTTCGCCGGGCTGAAGGCCGTCGGCGAGTCGGTCGAGAAGCCGCAGCTCTATCGCGACAACAACGTCGGCGGGACGGTGAACCTGCTCGACGCGATGAGAAAGCACGGCGTACGCCAGATCGTCTTCAGCTCTTCCGCCACCGTCTACGGCGACCCGAAGCGGCTGCCGCTCACCGAGGACCATCCGCTGCGGCCGACCAACCCTTACGGCGAGAACAAGGTCGAGATCGAGGGCCTGCTGACGAAGAGCGGCCTGCTGCACGCCTCGCTTCGCTACTTCAACCCGATCGGCGCGCATTCCTCGGGGCGGATCGGCGAGGACCCGCGCGGCATTCCCAATAACCTGGTGCCGTACGTCACGCAGGTTGCGGTCGGCAAGCGCCCGGCGCTGCGCGTCTGGGGCAAGGACTATGCGACGGTTGACGGCACCGGGGTGCGCGACTACATCCACGTGATGGACCTCGCGCGCGGCCATCTTTCCGCCCTCGACTACCTGGAAAAAGCGAAGCGATCTATCACCGCCAACCTTGGCACCGGTCGCGGCTACTCGGTGCTCGAGGTGGTGAAGGCCTTCGAGCGCGCCTCGGGGAAGAACATTCCGCTCGACTTCCAGCCGCGCCGCGCCGGCGACGTGGCCGCTTCGTACGCCGACCCGTCGCTCGCCGCGCGCGAGCTCGGCTGGAAAGCCGCCTTCGGGCTGGACGAAATGTGCCACGACTCCTGGCGCTGGCAGTCGCGGAACCCGGACGGGTTCTAGCTTGGCGGCCGGCGTCGTGTACCAGAGCGGTTTCGGCAACAAGTTCTCGAGCGAGGCGATCGAGGGCGCGCTACCGCGAGGTCGTAACTCGCCGCAGCGCGTGCCGCGCGGTCTCTACGCCGAAGTGCTCTCGGGCAGCGCCTTCACGGCACCGCGCGCGGACAATCTCAGCGCGTGGCTCTATCGCTTGCGGCCGTCCGCGATGCATCCGGCGTACAGGTCAGCCGCGGCGCGCGACTTGCGCAGCGGACCCTTCGAGGAAGTGCTGCCATCGCCGAACCGGCTGCGCTGGGACCCGTTGCCGGTCCCTTCGCGCCCGCTCGACTTCCTCGACGGCCTGGTCACCCTCGCCGGCGCGGGCGAGCCGGCCGCACATGCGGGCCTCGCGGTGCACGTCTATCGCGCCAATCGGCCGATGCGCGCGCGCTACTTCTACGACGCCGACGGCGAGCTGATGCTCGTGCCACAACAAGGCAGTCTTTCGCTTTTTACCGAATTGGGAATTTTGAAAGTGAATCCCGGGGAAATCGCCGTAGTTCCCCGGGGACTGAAATTCAGGGTCGACGTCGACGGCCCTTCGCGCGGCTATGTGTGCGAGAACTACGGCGCGCCGTTCCGGCTGCCCGAGCTGGGACCGCTCGGCTCGCAGGGGCTCGCGCAGGCGCGCGACTTCCTCGCGCCGGTGGCGGCATATGAGCGCGGCGGCGTGTGCCGGCTCTTCGCCAAGTTCCAGGGCGCCCTGTGGGAGACGCGCCTCGCTCATTCGCCGCTCGACGTCGTAGCCTGGCACGGCAACTACGTCCCCTACAAGTACGACCTCGCGCGCTTCATGGCGGTGAACACGGTGACCTTCGACCATCCCGACCCGTCGATCTTCACCGTGCTCACTTCGCCTTCCGGGCAGCCGGGCGTCGCCAACGTCGATTTCGTCATCTTCCCGCCGCGCTGGCAGGTCGCCGAGGATACGTTCCGGCCGCCCTGGTTCCATCGCAACCTGATGAGCGAGCTGATGGGCCTCGTGCGTGGCGAGTACGAGGCGAAGAAAAAAGGCTTCCTGCCGGGCGGCGTGTCGATCCACAACAGCTTTTCGGCCCACGGCCCTGATTTTGATTCTTATCAAAGAGCAATCAAAACACCGCTGCGCCCGCACAAGCTCGAAAACACGCTCGCCTTCATGTGGGAGTCGCGCCACGTCTTCCGGCCGACGCGCTTCGCGATGCGGCGCAAGGAGCTGCAGAAGGACTACGACAGGGTCTGGGACGGTTTTTGAAGCTCGATCGGACGCACGATCCGGAGCTTCAGTCGTGGGTGGAGACGGCGCAGGGTTCTGATTTTCCGATGCAGAACCTGCCCTACGGTCTGTTCAAGAAAAAGCGCGCCGGAGAAAAACCGAGAGGCGGCGTGGCCATCGGTGATCAGATTTTCGATCTCGCGGCGCTCGGCGTCGACACCGGGCCGAATCTCAACCGGCTCGCGGCGGCGGGTCGCAAGACCTGGCGCGAGCTGCGTCAGCGCCTGTCGGCCACGCTCGCGAAGAAGAACTACCGCAAGACGCTCGAGAAACATCTGGTGCCGATGCGCAAGGCCGAGCTGCTCCTGCCGCTCGCCGTCGGCAACTACACCGATTTCTTCACGAGCGTCCATCACGCGACCAACATGGGCCGCCTGCTGCGGCCGGACAATCCGCTGCTGCCGAACTACAAATGGGTGCCGATCGGCTACCACGGCCGCGCCTCGTCGATCGTCGTCTCCGGCACGCCGGTGCGGCGGCCGCACGGCCAGCTGAAGACCGGCGACGCGCCGGTCTTCGCGCCGAGCCGGCGCCTGGACTACGAGGCCGAGCTCGGCTTCGTGGTCGGACCGGGGAACGCCCTCGGTCGGCCGATCCCGCTCGCAAACGCGCTGGAGCACGTCTTCGGCGTCGTACTACTCAACGACTGGTCGGCGCGCGACATCCAGGCCTGGGAATACCAGCCGCTCGGGCCGTTCCTCGGCAAGAGCTTTGCCACTACCGTTTCGCCGTGGATCGTCACGCTCGAGGCGCTCGAGCCGTTCCGTTGCCCGGCGTTCAAGCGCGAGGCGCAGGATCCGCGGCCGCTCGACTATCTCTCTTCGGAACAGAACGAGAAGGAAGGCGGCTTCGACATCGGCGTCGAGATGCACCTCAAGCCGCGCGGCGTCCGCCAAGCGGCGTGCCTTTCCCGCGGCAACTTTCGCGACTCGTACTGGACGCTCGCGCAGATGCTCGCCCACCACACTTCGAACGGCTGCAACCTGCAGCCGGGCGACCTCCTCGGCTCCGGCACGATCTCCGGCGCGCAGCCCGGCAGCGCCGGCTCCATGATGGAGCTCACGCAGGCGGGCAAGGCGCCGCTCGAGCTCGGCGAAGGCGGCAAACGCTCTTTTCTCGAGGACGGCGACGAGGTGATCGAGCGTGGCCGCTGCGAGCGCGCCGGCTGCGCTGCGATCGGTTTCGGCGAAGCTAGCGGGCGGATTGCGCCTGCTGGGCCGGCGCCGGGGTCGCGCCCGGAGTGAGGGCGCGCGAAGCGTTGTAGCGGGCGAGGAAGTCGCGCATGCCGGTCTCGCCGATGTGATCGTAGCCTTCACAATGCATGCGCTCGTGCTCGACGACGCTCTTCGGCGGCGGGAAGTCGGCGCTGAACCATAGATCGCAGGTGCGCGCCTCGAGGTTGAACACGGCGCAAGCCTCCGGCGAGCTGCCGAAGGACGCGTACTTCACGCAGTGATCGCGCATCTGCCAGTGCGGCGCATAGTGCTCGTTGACTGCGAGCGTCGGCCAGCCTTCGACCTTCTGGTGGCCGATCACGGTGCACGCGCCGACGAGGAGCGGCGCGAAGAATGCAAGCAAGACCGCGTGTCCTTTCATGCGCCCCGATTGTCGGAACGGTATTGTTGCCCCGACCTGGGCGTGCCACCATCCGCCCGGAGCATTTGGGTCATTCGAGCTATGAAGACAAACAATCGAGTCATGTTTGGAGCCGGCGCGCTGGTCTGCGCTGCGCTTCTCGCCTACGCCTACTATTTGCAGTACGCCCAGGGTCTCGAGCCCTGCCCGCTGTGCCTCATGCAACGCGGCTTTTTCTACGCGGTGATGGCGCTGTTCGTTCTAGGCGCCCTTCACGGGCCCGGCCGGACCGGCGCGTGGCTCTACTCGGCTTTGATCGTGCTGTTCGCCGCGGGCGGCGCCGCGACGGCCGGCCGTCAGGTCTGGCTGCAGAGCCTGCCGGCCGACAAGGTGCCGGCATGCGGCCCGGACCTCTTCTTCATGCTGAACAACCTGCCGCTCATGCGCACGCTGCAGAAGGTCTTCCAGGGCAGCGGCGAGTGCGCGGCGGTCGACTGGAAATTCCTCGGCCTGTCGATCGCCGGCTGGTCGCTGGTCTGGTTCATCGTGCTTGCGTGCTACGCGCTCTGCCTTGCCTTGCGAAGATCGCGCAGCGCGGCGGCGGCCGCCTCGCCGTAGACCTCGCCGAGCAGAATCAGCACCGGCCCGCCGCTGCTTTTCATGTCGGCGAGCCTCTCCAAGGTGCCGTAGGTGACTACGGTATCCGGTGTCGAGGCACTTTCCACGAAGGCGATCGGCGTCGATGGCCGCTTGCCGGCCGCGATCAGCGCGGCGGCGATCGCGCCGCCCTCGCCCGCGCCCATGTAGATCGCCACGGTGTCGGCCGCGAGGGCGGCGCGCACCCAGCTGCTGTCGCGCGTTCCTTCGCCGACGCGCGGCGTGACGAACGCGACGCTGCGCGCTTCGCCGCGCCGGGTGAGCGAGATCCCGAGATCGGCGCTCGCCGCGAGGGCCGCGGTGATGCCGGGCACGATCTTCACTTCAATATTTCTTTTGATCAGAAACTCGATTTCCTCGTGGGCACGCCCAAACAGCATCGGATCGCCGCCTTTCAGGCGCACCACGATGCGATAGCGCTTCGCCGCGTCGAGGAGCTGCTTGTTGATGAACTGCTGCGCCGTGGAACGCAGGCCGCTGCGCTTGCCTACGGCGATCTTCTTTCCCGCGATCAACTGCAGTATCCCGTCGGATACCAGGGCATCGTGAAAAACCACATCGGCTTCGCCGAGCAGGCGGGCGGCGCGCACGGTGAGGAGGTCAGCCGCGCCCGGGCCGGCGCCGACCAAATAGACTGTGCCCCGCAACGGCAGGACTGTGCCGCTCACTTCACGAGCCCCGCGGCAACGGTGTGGTTGGTCGCCTCGTCGATCAGGATGAACGACCCGGTCGTGCGCACCGCGTCGTAGGGATCGACGTACAGCGGAGCGCTCAGCGTGAGGCGCGCCTCGCCGATGTCGTTGAGCGCGAGCGGCGCGTCGGCCTGCACCTTCGCGATCAGCCGCCGCGCCGACTGCTGGAGGAGATAGCGCGCGCCCGGCCGCAGCGGCTCGTGGCCCAGCCACACCAGCGTAGCGTCGAGCGAGCGAGCCTCGCGAGGCGGGTTGACCGCCTCGGCGATCAGGTCGCCTCGCGCGAGGTCGATATCCTCGGCCAGAACCAGCGTCACCGAGTCGCCGGCGACCGCGAGCTCGCGGCTGCCGTCGTGGGTGAGGATCTGCCGTACGCGCGTGCGCCGGCCCGAAGGCAGCAGCAGCACCTCGGTGCCCGCAAGCAGATGGCCCGACTCGATGCGCCCCATATACCCGCGCGGCGCCCCGGCCTGGGGCCGCGACACGAGCTGCACCGGGAAGCGGAAAGGCTCGCTCGCCGCGCTCTCCACGCCGGCGTTCAGCGTCTCGAGGCGCTCGAGCAGCGTCGGTCCCTTGTACCAGGCGAGCCGCATTTCTCCGGACCCGCCTCGTTCGACGACCATGTCGCCTTCCAGCGCGGAGCCCGGAATGACGTCGAGCGATTCGAGCCCGAGCGGAGCCGCGAACGCCTTCACGCCGGTCGCCGCCTCTTCGAAGGCCTCGCGCGACCAGCCGGCGAGGTCCATCTTGTTGACGAAGGCGACGACTTGGCGGATGCCGAGCAGCCGCGCGATCTGCAAATGCTTCTTCGTCTGCGGCTTCAGCCCCTCGTTGACGTCGACCAGCAGGACCAGGGCGTCGGCGTTGCTCGCACCCGTGGCCATGTTGCGCGTGTACTGCACGTGGCCCGGACCGTCGGCGATAATGAACTTCCGCTTCGGCGTGGCGAAGTAGCGGTAGGCGACGTCGATGGTGATGCCCTGCTCGCGCTCGGCCTCGAGGCCATCAGTGAGCAGCGAAAGATCGAGCCGCGCGCCGCCGCGGCGCTGCGAGGCGCGCTCGACAGCGGCGAGCTGGTCTTCCTGCACCGCGCGCGAGTCGTACAGTAGCCGGCCGATCAGCGTGCTCTTGCCGTCGTCGACGCTGCCGGCGGTGGCGAAACGAAGGGGCTGCATCAGAAGTAGCCCTCTTTCTTGCGCCGCTCCATTGAGGCATCGGAGGTCTGGTCGTCCATGCGGGTGGCGCCGCGCTCCGTAAGCTTAGCCACCACCGTCTCTTCCAGAATGCTTTCGATCGTGGCAGCATCCGATTCGACGGGGCAGGTACAGCTGATGTCGCCCACGGTGCGGAAGCGCACTGAAATTTCCTCGATGGCTTCGCCGATCTTTGCCGGCGTGAGGTGCGTCACCGGCACAATCAGGCCGCGGCGGCGAACGACCGGCCGGCGGTGCGCGTAGTAGATCGAGGGCACCTCGAGGTTCTCGCGCGCGATGTACTGCCACACGTCGAGCTCGGTCCAGTTGCTGATCGGGAACACGCGCACGTGCTCGCCCGGATTGACGCGCGCGTTGTAGAGGCTCCACAGCTCAGGCCGCTGGTTGCGCGGGTCCCACTGGCCGAATTCGTCACGGAACGAGAACACGCGCTCCTTCGCGCGCGCCTTCTCCTCGTCGCGGCGCGCGCCGCCGATGGCGGCGTCGAATTGGAACTCGGCGATCGCTTCGAGCAGCGTGATCGACTGCGCGGCATTCCGGCTTTGATCTTCCTTGCTCAGCCGCACCGTGCCGCGGCGCATGGAATCCTCCACGCTCCTCACGAGCAGGCGCTCGCCGAGCTCGGCGGCGCGGCGGTCGCGGAACGCGATCACCTCGGGATAGTTGTGCCCGGTATCGATGTGCAGCAGCGGGAACGGGAAGCGCGCCGGCCGGAACGCCTTCTCGGCAAGGCGCAGCAGGCAGATCGAGTCCTTGCCGCCGGAGAAGAACAGCACCGGGTTCTGGCACTGCCCGGCGACCTCGCGCAGGATGTAGATCGCCTCGGACTCGAGCCAGTCGAGATGGTCGCGTTCAGCCTGCATTGATCACGTCTTTTCTCTTGAAAGAAATCGATTGTTGGGAAGGCGAAGCGACATGAAGTCCGCACTCCTTGTGCTCGGGCTGCTCCCACCACCAGCGTCCCGCCCGCACGTCCTCTCCAGCAAGCACCGGCCGGCTGCAGGGCGCGCAGCCGATGGACCGGTAGCCCTGATCGTAGAGGCGGTTGTATGGCACGCGATGCGCGCGGATGTAGTCCCATACGGCCGCTTCGCTCCAGGCCGCAAGCGGATTGAATTTCTGCATGCCGTGCGCGGCATCGAACTCGCGCTCGGCGAGCTCGGCGCGGCCTTGCGAATGCTCCCGGCGCTGGCCGGTGATCCAGGCGCGCTTGCCGGCGAGGGCGCCGGCGAGCGGCACCACCTTGCGGATCTCGCAGCAGCGCTTGCGCAGCTCCAGGCTGCCGTAGAAGGCGTCGCGGCCGTGCCGGGCGACGTATTCGTCGACGCTCTTCTTGTCGGGCTGGTGGACCTTGATCTCCAGACCGTAGCGCTCGCGCACCTCGGTGACCAGATTCAGCGTGTCCGCGTGCAGCCGCCCGGTATCGAGGACGAAGATGCCGATCGGCAGTCGCGCGCTCGCGATGGCATGCGTTAGCACCATGTCCTCGGCGGATAGGCTGCTCGCGAGCACCGCGGGTGCGAATTCGTCCGCGATGGAGCGCAGGACGCTGGAAAGCATCAGGAACCCGGGCGGCGGCGAAAGAGCGGCACCGGCTGCGCCACCGTAGCCTGGTAGTGCTCGCTGAAGTCGTCGAACGCGGCGAGCGCCTCCTCGACGTTCTCGCCGTCGCGCAGGAGGAATGCGTCGAAGCCGCACTGCTCCATGTAGTGCAGGTGGTCGCGCGCCACCTGGCCGACCGCGCGCAGCTCGCCTTTGTAGCCGTAGCGCTCGCGCAGCAGGCGCGCGATCGAGAAGCCGCGGCCGTCGCCAAACTTCGGGAAATTGATTTCCACCCAGGCCGCGCCGGCCAGGCGCGCGGCGACCACCGCAGGATCGTCCTGCGGCTCCAGCCGGATGACTTCCCCCTCAGGCTGCGACGGGTTCGCGACGACGCGCCGCTCTTTGATCAGCGTTGCCATAGACCGCAGTCTTGAAGGGTTCGATGCCGATACGGTGCACGAGGTCGATGAAACGCTCGGCCTCGCTGTCCCTTTCTTTCACATAAAAGCTGAGCAGCTTTTCGACCACGTCGGGGACTTCGGCGCGGGCGAACGACGGGCCGAGCACCTTGCCCAGCGCCGCGCCGGGGCCCGTGCCGTGAGTGTTGCCCTGGTTTCCGCCGACCTCGATCTGGTACCACTCTTCCCCGTTCTTATCGACGCCGAGGATGCCGATGTGGCCGACGTGGTGGTGGCCGCAGGCGTTCATGCAGCCGGAGATATTGAGGTCAACCTCGCCGATGTCGTGCTGGTAGTCG